>JALORQ010000145.1 GCA_025458805.1 Rubrivivax sp.
GAGCGCGAGGTTGTTGTAGTAGGTGCTGAGCGCAGCCTCGAAGGTGGCGTTCTCCAGACCGAGTACGTTGGTGTAGTTGGGGTTGACCGTTCCGGTCGGCACCGTGTGCTCGAGCGTGAAGAACAGGCGCAGCGTGCCGGGATCGAAACCGAAGCCATCCCGGTCGAGAGCGAACACCGCCCAGCGCAGTGAGTTGATCGCCGAGCCCAGGTCGAGCAGTTTGTCGAGGCGCGGATCGGCGTCGCGGTCCAGCGTCCAGAAGCGCTGGTAGCCCTCGTCGTCCTGTCCGTCCGACGTGATCGCCGAGATGGGTACGCCGAGATCCAGCGTATAGCTGGCCTCGCGCGCCGGGTCCCAGATGACGAGGAAGAACTCTCCGTCGCCGAGTTCACCGTCGTCGATCGCTGCGGCAGCCGGGGCGACGCCCGTCGCCAAGACACCGGCTACGGCGAGGGCGGTGAGGGTGCGCTGGACGAAGGCGGGAATGGCGAACATGCGTGACAGGCTCCATGTCGACGGAGGGTGGGACTGCGGCTGCCGGGCGCCGCAAACGCAGCGGGGCGGCGCCCTGGCGCCGCCCCGAGTGGCCCGGTCAGGACGGTCTTACTTGATGGTTCGCAGAGGCGCGCAGCTGTTGCCCGCGAGTCGACCGACGCGCGAACCGAAGAGAGCCGCGTTGCCGGTCGCATCGGCGAAGGTGCCGCTGTACGCCGCCGGCGGCGACATCACGCCCTGCTGCGTGTCGCTGTCGACCGCGGCCAGCCCGTTCGGGCTCCCGAAGCCGGTGCGCAGCGCGCGCAGGAACGCGTCCTTGTCGCTGCCCGGCGGCACCGTGTTGCGGTTCCACTGCATCGTCGCCTCGTAGACCACGGCGTAGCGACCGTTGCGGGCCTCGTTGCGCACCGGCGCGACGCCGTCGAGCTTGACGTAGCGGTAGCCGAGGTCGCCGCCGGCACGCAGCGGGTTGGCTTCGCGGCCCAGGAAGGCGATGGCGTACGCCGTGTTGTCGCCCGGGAAACTCGCGTTGTTGGAAACCGCACTGTTGGCATCGGTCCCGACGCAGTTCTCGACCTGGCCTGCGCTGGTGCCCTCTTGCACGAGGATGCTGCCGAAGACCGTCGCCGCGACGGTGGTCGCGTTGCCGGCACTGCCCGCGACATTCAGCGGCGTGAACGCAGCCGCACCCGTGCCGCAGGGGTTGTTCGCGAAGAACGCGTTCGAGATCGCCTGTGTCCCCGATCCCTCGGTGCGGCGGCAGATATTCAGCGTCTTGGCGTTGGCGTTCACGTCGACGGCCGGCCGTTGGGCGCCGTTGAGCGTGTAGGCGGTGTCGGGGATGACGACCGACCAGCCGCGCTTGGCGCCACCGCCGATGGCCTGGCCGGTCAACACTGCGCGCACCCAGTTCGACGGCACCGAAGGGATGGTCGCGAGCGTCGCATCCGTCCAGGTCGACTGGTCGGCGGGCACGTCGATCAGCGCACCGCCCGGGGCGATGATGCCCTGAGCTTCCTGCAGCGCGCGGTAGGCCTTCGTATTGACGGCGACCGCGAAGAGCGCCTGGGCAAGCGGCCCCACGTCGAGGGTCGCAAGCTGCGACGGCGTCAGAGCGGTGGTGCCGGGAAGATTGACCGGAGCCTGCAGGAGCGCCGGCTCGACGTCGGAGATGCCGGCATCCGACTTGATGCCCGCCGTCTCGGTGGCACCGCAAATGTAGTTGGGCACGGCGGCGTCGCCGCCTGGCGTGGCGCTGATCGTCGTCGCACAGCTGACGGTGTCGACCTTCATGTGCGTCTGGTCCGCCGCCGTGGCGATCGGATTGACGCCCTGGCCCGAGCCTCCTGCGTCACGCTTGTAAACCAGCACCGGGGTGCCGACGGGGAAGTTGCCTTGTGCCACAGCGAGGTTGCACGAGTACGCGCGGTGATCGGTCCCCTCGGAGTTGCTGTTCCAGAAGACGTGGAACGAGTTCGAGGCGCAGATCTCCTTCATGTAGGCGGCGACCGACAGACGCAGCGCAGAGGCACCGGCGATGCGGATCTCCTTCAGCGTGCCGGCAGTGCGGGCGGCTTCGATCTGCGCCGGGGTCAGCGCTTGGGACGAGCCCGCAGCCGCGACGAGCATGGCGGCGATCGAGACGAGGCGGAGCTGGTTCATGGAAATTCTCCTGGACGAATTGAGGCCTGACGCCACGGCGTCAGGAGCCATCGATCAGAGGCGGCGCAGGCTGCGAGGGCCGGCGCCGGGGTGTCAGCCGCGGCGCCGGCGTGCCATGAAGCCGACGACGGCGAGGCCGGCAGCCAGCATCGCGTAGGTGCCCGGCTCGGGGATCGCGGCGACGAAGTCCTTGCCGTCGAAGCCGACCATCAGGTTGCCCTTGGTGCAGTTCGCGGCGCCGTCGAAATCGAAGCCCGAGGTGGTGCAGCTGAATACGTTCACCAAGCCGCCCCCGACCGCATTGCCGGCGAAGAAGCCGAAGCTTCCTCCGCGGATGAACTCGTCGAACTCGCCGAGCGAGCCCTTCGCGGCGTAGAAGTCCGTGTTGTCGTTGGCGCCGCCCATGCCGTTGCTGTTGAGCGTGCCGACATAGGCGCTGCTGCCCATCGTCCCGGTCAGCGTCTCGATGTTGGAGTTGGTGAGCTTCGGCATCAGGTCGCCGGCGCTGGTGGTCACGTAGTTCAGCGAACCGTCCTCGAAGGCGAAGCCCTGGTCGTCGACGGCGAAGATCGCCCAGCGCGTGCCCTCGAACTCCGAGAAGTCGCTCAGGCTGCCGCCGTTCTTGGTGTCCTCGGCGACATAGGCCTCCCAGTTGGCGCCGCCGACGCTGCCGAGCTTCAGGTTGGCCGTCCCGTTGACCAGGTCGCCCCACTTGATGCCGAAGTCGGTCACGTAGGTGGCACGCGCCGGATCCCACACGATGCCGAACACCTCGGCGTCCGCGTCGATCGTGTTGATGTCGGCGAATGCAGGCGCCGTCATCGCCAAGGCCGCAGCGGCGGCCAGAGTCCTCAACTTCATCGAAACCTCCTGGTTCACAGTGATCGTTCCCATCCGGGGTCTTGGCCTGCCGGACCTGCCGGCAATGTCGAGGCCGCCTAAGGGGCAGACCGCTGCGGTTCGTGCATGGCGCGACGAGGCGGCGGCAGCTGTCGGGCGGTGCCCGCCGTCACCGGGCGGGCATCAAAGAGCGGGGAGCCTCAAGCTCTCGAACGCGAGGATTCTGTGCAGGGCTTCATGAAAGTCACCCACCGCCGGCCGCCTTCGGCATGGTCCTGTCGGACTACGAGTTCCGGCGCGACCCCGCGCTTCGGGGGGCTCGTGAGCCGTCCGGCGCGCCGCTGAGCAACTGGGCCTCCATCGCCTTCGCAACGGCCTGCGCGCGGTTGGCCGCGCCCACCTTGCGCAGGATCTTCTGCACGTGGTTCTTCACCGTGAGCGCGCTGATGCCGAGCAGCGACGCGATCTCAACGTTGCTCTTGCCCTCGCGCACCCAGAGCAGGATCTCGCGCTCGCGGTCGGTGATCGGCCCCGGCCGCGACTCCGCCGCCGGCGCGGCCAGCGCCGGGCGCGGGGCGCCGATCTGGCGCTCGGTGCCCTGCACGCGAAGAAACGTCGCGTGCAGGTGCGGCAGCAGCAGTTCGAAGCGTTCGGCGAGGCCCTCGGGCGCACGCGGCTCGGGGCCGGCCACGACGAAGAAGGTCTCGATCTCGGCCGGCCGCTGCGGCCGCGCCATGCCGTGCACCGCGACATGCCCGAGCCCCGCCTCGTGCAGCGGTGCGCAGGCGTCGGCGACCGGCCCGCGGCGATGCTCCGAAGTCGACCACTCCAGCGCGCGGCCGTCCCCGGCGATCCACGCCTGCACGAGCGGCTGCAGCGCCTGTCCCGCGCCGCCGATGCGCGAGAGAAGCCCCTGAGCGAGCGGCACGCTGTGGAAGGGATCGAACTGCAGCTCGCGGATTTGGCGCTGCCACGCGGCGCAGACGAACAGCTGGTGCGGAAGCAGGACCGGCAGCTGGCTCTGCAGCCAGACGAAGAACTGGTAGCGCCGCCGCACCTGCCGGCTCGACTCGATGACGCGCACCAGCGCCTGCGCCTGCGCGGGGCTCATCGTCATCGCGTCGGCCAGCCGGCCGGCGAAGTCTTCCTCGAGCGAGGTCATCGCCGCGGTCGAGATGCGTCGCGCAGGCCGCATGGCGGCCGCAACAGGGTCTGATCCATCCGGCACGACGCTAGGCCCCGCGCGTGAAGCTGCCGTGAAGCTTCGCCGACGGGCGGGTCGCGGCATGATCCCTTCGGATCATGCGTGGCGCCGCTCGGGTCATCGCGGCCGCCTAGAGTCGGCGCGCATGAATCGACTCGTCCTGCGGGCGGCTGCGCTGCCCATCGCGCTGTGGCTGGGTGCCGCGACGGCTTCGGCGTCCCCGGTGGACGGCTTCATCGTGCGCTGGCACGACCCCGCCGCGGCGGCGGATGCCGCCACCGCGCGCGGCGAGCGCTGGCAGCGCATTGCGCTCGGCGCGCCGGTCGACCGCGCGACTGCGCGCCGGATCGCCGCCGGGCTGCGTGCCGATCCGCGCATCGCCGACGTCGTGCCCAACCTGCGCGAGCAGCCGCTCGCGGTGACGCCGAGCGACCCGCGCTTCGCCGAGCAGTGGTGGCTCGCGCCGCGCGGCGCGCCGCTCGCGGCCGGTCCGAGCGACACCGGCCTCGCCGGGTTCGCGCGCGCCTGGCAGCGCAGCACGGGCGCCGCCGCGCCGGTCGCGGTGGCGGTGCTCGATTCGGGCATCACCTCGCACCCCGAGACCAATGCGCGCCTGCTGCCGGGCTACGACTTCGTCGCTGACGCCCGCTACGCGGCCGACGGCGACGGCCGCGATGCCGATGCGGCCGACCCGGGCGACGCCGTGACCGCGCTGGACCGCAGCAGCGACCCCGATGTCTTCCTCGACTGCCCGCCGGCGCCTCGCTCCACCTGGCACGGCACCACGATCGCCGGGCAGCTGGCCGCGGTCACCGACAACGGCCAGGGCGTGGCCGCGGCGCACTGGGGCGGGCTCGTCGTGCCGGTGCGCGTCGCGGGCAAGTGCGGCGCCGCGATCGGCGACATCGTCGACGGCCTGCGCTGGGCCGCCGGGCTGGCGGTGCCCGGCGTGCCGGCCAATCCGAACCCGGCGCGCGTCATCGTGCTCGGCTACGGCAGCCCGGACCCGTGCGACGCGGCGAGCGCCGACCCCGACATCGCCGCCGCGGCGCGGCTGTACCGCGACACCATCGCCGAGGTGCGGGCGGCGGGCTCGGTGGTCGTCGTCGCGGCCGGCAACCGCGGCGAGGCCGTCGGTCGACCCGCGAGCTGCACCGGGGCCTTCGCGGTCACGGCGCTCAACCGCGAGGGCTACAAGGCGGCCTACGCGAGCTTCGGGTCGCAGATCGACCTCGCGACGCCGGGCGGCGACGCCGACACCGGCGGCACCTGCGACGCGCAGCTCGCCGACGGCGGGCTGGTCTCGACCGGCAACTTCGGCGACACGACGCCGGGGGCGGCCGGCTATGTCGCCGCGTCGGGCACCAGCTTCGCCGCGCCGGCGGTGGCCGCCGCGGCGGCACTGATGCTGTCGGTGAATCCGGCGCTGACCGTGGCGCAGATCGAGGGCGGGCTCAAGCGCTCGGCGCGGCCGCACGTGCAGGTGCCGCTGCTCGGCGCCTGTTCGCTCGCCGACAACCGAGGCCGCTGCGCCTGCACGACGACGACCTGCGGCGCCGGCATGCTCGACGTCGACCAGGCGCTGCGCTATGCCGCGTCGCCGGCGGCCTACGTCGCGCCGCAGCGCTCGGCCGCGACGCTCGACGATGCGCGCATCCGCGCCTGCGCGGTGATCCTGGGCCGACCGCTGCCGCCGGATCCCGAGCCGGAGCCCGAACCGGAGCCACCGGTCGCGTCCGGCGGGGGTGGGGGCGGTGCCGCCTCGCCGTGGTGGATCGCGCTGCTCGCGTTGGCGTCGTTCGTGCTGCACCGCCGCCGCGCGGCGGCGTAGCATCCGCGCTTCGCCGCGTGCCGCGCACCCGGGCCGCCGTCCGGTGGCGGTCGCGGCTGCACGCCGCGCACCGCCCGATGTCCATCCCGTCCGGTCGAAGCCCCCAGGCAACACGCGAGCGCGACAGGCCCCGACGCCCCGGGGCAGCGCAGTCCCTCCGATGGCCCAGGCACGCCGCCTGACGCCGTCGCAGGTCGACGCGCTGCTCTCGGTCACGCGCCACCTGGCGGCGCCGTTCCCGCTCGACCGGATGCTGCGCGAGGTGACCGCAGCGGCGTGCCGTCTCCTGGTCGCCGAACGCGGGTCGGTCTGGCTGCTCGATGCGGGCCGCGACGAGCTCGTGCTGGAGATCTCGCAGGACATGGCGGCGGTCCGGGTGCCGGTCGGGCAGGGCCTGGTCGGCGCCTGCGCGCGCGAACGCGCGATCGTCAACGTGCCCGACTGCTACGCCGACCCGCGTTTCGACGAGGCCCACGACCGGCGCTCGGGCTTCCGCACGCGCTCGGCGCTGTCGCTACCGCTGCTCGCCGTCGACGGTGCGCTGGTCGGTGTGCTGCAGGTGCTCAACCGCGCGGGCGGGCCGTTTGCCGAGGCCGACGTGGCGCTCGGCGAGGCCGTGGCGGCGCAGGCCGCGATGGCGCTGGCGCGCGCGCGCATGATCGAGCAGGCGCGGCATGCCGAGCGCGTCGCGCACGAGCTCGTCTTCGCGCGCCAGGTGCAGCAGGCGGCGCTGCCGCGCGCGCTGCCCGACGTGCCCGGCTATTCGATGCACGCGGTCTTCCGCCCGGCCGCCGAGACCGGCGGCGACGCCTACGACCTGGCGTCGGTCGGGGGCCGGCTGCTCGTCGTGCTCGCCGACGCAGCCGGGCATGGCATCGGGCCGGCGCTCGCGGTGATGCAGATGCAGGCGATGCTGCGCCTGGGGTTCCGGCTCGGCATGCCGCTCGAGCAGGTCTACCGCGAGGTCAACGACCGGCTGTCGGAGACGCTGCCCGACGGGCACTTCATCACCGCCTTCGTCGGGCTGCTAGACCCGTCGTCGCACCGCCTGCGCTTCGTCAGCGGCGGGCAGGGCCCGATCCTGCACCACCGCGCGGCGGCGGGCCGCTGCGAGGCCTACAAGGCCACGGTGTTTCCGATGGGCGCGATGGAACTGCCGGGCGCGCCGCGATGCGCCGAGATCGAGCTCGAGCCGGGCGACGCGCTGGTGCTGCTGTCGGACGGTGTCTACGAGTGCCGCGACGCGGCGGGGGCGATGTTCGGACGCGCGCGGGTCGAGTCCTGGGCGGCCGCGACGTCCGGCCAGCTCCCTGCGGCCGCCCTCGGCGGGCTGCTCGCCGAGGTCGACCGCTTCGCCGCCGGTCTCGCGCCCGAGGACGACATCACCGCCGTGCTGCTGTGCCGCGGGCGCTGACCCGGCCGCTGTCATCGAACCGACTTTTTCGCCCGTGGCGCCGGTGTCATCATTCGACGCCGCGCGGCACCGGCCGTGCAAGCAAGGAGAACATCGGATGGAACTCGAAGTCATCGGCGACGACACCGGCCTCACGCACGTGCGGCCGGTCGGGCGCATGGACGTCGCCGGCACCGAGACGATCGCGGTCCGGTTCAGCGCCGCCGTCGCGGCGACCGGCCGCTCGGCGCTGATCGACTTCTCCGGTGTCGACTTCATCGCCTCGATGGGCATCCGGCTGCTCATCACCACCGCGAAGGCGCAGCGGCTGAAGGGCCACCGCATGGTGATCTACGGCGCGCAGCCGGCGGTTCAGGACGTCTTCGACCAGAGCGCGCTGGACCAGGTGATCGACATCGTCGCCACCGAGGCCGACGCGCGCGCCCGGCTCGCCGGCTGAAGGCGGGTCGGCGTGGCGCCGGCGACCGCGCCGGGCCGGTCGGGCGCGTGGCTCTCACTCGACCTGCCTGCCGCGGCATCCAGCGTCGATG
>JALORQ010000146.1 GCA_025458805.1 Rubrivivax sp.
ATCTGTTAGCGTGCCGGCGCCATGGGTTCGATGCCACCGCTGCTGTTCCTGTTCGCGCTCGGCAACCTCGTCGTCGGATCGTCGGCCTTCCTCGTCAGCGGGCTGATCGGCCCGATTGCCGCCGACCTCGGCGTCGGCCTGCCGGCCGCCGGTCAGGCGATGTCGGTCTATGCGCTCGTCACCGCGCTCGCGGTGCCGCCGCTCGTGGCGCTGACCGCGCGCTGGCCGCGCCGGCGCGCGCTGCTGCTCGCGCTGGCGCTGTTCCTCGCCGGTAGCGTGATGTGCGCCGCGGCCGACAGCCTCGGCACGCTGCTCGCCGGTCGTGCGGTGATGGGGCTGGGCTCGATGTTCACGCCGCTGGCCGCCGGCATCGCGCTCGTGCTGGTGGCCCCCGAGCGGCGCGGGCAGGCGCTGTCGCTCGTCTTCCTGGGCATGAGCCTGAGCTACGTCGTCGGCGTGCCGCTCGGTGCGTGGATCGGCCTCGGCTGGGGCTGGCAGGCGGCGGTCGGCACGATGGCGGCGGCGGTGGCGCTGCTGTGGCTCGCGGTGGCCGCCGGCGTGCCCGGCGCCCTGCAGGCGCCTGCGCCCGGCATGCGTGGGCTCGGCGCGGTGCTGAAGCGCCGCGACGTCTCGCTGGTGCTGCTCACGACGCTCCTCTACTTCGTCGCGATCTTCACCGTCTTCTCGTACATCGGGCCGGTGTTGGGCGCGCTGGTCGCGCTCGGAGGCACCGGGCTGTCGGTCACGCTGGCGCTGTTCGGGCTGTCGGGCGTGGCCGGCACGCTGCTCGGCGGCTGGGCCACCGACCGCTTCGGCGCCTGGCGCGCGATGACGGTGCTGCTGCCGACGATGGGCACCGCCATGCTGCTGCTGCCGCTCACCGAGGGCCGCTACCCGGCGATGCTCGCCGTGCTGCTGGTCTGGGGCGCGGCCGGCTTCGGGATGATGGCGCCGCAGCAGTCGCGACTGGCGCAGGCCTCGCCTGCGCAGGCGCCGCTTCTGCTGTCGCTCAACACGTCGATGCTGTACCTCGGCACCGCGTTCGGTGCGGTGGTCGGTGGGCTCGCCGCCGGCCCCCTGGGCGTGGGCCGACTCTCGTGGGCGGCGGCGCCCTTCGTCGCGCTCGGCCTCGTGCTGCTGTGGCTGGGACGCCCGGCGAGCGGTGCGCCGGCAGCAGCGGGCGATCGCGGTTAGACTCCGCGCCACCGGCAGGGCTTCCAGTCATCCTGCCGCCGTCGCCTCCGACGCCTCCCCTCCTGCATCGGCCTTCCCGACTGGTGCGCCCGCCACGGGCGACAGCAGGCCGGTTCAACGCCCGCCCCGGCGCGGGCCCCATCGATGAACTTCAGCGAACTCGGCCTTGCCGAGCCGATCCTGCGTGCCGTGCGCGAGCAGGGCTACGAGACTCCCACCCCGATCCAGGCCCAGGCCATCCCGGCCGTGCTCGCCGGCGGCGACCTGCTCGCCGGCGCACAGACCGGCACCGGCAAGACCGCCGGCTTCACGCTGCCGATGCTGCACCGGCTGTCGCAGGCGCCGGCGCCGCGCGATGCGCGCGGCCGCATCGCGATCCGCGCCCTCATCCTGACGCCGACGCGCGAGCTCGCGGCGCAGGTCGAGGAGAGCGTGCGCACCTACGGCAAGTACCTCAGGCTCTCGAGCATGGTGATGTTCGGCGGCGTCGGCATGCAGCCGCAGGTCGACCGCCTGCGACAGGGCGTCGACATCCTGGTCGCCACGCCGGGGCGGCTGCTCGACCACCACCAGCAGGGCACGCTCGACCTGCGGCACGTCGAGATCTTCGTGCTCGACGAGGCCGACCGCATGCTGGACATGGGCTTCATCCACGACATCAAGAAGGTGCTCGCCATCGTGCCGGCGAGGAAGCAGAGCCTGCTGTTCAGCGCCACCTTCAGCGACGAGATCAAGGCGCTCGCCGACCGGCTGCTGAACCGGCCGGCGCTGATCGAGGTCGCGCGCCGCAACGCGACCGCGGACACCATCGCGCAGAAGGTGCACCCGGTCGGGCGTGAGCGCAAGAAGGAACTGCTCGCCAAGCTGATCCGCGACGGCGACTGGCACCAGGTGCTGGTCTTCACGCGCATGAAGCACGGCGCCAACCGGCTCGCCGAGTACCTCAACGACCAGGGCATCGGCGCGATGGCGATCCACGGCAACAAGAGCCAGGGCGCGCGCACCAAGGCGCTGGCCGAGTTCAAGAGCGGCGAGCTGCCGGTGCTGGTGGCCACCGACATCGCGGCGCGCGGCATCGACATCGAGGAGCTGCCGCACGTCGTCAACTTCGAGCTGCCCAACGTCCCCGAGGACTACGTGCACCGCATCGGCCGCACCGGCCGCGCCGGCGCGCAGGGCGAGGCGGTGAGCCTGGTGTGCCTGGACGAGGAGATCTTCCTGCGCGACATCGAGCGGCTGATCAAGCGCAGCATCCCGCGCGAGGTCGTCCCGGGCTTCGAGCCGCCGCCGGGCGAGAAGCCCGAGCCGATCGTCCTCGGCCGCATGACGATCGGTGTCGGCGGCACTCAGCGGCACGGTAGCGGACGCCCCGGCGGCAGCGGACGCCCGGCGGCCCCGGGCGGCGGGCGGCACGACCCGCGCCGACCCGCGCCGCCGCGGCCGGCGCGCGACGTGCCGGGGGTGTCGCACGCCCACGCCGCGGCGGCGCCGCGCCACGACCGTGCCGGTGCGGGCCATGCGACGCAGCCGGCGCCGCACGCCCAGCCGCACGGGCGCCGCGACGCGCCGCGGCCCGGCCCGCGGCTGACTCAGCCCAAGCGCTGACCGCGCCGGGAGCCCGGCCGTCTGCGCCGGGCGTCGCGCGCCCGCACGCGCCGCCGGCGGGTCAGCGGAACCCGGTCAGCAGCCGCTGCAGCGCCGCGTCGAACGGCCCGTGCAGAGCCGGCAGCGTGAACAGCAGGCCGAGCAGGCCGACCGCCAGCGTGACCGGGAAGCCGATCGCGAAGATGTTGATCTGCGGCGCGACGCGCGAGATCGCGCCGAGCACCAGGTTGACGAAGAGCAGCATCGTCACCAGCGGCAGCGCGATCCACAGCCCGAGCGAGAAGATCTCGGCGCCCCAGCGCTGCGGCTCGAGCGCGCGCAGCAGCGCCAGCGGCTCCGGGCCGACCGGAAAGGCCGTGAAGCTGTCCACCAGCGCCGCGATGACCAGCAGGTGGCCGTTGACGACGACGAACAGCCACGCGATCGTGGTGCCCATGAAGCGCCCGGTGACGGTGCCTGCGCTGGCGGTGACGGGATCGAAGAAGCCGGCGTAGTTCAGGCCCATCTGCAGCCCGATGAGCTCGCCGGCGAACTCGATCGCCGCGAAGATCACGCGCACCGCGAAGCCCAGCGTGAGGCCGATGACCACCTGCTGCGCGGCGACCAGCGCCGCATCGGCCGAGTCCAGCGGCACCGCCGGCATCGGCGGCAGTGCGGGCTGCGCGGCCAGCGCGATCAGCGCGGCCAGGCCGATGCGCACGCGCGCAGGCACGCCGCGCGTGCCGAGCACCGGCATGGCCGTGAACAGCGCGAGCGCGCGCAGGAACGGCCAGAGCAGCGGCGTGACCCACGCCAGCACCTGCGCCTCGGTGAACGCGACCACGGCCGGGCCCCGCGCTTCGCGGCTCAGCCGACCGCGCCGGGGATCGCCATCAGCGTGCGCCGGATGTAGTCGACCATCGTCGTCAGCATCCACGGCCCGGTGACGCCGAGCACGGCGACCGCGGCGACGATCTTCGGCACGAAGCTGAGGGTGGCCTCGTTGATCTGCGTGGCGGCCTGGAAGACGCTGATCAGCAGGCCGACGGCGAGGATGACGCCGAGCACCGGCGCCGAGACCAGCAGCAGCAGCGTGAGGCCCTGCTGGCCGGCGGTGAGGACTTGCTGCGCATCCATCGTCTGGAACTCCTGGGGTCGTCGGGGCAGGGCGCTCAGGTCGCGAACGAGGCGGCCAGCGAGCCGAGCAGCAGGTTCCAGCCGTCGGCGAGCACGAACAGCATGAGCTTGAACGGCAGCGCCACCAGCACCGGGCTGAGCATCATCATCCCCAGGCTCATCAGCACGCTGGCGACGATCATGTCGATCACCAGGAACGGGATGAAGATCATGAAGCCGATCTGGAAGGCACTCTTCAGCTCGCTGGTCACGAAGGCCGGCACCAGCACGCGCAGCGGCACGTCCTCGCCCTTGACGTCGGCAGGCAGCTTGGCCAGCTTCGCGAACAGCTGCACGTCGCTCTGGCGCGTCTGGCGCAGCATGAATTCGCGCATCGGGACCTCGCCGCGCGCGAGCGCCTGGTCGAACGGGATCTCGCCGGCGGCGAAGGGCCGGTAGGCCTCGTCGTGCACGCGGTCGAGCGTCGGACCCATCACGAAGAAGGTCAGGAACAGGCTCAGCCCGATGATCACCTGGTTGGGCGGCGCGGCCTGCGTGCCGAGCGCCTGCCGCAGCAGGCTCAGCACGATGACGATGCGCGTGAAGGCCGTCATCAGCAGCACCACCGCGGGCAGGAACGACAGCGCGGTGAAGAACAGCAGCGTCTGGATCGGCACCGAGTAGCTGGTCCCGCCCGGGCCCTGCGCGACGACCAGGGGCAGTCCGCCCGGCCCGGGCGACTGCGCGAGCGCAGCCGACGGCAGCAGCACCGCCAGCGTCAGCGCGGCGGCGCGCGCGATGCGGAGGTGGGGCTCAGCTCGCACGCGGACCCTGTGCCGTGCCGCGCAGGCGTTGCAGCAGCTGCGCGAACGCCACCGGCGGCGCCGGCGGCGGCAGAGCGGGGCCGGGCGGCGACTGCGCGTCCATCAGGTGCAGCGTCTGGATGTTGCCGGGCGAGACGCCCAGCACGAGCCAGCGGCGGTCGTCGCCGTGGCCGACCTCGACGGTGACGATGCGCTGCGTCGTCGACAGCGGCAGTACCGCGATGCTGCGAAGCCCGGCGCCCGCCGCCGCGCCGCCGATCGGGGTGCGCTTGAGCAGCCACAGCACGAGCGGGATCGCGGCGACGACGGCGCCGAACCACAGCAGCGCGGACCAGCCCGGGTTCATCGCGCGCCCTCAGCCCTGGCGCGACAGCCGCCGCATGCGCTCGCTCGGCGTGACGATGTCGGTGAGCCGGATGCCGAACTTGTCGTTGACGACGACCACCTCGCCCTGCGCGATCAGGTAGCCGTTGACCAGCACGTCCATGGGCTCGCCGGCCAGCGCGTCGAGCTCGACCACCGAGCCCTGCGCGAGCTGCAGGATGTGCTTGATCGGGATGCGCGTGCGACCGAGCTCCACCGTGAGCTGGACCGGGATGTCCAGGATCATGTTGAGGTCGTTCGCCGTCGCCGGCGGGGCGCCGGCGGCGAAGTTGGCGAACTGCGCCGGCGCCACCGACTCGGCGGGCGCGGCGACCTCGGAGGCGACCGTCGCGCCGGCCTTGCTCTCTTCGAGGGCGGCCGCCCACTCGGCGGCCATGCGTTCTTCTTCGGTCATCTGGGATGCGGGGTCAGCGGACATCGTGTTCTCCGAGCCAGCTCACGCCGGAAGTCGTGATCAGCCGGTCGACCTTGACCGCGTAGCGGCCGTTGCTGGTGCCGTAGTGGCAGTCGAAGACCGGCACGCCGTCGACCTTGGCCTGGATCATCGGCTCGAGGTCGAGCTCGACGAAGTCGCCCGGCTTGAACGACAGCAGCTGCTCGACGGTGGCCGGCGCCTGGGCCAGCTCGATCACGAGCTCGACCTCGGCGGCCTGGATCTCGTGCTCGAGCAGC
This sequence comes from Rubrivivax sp., assembly GCA_025458805.1. GTDB lineage: Bacteria > Pseudomonadota > Gammaproteobacteria > Burkholderiales > Burkholderiaceae_C > Rubrivivax. The sequence continues at coordinate 5,775 of JALORQ010000146.1, forward strand.
CGCACCCAGCGCCGGTCGTGCTCGCTCGAATCGCCCTGGATCGTCGAGTACAGCACGTCGCGTATCGGCTCGAGCGTCGAGTAGGGGATGCAGAAGTGCACCGTGCCGGACGACTCGCCGACCTCGAGCGTGAACGCCGTCGAGACGACGATCTCGCTGGGCGTGGCGATGTTGGCGAACTGCGGCTGCATCTCCGAGCGCTGGTAGTCCAGCTCCAGCGGGTAGATGCCGGCCCAGGCACGCTTGTATTCGGAGGCGATGGCGTCGACCAGGCGCTTGATCACGCGCTGCTCGGTGGCCGAGAAGTCGCGCCCCTCGATGCGGGTGTGGAACTTGCCGGCGCCGCCGAACAGCGCGTCGATGACCGCGAACACCAGGCTCGGGTCGCAGACGATGAGCCCGAGGCCGCGCAGCGGCTTGACCGCGACGATGTTGAAGTTGGTCGGGACGACGATCTCGCGCAGGAACGCGCTGTACTTCTGCACCTTGATCCCGCCGATCGCGACCTCGGGCGTCTTGCGCATCAGGTTGAACAGGCCGACGCGGATGTTGCGGGCGAAGCGCTCGTTGATCACCTCCATCGTCGGCATGCGTCCGCGGACGATGCGCTCCTGGCTGGCGATGTCGTAGTTGCGCACGCCGCCCTCGGGGGCGTGCTCCTCCTCCTCGAGCTTCTGGCTCTCGCCGGTGATGCCCTGCAGCAGGGCATCGACCTCGTCCTGCGAAAGGATCTGCTGGTTCATGCCGAGGCCGCCGTGCCGGGTCGCCCGCCGGGTCCGGTCACTGGATGATGAAGTTGCTGAAGTGCACCGCGGCGATCGGCAGCACCTCCTCGACCGGCTTGCGGCGCTTCTTGCGCGGCTTCTCGTCCGCCGCTTCCTCGGACTCCTCCTCGGGCTCCTCGACCTCGTAGCCGAGGGCGCGCGAGGTCTCGCGGCGGATCTTCTCGGCCAGCTTCGTCTTGCCCTCGCGGTCCATCAGGTCGGCCGCGGTCTTCTCGGACAGCGCCATCAGGATGTTGTTGCGGATCGCCGGCATGTAGGTCTTGATCTGGTCGCCCAGCTTCGGATCGTCGACCTCGAGCGTGATGCCGACCTGCGCGTAGCGCTCGGCGCTGCGGTCCGCGAGGTTGACGGTGAACGGGTCGAGCGGCACGAAGGTCGGCGGCGCGGCCGGGTCCGCCTTCGCGGCGGCCTTCGCCCGTGGCTTGGCCTCGGATGCGGCCTCGTCTTCCTCGGCCGCGGCGGCCTTGCTCTTCATCACCAGCACCGCGCCGCCCCCGCCGCCCAGCAGCACCAGCGCGGCGAGGGCGCCGATGACGATCAGCTTCTTGTTGCCCTTCTTCGGGGCGGCCTCGGCAGCGGCGGCGGCGGACATGCGGACTCCTTCGGGCCTGTCGTTCGACCGGTGCCGGCGCCCGCGGCGCGGCACGTGTCACGGGGCATTCTTCAGGAGCGGCCGGTCCCGGATGCCGCGAAAAGCAGCCCGAAAGTCCGGCCGTTCGCGGCACGCGACCGGTGCCTCCGGTGCGGACGCCGGTCGCCCTCCTGCGTCCGAGACGGCCTGGCGCCGACCCGCGTTCAGGCGTAGACGTCGATCGTGCCGCGCAGCCGGCGCGGCGCCGCCTGCACCGGAGTGGCCGCGAGCGCGCCATCGCCGGCGTCGCGGTCGGCATCTCGCGCGCGCCCGGGGCCTTCCGCGCCGCGGCCGGGGTCGCGGGGCTGCTCGAAGACGCCCCCGCCAGCCAGCGTGAGGCCCTGTTCTCGCAGTGCGACCGCCAGCGTGGGCAGCGATTGCTCGAGGGCCTGCCGCGTCGCGGGCTGCTCGGCCGCCAGCGTCACGTGCGCCGCGCTGCCCTCGAGGGCGATCTGCACCGTCACCGGCCCGAGTTCCTGCGGATGCAGGTTCAGCCGCGCCTCCTGGACACCGTCGCGCACCAGCAGCGTGATCTGCTGCCCGAGGGCCGGTGCGAACTCCGGCGTGTCGAGCGCTGCCGAGACGAACGCCTCGTGCAGCGGAGCCCGTGCAGCTTCCTGGACGGCGGGCGTGGCGACGGCGCGCGCGGTGTCGGGGGGCGCCGACGTCGCGGGCAGCGCATCGGCAGGCGGGGGGGCGGCGAAGGGCCGGCCTGCGTCCGCGCCGCCGCGTGCCGCGCCGG
>JALORQ010000019.1 GCA_025458805.1 Rubrivivax sp.
CGCAAGATCGACAAGGCGCAGGGCAAGCTGACGCTGCGGCACGGCGAGATCAAGAGCCTCGACATGCCGCCGATGACCATGATCTTCCGTGTCGCCGATCCGGCGATGCTCGACCGCGTCGCGGTCGGCGACAAGGTGCGGTTCGACGCCGCGAAGGTCGACGGCAACTACACCGTGACCGCGATCACGAAGGCACCCTGAGGACGCGAGTCCCTGCCCGTGCAGGGACGAGCGCCTCAGGGCGAGCGCGAGGTCCTACGAGCGCCGCGGGCCGGGGACACACGCGACTGCAGCGAGTCAGCCCGGCGCGACCGGGCGAAGCACGACGATCAGGTCCTTCGCCTGCACGCGGTCGCCGGGGGCGGCGTACACCGCCTCGACCTCGGCATCGCGGTCGGCGGTGACATGCGTCTCCATCTTCATCGCCTCGAGCGAGAACAGCATGCTGCCGGCCGAGACGCGCTGCCCGGCGGTGACGGCGACATTGACGATGGCCCCGGGCATCGGTGCGGCGACATGCCAGGGGTTGCCGGCTTCGGCGACCGGCCGCGCGCGCGCCGCCGCGGCGCCATCGGCGCGTGCGACCCGCACCACTCGCGACTGGCCGTTGAGCTCGAACTGCACCTTCTGCGCGGTCTCGCCGTCGGGGGCGATGGTCTGCAGCACGACGAGCAGCGTCTTGCCCGGGTCGATCTCGAGCGCGAGCTCCTGGTGCGGCTGCGGCCCGTAGAAGAAGACCGGCGTCGGCAGGATCGAGGTGTCGCCGTGGCGCCGCGTGTGCTCGCAGAAGTCGCGCATCACCTTGGGATACATCAGGTACGAGGCGAGCCGCCGGTCGTCGAGCGGCATCCCGCACTCGCGCTCGGCGCGTGATCGCGCGGCCTCGAGGTCGACCGGCGGCAGCCGGTCGCCCGGGCGATACGGCTCGGGCGGCGCCTCGCCGTCGGCCAGCCGCAGCACCCTGCGGCTGACCTCGGGCGGGAAGCCGTCGGGCGGAAACCCGAGCTCGCCCCTGAACAGCGAGGCCACCGACTCGGGGAACGCGATCTCGCGCGCCGGATCGAGCACCGCCTCGGGCGTCAGGTCGTTGCCGACCATCATCAGCGCCATGTCGCCGACGACCTTCGACGTCGGCGTGACCTTGACGATGTCGCCGAACATGCGGTTGACCTCGGCGTAGGCGCGCGAGACCTCGGTCCAGCGGTGCGCCAGCCCGAGCGAGCGCGCCTGCTCGCGCAGGTTGGTGTACTGGCCGCCGGGCATCTCGTGGCGGTAGACGTCGGCGGTGCCGGAGCGGATCTCGCTCTCGAACGGGGCGTAGAAGCGGCGCACCCCCTCCCAGTACATCGACGCGGCGTGCAGCGCCTCGTGCGGGAGGCCGGGGTCGCGCGCGGTGCCGGCGAGCGCGGCGAGGATCGCCGACAGGTTGGGCTGCGAGGTGAGCCCGCTCATCGCGTCGAGCGCGCCGTCGACGGCGTCGCAGCCGGCCTCGATCGCCGCCAGCACCGAGGCCGCGCCGGCGCCGCTGGTGTCGTGAGTGTGGAAGTGGATCGGCAGCCCGGTCTCCTCCTTCAGCGCCTTCACCAGCGCGGCGGCGGCGCGCGGCCGGCAGATGCCAGCCATGTCCTTGATCGCGAGCAGGTGCACGCCGGCGCGCTGCAGCTCGCGCGCGATGCCGACGTAGTACTTGAGGTCGTATTTCGGCCGCGAGGCGTCGAACAGGTCGCCGCTGTAGCAGATCGCGCCCTCGCACAGCGCCCCCGACTCGAGCACCGCGTCGATCGCCACGCGCATGTTGCGCACCCAGTTCAGCGCATCGAAGACGCGGAACAGGTCGATGCCATGCGCCGCCGCCTGCTGCACGAAGTGGCGCACGACGTTGTCGGCATAGCTCGTGTAGCCGACGGCGTTGGCGCCGCGCAGCAGCATCTGGAACAGCACGTTCGGGATGCGCTCGCGCAGCTGCGCCAGGCGCTGCCAGGGGTCCTCCTTGAGAAAGCGCATCGCGACGTCGAAGGTCGCGCCGCCCCAGCATTCGAGCGAGAACAGTCCGGCCAGGTCGCGCGCGTAGAACGGCGCGATCGGCAGCATGTCGGCGGTGCGCATGCGCGTGGCGAGCAGCGACTGGTGCGCGTCGCGCATCGTCGTGTCGGTGACCAGCACCTGCGGCTGCGCGAGCATCCACTGCGCGAAACCGGCCGCCCCCAGCGCCTGCAGGCGCTGGCGCGTGCCGTCGGGCGGCGGGCTGTCGAGGTCGACCGCGGGCAGCACCGGCCGCGGCAGCGGCAGCTCGGGCAGCGTGCGTCCGGCGACCTCGGGGTTGCCGTGCACCGCGATCTCGGCGAGAAAGCCGAGCAGCTTGCTCGCGCGGTCGCGCCGCGCCGTGAAGGCCAGCAGCTCGGGGGTGTTCTCGATGAAGCGCGTGGTCAGCTCGCCGGCCGCGAAGTCCGGGTGGTTGATCACGTTCTCGAGGAACTGCAGGTTGGTCGCGACGCCGCGGATGCGGAACTCGCGCAGCGCGCGGTCCATGCGCGCGATCGCCTCGACGGCCCCCGGCGCCCAGGCCGTGACCTTCACCAGCAGCGAGTCGTAGTACGGCGTGATCACCGCGCCGCCGTAGGCGGTGCCCGCATCGAGGCGGATGCCGAAGCCGGCCGCGCTGCGGTAGGCCGCGAGCCGCCCGTAGTCGGGCAGGAAGCCGTTCTCCGGGTCCTCGGTGGTGACGCGGCACTGCAGCGCGTGGCCGTTGAGCGGGATCTGCTCCTGCGGCGGCACGCCGGTCGGATGGCGCCCGCCGGGATCGCCGTCGACGACGCCGATGTGCCCGCCCTCGGTGATGCGGATCTGGGCCTTCACGATGTCGATGCCGGTGACCATCTCGGTCACCGTGTGCTCGACCTGGATGCGCGGGTTGACCTCGATGAACCAGCAGGTGCCGGTGTCGGCGTCCATCAGGAACTCGACGGTGCCGGCGTGCGTGTAGCCGACCGACCGCATCAGCGCGAGGGCGCTCGAGCACAGCGAGGCGCGCCCGGCGGCGTCGAGGTACGGCGCCGGCGCGCGCTCGACCACCTTCTGGTTGCGCCGCTGCACGGTGCAGTCGCGCTCGTGCAGGTGCACCAGGTTGCCGTGCAGGTCGCCGAGGATCTGCACCTCGACATGGCGCGCGCGCCGGATCAGCTTCTCGAAGTAGACCTCGTCGTTGCCGAAGGCGGCCAGCGCCTCGCGGCGCGACGCCTCGAGCGCGGCCGGCAGGTCGTCCTCGCGCTCGATCACGCGCATGCCGCGGCCGCCGCCGCCCCAGCTGGCCTTGAGCATCACCGGATAGCCGACGCCGGCCGCGAGGCGGGCACACTCGGAGGCGTCGCGCGGCAGCGGCGGCGTCGCCGGCATCACCGGCACGCCCGCGGCGACCGCGGCGTGGCGCGCCGCGACCTTGTTGCCGAGCACGCGCATGACGTCCGGCGAAGGGCCGATCCAGCGGAGGCCGGCGGCGATGACCGCCTCGGCGAAGTCCGGGTTCTCCGACAGGAAGCCGTAGCCGGGGTGGATCGCGTCGACGCCGGCGCGTCGCGCGATGCGCAGGATGTCCTCGCCGTCGAGGTAGGCCTCGAGCGGCTTCTTGCCCTCGCCGACGAGGTAGCTCTCGTCGGCCTTGAAACGGTGCAGCGCCTGGCGGTCCTGCTGCGAATAGATCGCCACGTTGCGGATGCGCATCTCCGCGGCGGCGCGCATGACGCGGATCGCGATCTCCGACCGGTTGGCGATCAGGATCGAGCGGATCGGGCGAGGGTCCATCGCGGCCTCCGTGTGGCGGGTCCGGTGCGCAAGCATGCACGAATCGTGCGCATCCGTCGCCGTGCGCGGGGCGGCGTGGGTCCGCGTCGCCCGGGCTTCCGCCGGGCTCAGGTTCAGAAGTGGATGCCGCGCATCATCTGCTGCAGCGCCACCGCCTCGGCCGACAGCTGCGGCTTGCCGCCCTTCTCGCCCTTGGCGGCCTCGCTGTCCGGGAACATGCGGAAGCTGGTGTTCATGATGATCTGCGCCACGCGCGGCATCAGCGCGTGCAGCACCTCGCCGAAGATGCCCAGCCGCGTCGCGATGCGCACCGGTTTGTGGATGCAGGCCTGCGCCACCATCTCGGCGGCCTCCTCGGGGCTGAGCGTCGGCACGTTGTTGTAGATCTTCGTCGGCGCGATCATCGGCGTGCGCACCAGCGGCATGTTGATGGTCGTGAACGTGATGCCCTGGTCGGCGAACTCGCTCGACGCGCAGCGCGTCCACGCATCGAGCGCCGCCTTGCTCGCGACATAGGCGCTGAAGCGCGGCGCGTTCGTCAGCACGCCGATCGAGCTGATGTTGACGACGTGTCCCTTGCGCTTCCTCACCATGCCCGGCAGCAGACCCATCGTGACGCGCAGGCAGCCGAAGTAGTTGAGCTGCATGGTGCGCTCGAAGTCGTGGAAGCGGTCGTAGCTGCTCTCGATCGCGCGCCGGATGCTGCGGCCGGCGTTGTTGACGAGGAAGTCGACGCCACCGTGCCTGTCCTCGAGCGTCTGCACGAAGGCCGCGCAGCCCTCGACGTCGGCGATGTCGACGCTGTAGCTGAAGACCTGCGGCTCGGCGATGCCCTTGGCCTTGGCGTGAGAGACGATCTCGTCGACGGCCTCGACGAGCTTGGACTCGTCGCGCGCGCAGATGATCGTCACGGCACCGGCTTCGGCGAACCGCTTCGCCGCCGCCAGGCCGATGCCCGACGAGCCACCGGTGACCAGCACCACCTTGCCGCCGCACGCACCCTTGAGACTGCGGTCGATGAACAGGTCCGGGTCGAGGTGGCGCTCCCAGTAGTCCCAGAGCCGCCAGGCGTAGTCGTCGAGCCGCGGGCATTCGATGCCGCTGCCCTTCAGCGCCGCGTCGGTCTCGCGGCGGTCGTAGCGCGTGGGCCAGTTCACGAACTGCAGCACGTCCTCGGGCAGCCCGAGGTCCTTCATCACCGCGGCGCGGATGCGCCGTACCGGCGCCACCGCCATCAGGCTCTTGCGCACGCCCTTCGGCACGAAGCCGAACAGCGCCGCGTTGACGAACAAGTTCATCTTCGGCGCGTGCGCGGCCTTGCTCAGGATGTCGAGCATGTCGCCGACGCGGTAGCCCATCGGGTCGACCAGGTGGTAGCACTTGCCGCTCACGCGGTGGTGGTGGCTGATGTGGTCGATGGCCGCGACGACGAAGTCGACCGGCACCAGGTTGACGCGCCCGCCTTCGAGCCCGACCGACGGGAACCACGGCGGCAGGATCTGCCGCATGCGCTGGATCAGCTTGAAGAAGTAGTAGGGCCCGTCGATCTTGTCCATCTCGCCGGTGCGGCTGTCGCCGACGACGAACGAGGGCCGATAAACGCTCCAGGGCACCTTGCACTCGGTGCGCACGATCTTCTCGCTCTCGTGCTTGGTCATGAAGTACGGGTGCTCGAGGTTCTCGGCCTCGTCGAACATGTCCTCGCGGAACACGCCCTCGTACAGCCCGGCGGCGGCGATGCTGCTGACGTGGTGCAGGTGCCTCGCGTCGACCGCCTTCGCGAACTCGACGACGTTGCGCGTGCCCTCGACGTTGACGTGGATCTGGCTCTCGGCATCGGCCTCGAGGTCGTAGATCGCGGCCAGGTGGTACATGCCGTCGATCTGGCCCTTCAGCGCCTTGAGCGTGTCGGCGGCGACGCCGAGCTTCTTCGCGGTCAGGTCGCCGGTCACCGGGATCGCACGCGACTTCGATACGCCCCAGTACTCGAGCAGCGCCCCGACCTTCGTCTCGCTGCCCGGTCGCACGAGGAACCAGACCTTGGTGCCGCGCCGCGCGAGCAGCGTCTTGACGAGACGTTTGCCGATGAAGCCGGTGGCGCCGGTGACGAAATACTGCATGCGGGCGATCTCCTCGCGGGCGTGGGGTTCGACGGGGCCGCGGCCGGTCGCGGCGGCGGATCACGGGGCGGCCAGCATAGAGCCGTCTCACTAGAGAATGCGCGTGCGGCGCCCGAGGGGGAACCCTATATTCCGAATCGCGGACTGCCGCCATCCACGACACCCGAGGACGCATCCCATGGTCAAGAAGATCACCCGCACCGCCGGCAAGAAGAAGACGTCGGCACCCGCCGACAAGGGCATGCTCGACAGCCAGATCGCCGGGGCCGTCAAGGAGTCGGCTCAGCAGATCTGGCTCGCCGGGATGGGCGCGTTCTCGAAGGCCCAGGAAGAGGGCGGCAAGGTCTTCGACGCGCTGGTCAAGGAGGGCATGGCTCTGCAGCGCAAGACCCAGGCCGCCGCCGAGGAGAAGATCGGCGAGGTCACCGGCCGCATGACGCGCATGGCCGAGGGCGTGACCCACAAGGCCGGGCAGAACTGGGACAAGCTCGAGGCCATCTTCGAGCAGCGCACCGAGAAGGCGCTGGCGCGCCTCGGGGTGCCGACGGCCAAGGACGTCGACGCGCTGGTCAAGCGGGTCGACGAACTGGCTGCCGCGGTGGCCCGGCTCAGCAAGGGCGGCGGCGCTGCCGCGAAGGTGGCGCGCAAGACCCGCGGCAAGGCCGCGGTCGTCGCCGAGGCGCCGGCCAAGACCGTGCGCCGTCGCACCCGCAAGGCCGAGGCCGCGCCCGAGGCCTGAGCACGATGGCGCGCATCGGCCTTGCGCTCGCGGGCGGAGGGCCGCTCGGCGCGATCTACGAGATCGGCGCGCTCTGCGCGCTCGGCGAAGCCGTCGACGGGCTCGACCTGAACGCGCTCGACGGTTACGTCGGCGTGTCGGCCGGGGCCTTCCTCGCCGCCGGGCTCGCCAACGGCATGACGCCGCGCCAGCTCTGCACGGCGTTCATCGAGAGCCGCGGGCCGCAGGACGACGTGATCCGGCCGTCGCTGTTCGTGCGGCCGGCGTGGTCCGAGTACCTCGCCCGCGCGGCCATCGCGCCGCGCGCGCTGCTCGACGCGCTGTCGGCGCTGGCGCAGGGCCGCGGCGCGCCGCTGGCGGTGCTCGAGCAGCTCGGCCGCGTGCTGCCGACCGGGCTGTTCAGCCACGCGCCGCTCGAGGCGCAGCTGCGACGCGTGCTCGCGGCGCCGGGGCGCAGCAACGACTTCCGCCGCCTGCCGCGCAAGCTCGTGCTGGTGGCCACCGACCTCGACAGCGGCGAGAGCGCGCCGTTCGGCCAGCCGGGATGGGACACGGTGCCGATCAGCGTCGCGGCGGCGGCGAGCGGCGCGCTTCCGGGGCTGTTTCCGCCCGTGCGCATCGGCTCGCGCTGGTACGTCGACGGCGCGCTGAAGAAGACGCTGCACGCGCGGGTGCTTCTCGACATGGGCCTCGACCTCGTGCTGTGCCTGAATCCGCTGGTGCCGTTCGATGCGCGGCGCGGCGCGCGGCGCCGCCTGCTGCACGGCGGCACGCCGCGCATCCCGAACCTGGTCGACGGCGGGCTTCCGGTGGTGATGAGCCAGACCTTCCGCAGCCTGATCCACTCGCGCCTCGAGCTCGGCATGAAGGGCTACGAGGCCAGCCATCCGGGCACCGACATCGTGCTGCTCGAGCCCGAGCCCGACGATCCCGAGATGTTCCTCGCGAACACCTTCGGCTACGGCCAGCGCCGCTGGCTGGCGGAGCACGCCTATCAGCGCACCCGCGCCGACCTGCGCCGGCGGCGGCCCGCGCTCGCGCCGCTGCTCGCGCGGCACGGCCTGGCTCTCGACGAGTCGGTGCTCGACGATCCGCTGCGCACCCTGGTCGGCCGGCGCCGGCCGGCGCGCAGCCGCATGGCGCGCGCGCTGCAGCGTCTCGACGAGACGCTGGACGACCTCGACCACGCGCTGCAGCGCGGCTGATCGCGCCCGCGAGGTGCGAGCCCCGGCCGGGGGCCGCCGCCGCGGTCAGCGGGCCCCGGCCGCGGGATCGCCGCCGCCCGCCGCGACCCAGGCGCCGACTTCGGCGCGCAGCACCGGCAGCGTGACGCCGCCGGCCCCGAGCACCGCGGCATGGAAGTCGCGCACGTCGAAGCGCGGGCCGAGCACGCGCGCCGCCTGCTCGCGCAGCGCGATGATCTCCAGCTCGCCGAGCTTGTAGCCGAGCGCCTGCGTCGGCCAGGCGAAATAGCGGTCGATCTCGGAGGCGGCGTCGGCCTCGCCCGTGAACACCTCGTCGCGCAGCAGCGCGATCGCGCGCTCGCGGCTCCAGCCGTACACGTGGATGCCGGTGTCGACGACGAGCCGCGCGGCGCGCCAGATCTCGTCCTGCAGCCGGCCGAAGCGGCGCAGCGGCGTGGTGTACAGGCCCATCTCCTCGCCGAGCCTCTCGGCATACAGCGCCCAGCCCTCGGCATAGGCGCCGTTGTCTGCCACCAGCCGGCGCCAGCGCGGCAGCGCCGGCTGCTCGAGCGCCGTCGCCTGCTGCAGGTGGTGGCCGGGCATCGCCTCGTGGAGGAAGAGCGACACCTCCTCGTGCCGGCGCCGCTCGCGCCAGGTCGTCGTGTTGAGCACGAAGCGGCCCGGCCGCGAGCCGTCGATCGGCGGCGCGTCGTACCAGGCCATGGTGCCGGATGCCGCCTGTGCCGGAGACGCCTCGACGATCTCGAAGCCGACCGCGGGCAGGCGCCGGAAGAGCGCCGGCAGCCGGGGCTGCACCTCGGCCCCGAGGGCGCGGTACGCGGCCAGCAGTTCGTCCGGGCCGGCGTACCGCTGGTCGGCGGCATCGACGCGCCGGCGCACCCAGTCGGGGGTCCCGCCGGCATGCCCCTCTTCGCGCGCGAGCCGGTCGATCGCCGCGCCGATGCGCGCCATCTCGCGCCGTCCGAGATCGTGCACCGCGCCCGGCTCGAGACCCGGCGCGATGTCGGTGTGCATCAGGTGGACGTAGTAGTCGACGCCTCCGGGCAGCGCCGACAGTCCGCCGCGCTCGGCGGCGGCGGGCAGCAGTTCCTGCTCGGTCACGCGCGCCAGCCGGTCGAACGCCCGGTCGACGGCCTCGCGCGCGACGGCGAAACGACGCCGCAGCGCGTCGCGCTCGGCGGCGGGCACCTGCGGCGGCAGCCGGCGCAGCGGCAGAGCGAGCGCATCGACGTCGTCACCGGGCGCGATCTGGTCGCGGATCTGCGCCGGCACGCGCGACAGCACGACGCGCGACGACACCCAGCCCGCCGCCGCGCCGCGACGCAGCAGCGCGATCTGCTCGTCGACCGCCTGCGGCAGGCGCTCGAGCCGGCGCAGGTGGGTGTCGACGTCGGCGACGCCGCGCACCGGCAGCCTGGCCGCCACGTCGTCGAGCCACAGGTGCACGCCGTCCTTCTGGTTGAAGTCGAGCGCGTCGGCATGGGGAAAGCGCTCGGCGCGCGCGATGTCGGCGCGCTGCAGGTCGGCGAAGAGGCGCAGGCTGACGCGGTCGCTCGCGCCGAGCGCCGGCTCGGGGATCGCGCCGGCAGCGGCGAGCATCTCGCGCGCATGCCGCAGGCGGCGCTGCTGCGCCTGCGGCGTCAGTTCGGGCAGCGCCGCGGGATCGGGCAGCGGCCAGCCGATCAGCACCGCCCACAGCGGCCATTCGCGCATCCGGGCCTCGAGGTCGGCGTCGAGAAGCGCGTGCAGCCGGCGCGCCTCGGGGCCGTCGCCCGCCGGGGCGCCGTCCTGCGCCCGCGCGCGGACGCCGCAGGCCAGCATCGCCAGCAGCGCGAGCAGCGCGCGGCGGCCGAGCACCGGGCCGGCGGACGGGCGGGGCGCGGTCACAGGTAGCGCGACTCGAGGTGGGCGCGGAAGTGCGCGGGATCCAGCACCTGGCCGCTGGCGCGCCGCGCCAGCTCGTCGGTGGTCCAGCGGCTGGCCTGCGTCCAGATGTGCTCGCGCAGCCAGTCGAAGACCGGGGTCAGGTCGCCGGCGCCGATGCGCGCGTCGAGATCGGGCATCGCGGCGCGCATCGCGGCGAACCACTGTGCCGCATACATCGCCCCGAGCGTGTAGCAGGGGAAGTAGCCGAACAGGCCCTCGGCCCAGTGCACGTCCTGCAGCGGCCCGTCGCGGAAGTTGCCGCGCGTGTCGACCCCCAGCAACTCGGCCATCCCGGCGTCCCACAGCGCGGGGATGTCCTCGGGCTCGATCTCGCCCTCGATCAGCGCCCGCTCGATGCCGTAGCGCACGATCACGTGCGCCGGGTACGTGACCTCGTCGGCATCGACGCGGATGAGCCCGCGCCGCACGCGCGTCAGCAGGCGCAGCAGGCGCTCCGGCTCGAAGGCCGGCTGCGCGCCGAAGACGTCGGCGAGCAGCGGCGCCAGGCGCGCGACGAAGCCCGGGTGACCGGCAAGCTGCATCTCGAAGGCCAGGCTCTGGCTCTCGTGGATCGCCGCCGAGCGCGCCAGCGACACCGGCTGGCCGAGCCAGCCGCGCGGCAGGTTCTGCTCGTAGCGGCCGTGGCCGGTCTCGTGGATCGTGCCCATCAGCGCCGACAGGAACTCGCGCTCGTCGTAGCGCGTGGTCATGCGCACGTCCTCGGGCACGCCGCCGCAGAACGGATGCGCGCTGACGTCGAGCCGGCCGGCCGCGAAGTCGAACCCGAGCAGCCGCATCACGCGCTCGCCGAGGCGCTTCTGGGCGTCGACCGGGAACGGCCCCCGGGGCTCGACCACCGGCTCGGCGGCCTGCTTCGCGACGACGCGGTCGATCAGCGCGGGCAGCCACTGCCGCAGGTCGCCGAACAGGCGATCGACCGTGGCGCTCGTCATGCCGGGCTCGAAGCGGTCCATCAGCGCGTCGTAGCGGCACAGGCCGCTCTGCTCGGCGAGCAGCGCGGCCTCCTCGCGCGCGAGCGCGACGACCTCGCGGAACGGCCCGAGGAAGCCGGCCCAGTCGTTGGCCGGACGCAGCGTGCGCCAGGCGTGCTCGCAGCGCGATGCGGCGATCTCGCGCCGCTGCACCAGCGACTCGGGCAGCGCGGTCGCCGCATGCCAGTCGCGCCGGATCTCGCGCAGGTTGGCGCGCTGCAGATCGTCGAGGGGCTCCTGGTGCGCGCGCGCCACGCGTTCGCCGAGCGCCGGGTCGGTGCGCATCCGGTGCAGCAGTGCCGACATCTCGGCCAGCGCCGCCGTGCGCGCCTCGTTGCCCGCGGGCGGCATCAGCGCGGCGCGGTCCCAGCTCGCCATCGCATACAGATGGCCGAGGTGGTGCATGCGCGCATAGGTGGCGGCCAGTTCGTCGTACGCGGGGGTCGCGGTCGGGATCATCGGGTCCTTCGCAGGCAACGGCCGAGCGGCCCCGGCCGGCCGCCATTCTGCGCCCGGCGGCGGGCCCGTGCCGGCCGGTGCCGGGGACTCAGCCCCCCGGGGACCAGGGGACCGCCCAGACGAGCGCGCCGACGTACACCAGGTAGCGCAGGAACTTGCCCACCGCCATGAAGGCGACGCAGGGCCAGAACGGCAGCCGCAGCCAGCCCGCCACCGCGCACAGCGGGTCGCCGACGAACGGCAGCCAGGACAGCAGGCAGGCCGGCGGCCCCCAGCGTTGCAGCCACGCCAGCGCGCGCGCGTCGCGCGGCTTGTGCTGCGCCACGCGCTCGTAGGCGGCCTCGGCGCCGCGCCCCATCCAGTAGGTGATCGCGCCGCCGGCGGTGTTGCCGGCGGTGGCCACGAGCAGCGCCGGCCAGAACAGGTTCGGGCTCAGCTCGACCAGGCCGTAGACCACCGGGACGCTGGCCATCGGCAGCAGCGTCGCCGAGACGAGCGAGACGACGAAGACCGTCGACAGGCCGACTTCCGGCAGCGCGAGCATCGCGAGCAGCGATTGCAGCCAGGCCTCCATCGGAGGCGATTATCCGGAGCCCCCGTGCCCCTTCCGCAGGCCGCCCCGCGGGCGTCCGCGGGGCAAGACCGTGACGACGCCAGGGCTATACTCCCGGCCCTTCCCCCGCGCGCGCGCAACCCACCTCCGCCCATGCAGATCGGCACGATCGCGCTGCCGAACAGGTTCTTCGTCGCCCCGATGGCCGGGGTGACCGACAGGCCGTTCAGGATGCTGTGCCGCAGACTGGGCGCCGGGCATGCCGTCAGCGAGATGGTGACCTCGCGGCGCGACCTCTGGCACACGCTGAAGACCTCGCGCCGCGCCGACCATGCCGGCGAGCCGGGCCCGATCGCGGTGCAGATCGCGGGCACGGAGCCGGCGATGATGGCCGAGGCCGCGCTCTACAACATCGACCGCGGCGCGCAGATCATCGACATCAACATGGGCTGCCCGGCGAAGAAGGTCTGCAACGCCTGGGCCGGATCGGCGCTGATGCAGGACGAGCCGCTCGCGCTGGCGATCGTCGACGCGGTGGTCGGCGTGTGCGCACCGCGCGGCGTGCCGGTGACGCTGAAGATGCGCACCGGCTGGTGCGCCGCTTCGCGCAACGCGGTGCGGCTGGCGCGCGCGGCCGAGTCGGCCGGCGTCGCGCTGGTCACGGTGCACGGCCGCACACGCGAGCAGGGCTATCGGGGCGAGGCCGAGTACGAGACGATCGCCGCCGTCAAGGCGGCGCTGCGCATTCCGGTCGTCGCCAACGGCGACATCGACTCGCCGCGCAAGGCGCGCGAGGTGCTCGAGCGCACTGGCGCCGACGCGCTGATGATCGGTCGTGCCGCGCAGGGGCGGCCGTGGATCTTCCGCGAGATCGCCCACTTCCTGGCCAGCGGCCGCGAGCTGCCGCCCCCGGCCACGCGCGAGGTCGCCGGGTGGCTGCTCGAGCACCTCGACGACCACTACGGCCTGTACGGCGAGGCCGCGGGCGTGCGCACCGCGCGCAAGCACATCGGCTGGGCGGTGCACGCGCTGCCCGGCGGCGAGGCCTTCCGCGCGGCGATGAACACGCTCGAGAGCACCGGCGCGCAGCGGCGCGCGGTGGCGACGTTCTTCGAAGACCTGGCCGATCGCCACCCGCTCCTGCCGCAGGCGGCCGCGGCCAACGACGACCGGGCGAGCCTGCGCGCCTGAGCGCGCGGCTTCGAGCGACGCGATGGGCCGCCGCCAGATCGACGATGCCGTGCGCTCGACGGTCGAGCAGATGTTCCGCGACCTGCGCGGCACCGAGCCGCACTCGCTGCACGAGCTGATCGTCTCGGCCGCCGAGAAGCCGCTGCTCGACGTGGTGATGCGCCAGGCCGAAGGCAACCAAAGCCGCGCCGCCGGCTGGCTGGGCATCAACCGCAACACCCTGCGCCGCAAGCTGCTCGAGCACAAGCTGATCGACTGACTGACGCCGGCGCACCCGGCGCGCCGTGCGCAGGCCCGCGCGCGCCCTTCCCCCGCACCAGACCCACCGACCCGCCATGCCCCCCACCACCGCCCTGCTGTCCGTCTCCGACAAGACCGGCCTCGTCGACTTCGCGCGCGGGCTGCAGACCCGGGGGGTGCGGCTGCTGTCGACGGGAGGCACCGCGCGGCTGCTCGCCGACGCCGGCCTGCCGGTCACCGAGGTGGCCGAGGTCACCGGGTTCCCCGAGATGCTCGACGGCCGCGTCAAGACGCTGCACCCTCGCATCCACGCCGGGCTGCTGGCGCGGCGCGACCGGCCGGCGCACATGGCCGCGCTCGAGGCGCAGGGCATCGCCGCCATCGACCTGCTGGTGGTCAACCTGTATCCGTTCGCTCAGGCCACCGCTCGGCCGGACTGCACGCTCGACGACGCGATCGAGAACATCGACATCGGCGGGCCCGCGATGCTGCGCGCCGCGGCAAAGAACTGGACCGGCGTCACCGTGGTCGTCGACCCAGCCGACTACGCGCAGGTGCTGGCCGAGATGGCGGCGGGCGGCACGAGCCGGGCCACGCGCTTCGCGCTCGCGCGCAAGGTCTTCGCGCACACTGCCGCCTACGACGGCATGATCGGCAGCTACCTGGGCACGCTGGCCGCCGGCGCCGAGGACGCGCCCGAGACCGTGCCCGCACGCGGACCCTGGCCGGCGGTGCTCCACCTGCAGCTGCACAAGGTGCAGGACCTGCGCTACGGCGAGAACCCGCACCAGCAGGCCGCGTTCTACCGCGAGGCGCGGCAGGCGCCGGGGCTGCTGGCCGGCTGGACGCAGTGGCAGGGCAAGGAGCTCAGCTACAACAACATCGCCGACGCCGACGCGGCTTGGGAGTGCGTCAAGAGCTTCGATGAGCCCGCCTGCGTCATCGTCAAGCACGCCAACCCCTGCGGCGCCGCCGTCGGCGCCGATCCGGCCGAGGCCTACGCCAAGGCCTTCGAGACCGACCCGACCTCGGCATTCGGCGGCATCGTCGCCTTCAACCGGCCCCTCGACGGCGCGGCCGCGGCGCGCGTCGCGCGGCAGTTCGTCGAGGTGCTGATCGCGCCCGGCTTCGACCCCGACGCGCGCGCCGTCTTCGCGCCGAAGGCCAACGTGCGCCTGCTCGAGGTGCCGCTGTCGGCGGCGACCAATGCCCTCGACATGAAGCGCGTCGGCGGCGGCCTGCTCGTGCAGACCGCCGACGCCCGCAACGTCGGCCGTCCCGAACTGCGCGTCGTGACCCGGCTCGCCCCCACCGAGGCGCAGTGGACCGACCTGCTCTTCGCGTGGAAGGTGGCCAAGTTCGTGAAGAGCAACGCCATCGTGTTCGGCGGCGGCGGCCGCACGCTCGGCGTCGGGGCAGGCCAGATGAGCCGCGTCGACAGCGCGCGCATCGCGTCGATCAAGGCCGCGCAGGCCGGGCTCTCGCTGCAGGGTTCGGCGGTGGCGAGCGACGCCTTCTTCCCGTTCCGCGACGGCCTCGACGTCGTCGTCGATGCCGGCGCCGCCTGCGTCATCCAGCCGGGCGGCTCGGTGCGCGACGAGGAGGTGGTCGCCGCGGCCGACGAGCGCGGCGTGGCGATGGTCTTCACCGGGACGCGGCACTTCCGGCACTGAGCGGCGCGCGCCGCCCCGGGCGATGCCGGGTCAGCACGCGGCCGCGACCGCCGCCCGGCACGCGGCCGCGGCGCGCAAGGCCTCGGCGACCCGCTCGTCGTCCGCATCGAGCAGCGCCGCGGCGGCCTCGTAGGCTTCGGCGGCCTCGGCCATCAGCCAGCGCGAGCGCGCGTCGGACGCCGCGCGCAGCTGCCACTCGGCGGCGCGGCGCGCCTCGCCGGCGGCGCGCAGGTGGTGCGCGATGGCCGCGGCGCTCGCCCCCGCGGCCATCGCATCCTCGGCGACGTTCGCGTGCATGCGCGGCCTCAACGACGCAGGGATCGACTGGCTCACTGCCTCGGCCACCAGGTCGTGCGCGAAGGCGCCGCCCTGGAAGACCTGGGCCGCCTCCAGCTCGGCCAGCAGCGGAGCCAGCGCGAGCAGCGGCCGCCCGAGCATCGCCGCGGCCATTTCGGGCCGGAAGTCGGCCTGCGCGACCGCCGCCAGCTGGGCGAGGCCCAGTGCCTCGGGCGACAGGCGGGCGAGGCGCAGCCGCACCGATTCCTGCAACGACGGCGGCACCGGCAGCGCGTCGCCCGGGCGCCACTCGGCGATGCCGTCGAGCCACAACGCCTTCAGCGACTCGAGCGCGAAGGCCGGGTTGCCGCCGACCCGGCCGTGCAGCGCCGGCGCCAGCGCATCCAGGTCGGCGGCGGGCACGCCGAGTGCGAGGTCGTCGAGCAGCCGGCGCAGCGCCGGTGCATCGAGCGGCTGCAGTTCGAAGCGGGCCCCGCGGCGGCTCGACGCGAGCAGGTCCAGCAGCGCCGCCGCGCTGGGCGGCAGTTCCTCGGGACGCGCGCCGAACAGCGGCACCGCCGCGCTGGCCGGCGGGCGCGCCAGCCAGCCGCCGATGACCACCTGCACCGCCTCCATGCTCACGTCGTCGGCGAACTGCAGGTCGTCGACGACGACCAGACGCATGCCGCGCGCGTGGCAGGCGAGCATCGTGCGCGCCACCGACGCCAGCACGCGGCGGTGCTCGAGCGCCGAGCCGAGATCCGGACGCGGCGCGTCGTCGCGGCCGGGCGGCAGCAGCCGCGCGATGTCGGCACGGGTGATCTCGTCGAGCACCGGATCGAAGCGCCGGATCGCCGCGGCGACCAGCCGCGAGGCCACCGCGCCGGGCGCCAGCCGGTCGCCCGGGCGCGCGGACACCTGCAGCGCCGGCTCGAAGCGCGCCGCCGCCTCGGCCAGCAGCCGGCTCTTGCCGATGCCGCCCGGGCCGGCGACGACCGCGCCGTGGCCGAGTGCGAGGGTTCGCAGCACGGCGTCGAGCGTGTCTTCGCGGCCGACCAGCTGAGGCGGCCGACGCAGCGCGGGCGGCAGCAGTCGAGGCGCTGCGGCCGGCGCCCGCGCACCGGCCAGCAGCGAGCGCCCCAGCGCCTCGGTCTCGGCCGACGGCGACACGCCGAAGGCGCTGCGCAGGGCGAGCCGGCAGTCGTCCCAGGCGGCGAGCGCCGAGGCGCGGTCGCCGCGCCGCGCGAAGGCCTCCATGCGCAGCCGCCACGCCTCCTCGGACTCCGGCTGCACGCCGAGCGCGGCATCGGCCGCCGCGAGCGCGCCGTCGAGGTCGCCCCGGTCGAGCGCGTTACGCCCGTCGACGAGCGCGCTGCGCTGGCGCTCGCGCCGCGCCGCGTCGCGCCGCACCTCGATCCAGGCCGACAGCTCGGGCGCCCCCGCGAGCTCGATGCCGTCGAGCAGCACGGTGTCGTCGCCGGCCAGCACGCGCGCGCCGTTGTGCAGGCACAGCGAGCCGGCGCGCTCGTCGAGCAGGTCCGCCGCCAGACGCCGCAGCCGCGCCAGCGTCTGGCGCAGGTTGGCCCGCGCGCGGGCCTCGGGACCGTCGGGCCACAGCAGCCCGGCCAGCCGCGCCCGTGACGTCGGGCCCTCGGCGTGCAGCCAGGCCAGCAGCGCGGCCTCGCGCGCCGAGAGCGGATGTGCCCGGTCGTCGGGACCGACGAGCGCCGGGGTGCCGTGGAGCCTGAGGTTGGGCATGGACGCAGCGGCGGCGACCGCTTCACGCCGCCGTCACGCCGGCAGTTGTAACCCGCCGGCCCGCGCCCAGGCAGCCGTCGAGGACATCGGCCGCTCCCGGCCCTGCGCCGCAGCGCGACGGGCGTCCCGGCGACGGCCGCCCGCCGCTCACGCTGCGGTCACGCCCGCGGCGCCACGATGCAGGGCTGCGCGGCGCACCGACCGGTGCGGCCGCGACCGAAGCCGGCACCGCGCCGACCCGGCGCACGGACCCCGATCGACCCCTCCGAGGACTCCGAGAGATGACACCCGACACCCCGACCCCTTCCGCCCGCCCGCCGCGGGCGCGACCGGCCGCACGCCGCCGCCTGCTGGCCGCGCTGATGTCGCTGGCGCCGCTGGCCGCCGTCCCTGCGGCATGGGCGGCCGCGCCCGACGGGCGCGCGATCGAGACGTACATCGACTACTGCGGCGCGCTGCTCGGACTGAACTGGAATGCGTCGCAGCGCGCCGAGCTGCGCCGGCAGGCGGCGTCGTACTGGACCGACGGCAACCCCGAGGGCATCCGCACCGTGCTCGGCGCAGCCGACGCGTGGCAGCGCCTGCAGTCCACGCCGCAGGCGTTGCGCGACACCGCGCTGCGCATGTCGCGGCCGGACGTGCTGCTGTCGCTGCAGCAGGCCGCGGCACGCGGCGACCGCGACTCGCGCTGGCTGCTCGACCGCTACCACGAGCAGAACCGGCCGCTCGCGCCGGGCAAGCCGGACGGCCTGCCGCTGACGCGGGAGATGGTCGAGGCACGGCTCGGCGTGCAGCACTTCCTGGCCACCGAGATCCACCGCCAGCCGGCGCCGGTGCCCGACGCGGCGACCGTCGAGGCCAGCGTGCGCAGCGCGATCGCGGTGCACCCGACGCTGACCGCCGCGCAGCAGGTCGAGCTGGCGCGCCAGCCGGGCGAGCTGGCGCGGCTGCGCTACGGCTGGGCGCGCGCCTCGGCCGCCGACCGGCTGCTCGCGCGCGCCGAGACGGGCGCCCGGCTGAGCGCGGCCGAGCAGGCGCAGGTGCAGCAGGTCATGGCCGGCCTCAACGCCCAGCTCGCCGGGCTGCAAGCGCAGCAGCAGTCGATGCTCGCCTCGTCGATGCAGAGCATGCGCCAGAACAGCGAGATCATCATGGGCCGCGGCACGGTGTGGAACCCGGCGACCAACCGCTGGGAGCAGCAGGGCGGCATCGTGACCGAGTTCAACGGCGTCGTGCGGGTCCCCTGATGCGGCGCGGAGCGCCGCGGGGAGCCCGCCCCGCGGCGCTAGCATCCCGCCCATGTCGCCCGCCGACGCCATGGGCCTGCTGCTCGCCTTCATCGCCCGGCTCGTCACCGGCGCGCAGGGCCACTGGAAGGGCTGCCCGCCGAAGGCCGAGCAGCGCATCTACTTCGCCAACCACCAGAGCCACCTCGACTGGGTGCTGATCTGGGCCGCGCTGCCGCACGAGCTGCGCGCGTCGACGCGGCCGATCGCGGCGCGCGACTACTGGACCGCGTCGCCCTTCCGCCAGTGGCTGACGAGCGAGGTCTTCCACGCCGTCTACGTCGACCGGCAGCGCACGCAGGACCAGGATCCGCTCGAGCCGCTGGTCGAGGCGCTGCGCCATGGCGATTCGCTCGTCATCTTCCCCGAGGGCACGCGCAGCAGCCGGGGCGAGCCGATGCCGTTCAAGAGCGGCCTGTACCACCTCGCCGCGCAGTTTCCGGACGTGCCGCTGGTGCCGGCCTGGATCGACAACGTGCAGCGCGTGATGCCCAAGGGCGAGGTGGTGCCGGTGCCGATCCTGTGCACCGTGACGTTCGGCGCGCCGCTGCGCCTCGAGCCCGGCGAGGACCGGCACGCCTTCCTCGACCGGGCCCGGCAGGCGGTGGTCGCGCTGCGGCCGCTGGCGGCCTGAGGCGGCGACGCGATGGCGCTGCTCGACCCGCTGCGCGCGCTGGGCCCCGAACAGCAGGTCGGGCTGCTGTTCGTCGTGCTGTTCGGGCTGCTCGCACTGACAAGCACGGCGCTCGCGGTGCAGGGCCTGCGGCGCGGCGACCTCGAGACCGGCGAGCACGGCCGGCGCCTGTGGCGCGACCTGCGCGCGCTGTGGGTCGGATCGAGCCTGTTCTGGCTGGCCTGGGTCTCGGGGCCGGCGGGCGCGACGCTGCTCTTCGGCGCGCTGTCGTTCCTGGCGCTGCGCGAGTTCGTCACGCTGGCGCCGACGCGGCGCGGCGACCACCGCAGCCTGCTGCTCGCCTTCTTCGCCGTGCTGCCGGTGCAGTACCTGGCGGTGGCACTCGGCTGGGTCGAGGCCTTCGGCGTCTTCATCCCGGTCTTTGCGTTCCTCGCGCTGCCGGTGGCCAGCGCGCTGGCCGGCGACCCGGAGCGCTTCCTCGAGCGCTGCGCCAAGATCCAGTGGGGCATCATGGTCTGCGTCTACGGGCTGAGCCACGCGCCGGCGCTGCTGCTGCTCGAGGGCCGGCGCTACGACGGGCGCGGCGCCTTCGTGCTGTTCTTCCTCGTCGTCGTCGCCGCGGCGGCGCAGATCGTCCAGGAGGTGCTGTCGCGCTGGCTGCGGCGGCGCCCGATCGCGCGGCGCATCGACCGCACGTTCTCGTGGCGCGGCTGGCTCGCCGGCGTGCTCGCCGGCACCGTGGCCGGTCTCGCGCTGGCCTGGATCACGCCGTTCTCGACGCTGCAGGCCATGGTGCTGGCGGGCATCGCCGCCGGGGCCGGCACGCTCGGCGAGTTCGTGATGAAGGCGCTCAAGAAGGACGCCGGCGTGCGCCACTGGGGCAACACCGCGAGCGTGACCGGCGCGGTGGGCCTGCTCGACCGCATCGCGCCGCTGGCCTTCGCGGCGCCGGTCTTCTTCCACTCGCTGGGCTGGGTCGTGAGCAAGTTGCCGTGATGCGCATCCTCGGCATCGACCCCGGACTTCAACGAACCGGCTTCGGCCTGGTCGATGCGGAGGGCGTGCGGCTGGCCTACGTCGCCAGCGGCACCATCAGCACCGCCGAGGCGCCGCGCGGCGACCTGCCGCAGCGGCTGAAGATCATCTTCGAGGGCGTGCGCGAGGTCGTCGAGCGCTGGCAGCCCGACTGCGCGTCGGCCGAGATCGTCTTCGTCAACGTCAACCCGCAGAGCACGCTGCTGCTCGGCCAGGCGCGCGGCGCCGCGCTCGCCGCACTGGTGGCGGCCGGCCTGCCGGTGGCCGAGTACACCGCGCTGCAGATGAAGAAGGCCACCGTCGGGCACGGGCTGGCCACCAAGGCACAGGTGCAGGCGATGGTGCAGCGCCTGCTCGCCCTGCCCGCGGCGCCGGGCAAGGACGCCGCCGACGCGCTTGGGCTCGCGATCTCGCACGCGCACGCCGCATCGGCCTTCGCGGCGATCGGCCGCAGCACGACGCTGCAGCGTCGCGCGCATGCGCAGTATCGCAAGGGGCGCAGCTACTGACCGGCGCGGCCGGCAGGCCCCGCCACAACCCCGCTACAGCAGCGGCGTCATCCGCTCCAGGATCAGCACCGCGAAGAAGCCGAGCGCGGCGATCACGGTCCACTTGACGATCAGGATGCCCAGCCGGCGCCAGGTGGCGTTGCCGGTCGCGACGTACATCGCGAAGCACAGCAGGCCGGCCACGAGCAGCAGCCCGAAGACGAGCCGGAAGACGAGCACGGCGGCGCGCCGATCACCAGGCCGCCGCAGGCGCGGCGAAGCCGCGCGGGGCGTCGGCCTCGCGCTCGAAGGTGACGATGTCGTAGGCGGTTTCGTCGGCCAGCAAGGCGCGCAGCAGCTTGTTGTTGAGCGCGTGACCGCTGCGGAAGCCCGAATACGCGGCCAGCAGCGGCTTGCCGGCGATGTGCAGGTCGCCGATCGCGTCGAGGATCTTGTGCTTGGCGAACTCGTCGTCGTAGCGCAGCCCGTCGCTGTTGAGCACGCGGTAGTCGTCGACGACGATGACGTTGTCCATGTTGCCGCCCAGGCCCAGGCCGCGGCTGCGCATCGCCTCGACGTCCTTCGTGAAGCCGAAGGTGCGCGCGCGCGCGATGTCGCGCCGGTAGTCGCCGGTGGCGAAGTCGAAGACCACGCGCTGGCCGGTGGCGTCGACCGCCGGGTGGCCGAAGTCGATCTCGAACGACAGCCGGTAGCCGTGGTGCGGCTCGAGGCGCGCCCACTTCAGCGTCGCGCCCTCGCCTTCGCGCACCTCGACCGTCTTCCTGACGCGGATGAAGCGCCGCGGCGCCTTCAGCGGCTGCAGGCCGGCGCTCTGCAGCAGGAAGACGAAGCTCGCCGCCGAGCCGTCGAGGATCGGCACCTCGTCGGCGTCGATGTCGACCTGCAGGTTGTCGATGCCGAGGCCGGCACAGGCCGACATCAGGTGCTCGATGGTCTGCACCCGCGGCCCGCCGGGGTCGCCGCGCGGGCTGATCGTCGACGCCATGCGCGTGTCGCTGACCGCGAAGGGGTCGACCGCGATCTCGACCGGCACCGGAAGGTCGACGCGGCGGAAGACGATGCCGGCATCGGCCGGCGCCGGCCGCAGCACGAGCTCGACCTTGCGGCCGCTGTGCACGCCGACGCCGACGGCGCGCGTGATGGTCTTGAGGGTCTGCTGGCAGAGCATGCCGGGATTGTCCCGCATCGCCCGGCACCGCGCCGGCTGGCGCGGGCGACGCACAATCGGTGCCATGCCCGAGCCCGCCGACCCGGCGCCCAGCAGCATCCTCGGCCCGATCTTCGACCGGCACCCGCTGGCGCAACTGGTCTACGACCCGGGAACGCTGGAGATCCTTGCTGCAAACGACGCGGCGTGCGAGCGCTTCGGCCGCACTCGCGACGAGCTCGTCGGCCTGAGCCGGCTGGAGCTGATGCCGCCCGACGAACACGCGGCGGTGCGCCACTTCATGGCCGGGCTGCCGGCCAGCGCCAGCAGCCCGGCGCAGCGCGTCTGGCGCGAGCTTCACCGCGACGGACACGAGCTGCGCGCCGACGTGCGCAGCATGCCGATCCGCTACGCCGGCCGCGACGCGCGGCTGTCGACGCACATCGACGCGACCGCGCGCGTGCGGCTCATCGAGCGCGCTCAGGTCGAGCGCGACCTCGCGTCGGTGGCCGGTCACCTGGCGCGCGTCGGCGGCTGGCGGCTCGACCTCGCGAGCGGCCGCGTTCTGCGCTCCGACGAGGCGCAGGCGATCCACGACCTGCCGCCGGGCGGCGACGGCGGGCTCGAGGCCGGGATCGACTTCTACCCGGGCGAGGGCCGCGAGACGATCCGCGCCGCGATCGAGGCCTGCGCGCACGCGGGCACGCCCTTCGACCTCGAGCTGCCCTTCGTCACCGCCGCCGGGCGGCGGCGCTGGGTGCGCTCGACCGGCGAGGCGATGCGCGACCGCGACGGCCGCATCGTCGCGCTGCAGGGGGCGATCCAGGACGTCACCGAGCGCCGGCAGGCGGAGGTCGAGCTGGCGCGTTCGCGCGAGCAGCTCGACGCGGTGATGCGCGCGCTGCCCGACCTGTGGATCATGTACGACGCCGCCGACCGCTGCATCGCGGTGAGCGAGCCCGGGCATCCGTCGCTGTCGCTGCCTTGGGAGCAGACTGTGAAGCGGCACCTGCGCGACGTGGTGCCGCCCGAGGTCGCCGACAAGCTGCTGGCCGGCCGCGATGCCGCGCGCGCCGAAGGCAGCGTGCCGAGCATCGAGTACGCCCTCATCACGCGCGAGGGCAAGACCCGGCACTTCGAGACGCGCATCGTGACGCTCGACGGTGGCGGCTGGCTCACGCTGATCCGCGACGTGACCGAGGCGATGGTGCTCGAGCAGCGCTTCCGCGCGCTCGCCGAGGCGGCGCCGGTGGCCATCTTCGAGACCGACGCCTCAGGTCACCTGGGCTATGCCAATCCGGCCTGGCAGGCGCTGTTCGGCCTCGACGCGAGCACCGCGGCCGGGGAGGGCTGGCGCGCGGCCATCCACCCGGACGACGTCGACACGCTGGCTCGCCGCTGGGCCGAGTGCGTGGCCGCGGCCGGCCGCTTCGAGGACGAGTTCCGCGTGCGCCGCCCCGACGGCACCACGCGTCTCGTGCTCGCGCATGCGGTGCCCGTGTCCGACCCCGACGGCTCGTTGCGCGGCCATGTCGGCGCGAGTTTCGACCTTACGCGCGAGCGCGAGCTCGAGGAGGCGCGCCGGGGACGCGAGGTGGCCGAGGAGGCGCGGCGCTGGCAGAGCGCCTTCATGTCGCGGCTCAGCCACGAGCTGCGCACGCCGCTCAACGCGATCCTGGGCTTCACCGAGCTGCTGCTCATGCGGGGCGCGGCGCTGCCGGCCGATGTCGGAACCCAGCTCGGGCACGTGCGCGATGCCGGCCGGCACATGCTGTCGATGGTCGACGACCTGCTGCAGCTGCAGCGGCTGCAGCACGGCGAGCAGCGGCTGCAGCCCGAGCCGGTCGCGCTGCGCGATGCGCTGCAGACCGGCGCGAAGATGCTCGAGCCGCTCGCGGCCGCGCGCGAGGTGCGGCTGCAGGTCGACGCGCCGGACCACCTGGTCGTGACCACCGACCGGCGGCTGCTGCAGCAGGTGCTGCTGAACCTGGGATCGAACGCGGTGAAGTACGGCCGCCGCCGCGGCACCGTGCGGCTGGCCGCGGCGCGCCGCCCGGGCGGTGCGCTCACGATCTCGGTGTCGGACGAGGGCGACGGCCTCACGGCCGATCAGCTGCAGCGCCTGTTCACCCCATTCGAGCGCCTCGGGCGCGAGGGCAGCGGCGAACCCGGCACCGGCCTCGGGCTGGTCATCACGCGGCAGCTCGCGCAGGCGCTGGGCGGCGAGCTGTCGCTGGCCAGCGTGCCCGGGCAGGGCACGGTGGCCGCGCTCGACCTGCCGGCCTGAGGCCGGGAGAGCGCGGCCCGGGGCACGCCCGCGTTCAGCCGTGCACCTCGGCCTCGCCGTGCCGCGCCAGCAGCTCCATCAGCTGCTTGCGGATCAGCATGCCGGGGCGGTCGGAGGGCATCGAGTACTCGAT
>JALORQ010000020.1 GCA_025458805.1 Rubrivivax sp.
CGCAGGCAGCGCTGCGGAAAGGCCGCGATGTCGCGCGCCAGCGCCTGCGCCTCGGCCAGCGCCTGCCCGTCGCCGACCACGCGGTTGGCCAGGCCGATGGCCAGCGCCTCGTCGGCGCCGACCGCGCGGCCGGTCAGGATGAGGTCGAGCGCGCGCCCCATGCCGACGATGCGCGGCAGCCGCACGGTGCCGCCGTCGATCAGCGGCACGCCCCAGCGCCGGCAGAAGACGCCGAAGACCGCGCTGCGCGCCGCGACGCGCAGGTCGCACATCAGCGCGAGTTCGAGACCGCCGGCCACGGCGTGGCCCTCGACGGCGGCGATCACCGGCTTCGAGAAGTCCATCCGTGTCGGTCCCATCGGGCCGGGGCCGTCTCCGTCGGATCGCAGCTCGTTGCGCCGCGCCGGGTCGCCGAGCGCCTTCAGGTCGGCGCCGGCGCAGAAGCTGCCGCCGGCGCCGTGCAGCACGGCGACGAGCGCGTCGTCGTCGGCCTCGAAGGCCTCGAACGCCTCGCGCAGCGCACGCGCGGTCGGTCCGTCGACCGCGTTGCGGGCCTCGGGCCGGTCGATCGTGATGGTCGCGACGGGGCCGTCGCGGCGGCTGTGGACAGCGGGCATGGGGGTCTCCGGCGACGTCGCGCCCGCCCGGTGCGGGCGCGTCGCCCCGCAGTGTGCCCGCGGCACGTGGCCCCGGTCGCGCCCGCGCGCCGCCGGGCTACTTCGCCAGCAGCCTGTCGACCGCCTCGACGTCGGCCGGGCCGAGCACGCCGGCCGCCTGGCGCAGCCGCAGGCCGCCGAACAGCGTGTCGTAGCGCGCCTTGGCCAGGTCGCGCTGGGTCTGGAAGAGCTGGGTCTGCGCGTTGAGCACGTCGAGGTTGACGCGCACGCCGACGCGGAACCCGAGCTGGGTGGCTTCGAGCGCGAGCTTGCTCGACGACTCGGCGGCCTCCAGGGCACGGACTTCGGCCTCGAGCGAACGGAAGCCGATGTAGGCCTGGCGCGTCTGCTGCACGACGGCGCGGCGCGCGTTGTCGAGGTCGTTGCGCGACTTGTCGATCAGCGACGCGACCTCGCGCACGCGGTTGCTCACCGCGCCGCCCGAATACACCGGCAGCGTGATCTGCAGCCCGATCGAGCCGTTGGCGTAGTCGCCGGGCGCGCGCCCGACGCCGGTGCCCAGGCCGACCACGCCGCTGTTGTTGTCGTAGCGCAGCTGGCCGACCAGGTCGACCGTCGGCAGGTGGCCGGCGCGGGCCTTGTCGGCCTCGGCCTCGGCGATCTCGACCCCGAGCTGGGCGCGCCGGATCACCGGCGACGACTCGGCACGGCCGGCCCAGTCGTCGATGCTGCCGGCCACGGTGCCGGCCAGCGGCGCCGGCAGCGCCAGCGGGCGCGGCGCGACCCCGGTGCGGCCGACGAGCTGGTCGAGCGCGATGCGCTTGCTGCGCAGGTCGTTGTCGGCCTGGATCTCGCGCGCCGTCGCCAGGTCGAACCGTGCCTGCGCCTCGCGCTGGTCGGTGATGGTCGCGGTGCCGACCTCGAAGTTGCGCCGCGCCGAGGCCAGCTGCTCGGCGAAGGCGGTCTTGGCCGCGCGGGCGGTGGTCAGCGTCTCCTCGGCCACCAGCACGTCGAAGTAGGCCTGCGACAGCCGGATGATGAGGTCCTGCTCGGCCAGCTCGAGCTGCGTCTCGGCGATGCCCAGTTCGCTGTCGGCCTGCTCGATGGTGGCCTGGTTCGCGCGGTTGAAGAGCGGCTGGCGGCCGTTGATCAGCGCGGTCGCGACGTTGCCGTAGCCGCTGTCGGTGCCCTGCGGGTTGTCGGGCGTCACCACCGGGTTGGGCACGCGCGTGCCGCTGCGCGCCGCCTGCGCCTGCGCGCTCAGGCTCGGCCGGCGCAGCGCATCGGCCTGCGCGCGGCGATAGGTCACCGACTCGGCCTGCGCACGCGCGGCCAGGTAGGTGGCGTCGTAGGCGCGCGCGGCGAGGTAGAGCTCCTGCAGGCTTTGCGCGGCGGCCGGCCCGGCCAGGGCGGCGAGCAGGGCGGCCGCGGCGGCGGCACGCAGGCGCGGGGTCGGGCGTTGGGGCATCGCTGGCTTCGCGGGCATCGTGGTCCTTGGCGGTTCCGCCGCCGCGGCGGCGTGCGGGAAGGGCGGCGTCAGTATCGGGGCACCTGCGGATCGACCTCGCGCGACCACGCATCGATGCCGCCGCTCAGGTTGTAGACCGTGTCGTGGCCCTGCCGCTCGAGGAAGACCGCGACCTGCATGCTGCGCATGCCGTGGTGGCAGATGCAGACTACCGGCCGCGCGGCGTCGATCTCGGCCAGCCGCATCGGGATCTGCATCATCGGGACGTGCAGCGTCTCGGCCCCGGGCGGGGCGATGCGCGCGAGGGCGACTTCCCAGGGCTCGCGCACGTCGAGCAGCAGCGGCGGCGTGTCACCGGCCAGCAGGGCCGGCAGTTCGGAGGCGCGCAGCGGGGTCACCATCGGCGGGCTAGAAGCTGAAGCGCGGCGGCTCGGGGAACCCTTCGAGGCGCGGCGCGACGGTGTCGAAGAGGTCGCTCTCGGACCACGACGACTCGCCGGCACGCACGACGAGCACCGCACGCATGATCGGCTCGTGGCCGACGACGGCGGCCAGCCGCCCGCCAATCTTGAGCTGCTGCAGCAGCGCCGGCGGCACTTCGGCGACCGATCCGGACAGGACGATCGCGTCGAACGGCGCCTCGCCCGGCAGCCCGCGCGCGCCCTCGGCGGCGCTGCAGACGTGGACCGTGACGTTGGCGAGCCCGGCGCGCGCGAGGGCCTCGCGCGCCATCGCGGCCAGCGCGGGACGGCACTCGAGCGAGTGCACGTGCATCGCGCGATGCCCCATCAGCGCGGCCAT
This sequence comes from Rubrivivax sp., assembly GCA_025458805.1. Lineage (GTDB taxonomy): Bacteria > Pseudomonadota > Gammaproteobacteria > Burkholderiales > Burkholderiaceae_C > Rubrivivax. Next base: position 2,887 of record JALORQ010000020.1, read on the forward strand.
GAAGCCGGAGCCGGTGCCGATCTCGAGCACCTTCTCGTGGCGTTGCAGCTGCAGCTCCTGCAGCAGCCGCGCCTCGACCTTGGGCTCGAGCATGCACTGCCCGTCCCCCAGGGGCACCTGGGTGTCGACGAAGGCGAGCGCGCGGTGGGCGGGCGGCACGAAATCCTCGCGACGCACCGCGGCCAGCAGGCCGAGCACGTTCTGGTCGAGCACCTCCCAGGGGCGGATCTGCTGCTCGATCATGTTGAAGCGGGCGGTCTCGACGGCGGATTCCATACCTATAAGGGTATCATGGACGACATCGCGGCATTCTAGGCGCCGAGCTTGACGGCAGGCTGAGCACCGCCGGCGCGCCGCCGCGCCCACGCCGACAGGTCGTCGAGCCAGCAGTAGACCACCGGCACGACGACCAGCGTCAGCAGCGACGAGGTGATCACGCCGCCGATCACCGCCTGCCCCATCGGCGCGCGCTGCTCCGAGCCCTCGGTGAGCGCGAAGGCGAGCGGCACCATGCCGAAGACCATCGCCAGCGTCGTCATCAGGATCGGCCGCAGCCGCACGCGCGCCGCCTCGAGCAGCGCGGCGGTGCGCTCCATGCCGGCCTCGCGCGCGCGGATCGCGAAGTCCACGAGCAGGATCGCATTCTTCGTCACCAGCCCCATCAGCAGCACGACGCCGATGATGCTGAACATGTTGAGCGTCGAGCCGAAGGCGCCGAGCGCCAGGACGACGCCGACCAGCGTGAGCGGCAGAGAACTCATCAGCGCGATCGGCTGCACGAAGCTGCGGAACTGGCTCGCGAGGATCATGTAGATGAAGATGACGCCGAGCGCGAGCGCGCCGACGGCGTAGCGGAACGAGTCGCTCATGTTCTTCGTCGATCCGCCGAAGCTGTAGCGGTAGCCCGGCGGCCACGCGATGTCGTCGAGCGCGCGGCGGATGTCGGCCGACACCTCGCCGGCCGAGCGGCCGAGCGCGTTGGCGTCGAAGTTGATCTCGCGGTTGAGGTCGCGGCGGTTGATCTGGCTGGGGCCGCTCGACTCGCGCACGTCCGCCACCTGCGCGAGGCGCACGACGCGCGGGCTGCCGTCGGCGGCCGCGCCGACGACCAGCGGCAGCGCGCCGAGGTCGGCCGCCGCGTCGCGCGCGCCCGGCGCCAGGCGCAGCACGACGTCGTAGGTCTGCCCGTCGTCGGCGCGCCAGTTGCCGATCACCTGCCCGGCGACGAGCGTGCGCAGCGTGCCGGCGAGCGCCTGCACGTCGAGCCCGAGGTCGGCGGCAGCGTCGCGCCGCACCTCGATGGCCACCGTCGGCTTGTCGGGCTTGAGGGTGCTGTCGAGGTCGACGAGCCCGGGGATCGCGCGCAGCCGCGCCTCGATCTCGCGGCCCAGCCGGGCCAGTTCGGCGAGGTCGGGGCCCTGCACCGAGAACTGCAGGCTCTTGCCGCCGCCGAGGTCGGTGACGCCGATGTTGGTCACGGTGATGCCGGGGATGCGCGCCAGGCGCTCGCGGATCGGCACCGCCAGATCGGTGGCGCTGCGCCGGCGGTCCTTGCGGTCGACCAGCCGCACGTAGACCGACGCGTACATCTTGCCCTGCGCGAAGCCGCTGTTGATGGTGGTCACGGTGTGGCGCACCTCGGGCAGCTCGCGCAGCGCGGCGTCGACCTGCCGCGCGCGCATCTCGGTGACCTCGAGCGACGATCCGACCGGGGTGTAGAAGTTGACCTGCGTCTCCGACAGGTCGGCCTTGGGCACGAACTCGGCGCCGAGCAGCGGCACCGCCGCCAGGCTGGCGACGAAGGTGAGCGCGGCGAAGGCCACCGTCTTCACGCGGTGCACCAGCGACCAGGCGAGGATCGCCTGGTAGGCGTCCGACAGCCGGTCGGTGAAGCGCTCGAAGCGCGCGGTCACGCGCCCGATGGTGCGGTCGTACAGCGACCCCGCCGGCGCCCCCGAGCGGCCATGCGCGTGCGCGGCGTGCGGGTCGTGCCAGACGCTCGACAGCATCGGGTCGAGCGTGAAGCTGACGAACATCGAGATCAGCACCGCGGCGACCATCGTGATGCCGAACTCGTGGAAGAACTTGCCGATGATCCCGCCCATGAAGCCGATGGGCAGGAATACCGCGACGATCGACAGCGTGGTCGCCAGCACCGCGAGGCCGATCTCCTGCGTGCCCTCGAGCGCGGCCCGGCGCGGGCTCTTGCCCATCTGCACGTGGCGCACGATGTTCTCGCGCACGACGATGGCGTCGTCGATCAGCAGGCCCACGCACAGGCTCAGCGCCATCAGCGTGATCATGTTGATCGTGAAGCCGAAGGCGTCCATCACGAAGAAGGTGCCGACCAGCGCGATCGGCAGCGTGAGCCCGGTGATGACCGTCGAACGCCACGAGTTGAGGAACAGGAAGACGATCAGCACGGTGAGCAGCGCGCCCTCGACCAGCGTGCGCTGCACGTTGGCCACCGAGACGCGGATCGCGCGCGATGCGTCGCGGTTGACCTCGGCGGCCATTCCGGGCGGCAGCAGCGCCCGGGCGTCGGCGAGCGCCGCCTGCAGCCCGTCGACGACCGCGATCGTGTTCTCGCCCTGGCTCTTCTGCACGGCCAGCAGCACGGTGCGCCGGCCGTTGTAGAGCGCCAGGCTCTCCGCCTCCTGCGGGCCGTCGACGATGCGGGCGACCTGCCCGAGGCGCACGCTGGTCGCGCCGCGGCGCGCGACCACGATGTCGGCGAAGTCGGCCGGCGTGCGCATGCGCGCGGCGATCTGCACCGTGCGCTCCTGCTCGAGCGAGCGCAGCGCGCCGGCGGGCAGCTCCTGGTTCTCGCTGCGCAGCGCCGCGGCGACCTGCGCCACGCCGACGCCCCAGGCCTCCATCGCGGCCGGGTCGAGCTGCACCGCGATCTCGCGCTCGACGCCCCCGACGATGGTCACCGCGCCGACGCCGCGCACGTTCTCGAGCTTCTTGCGCAGCACCTGGTCGGCGAAGGTCGTCAGCTCCTGTGGCGACCGGCTGCCGTCGGGCGACAGCAGCGCGACGTTGAAGACCGGCTGGCTCGCCGGGTCGAAGCGGCTGATGCGCGGCTCCTCGACCTCGTCACGCAGCGTCGGGCGGATCAGCGCGACCTTCTCGCGCACGTCCTCGGCGGCCTTGCGGCCGTCGATGTCGAGGTTGAACTCGATGACGACGACCGCATTGCCCTCGTACGAGCGCGAGTACAGCGACGAGATGCCGGCGACGGTGTTGACCGCCTCCTCGATCTTCTTCGTGACCTCGGACTCGACGATCTCGGGCGCGGCGCCGGGGTAGGCCATCTGCACGACGACGGTCGGCAGGTCGATGTCGGGAAACTGGTCGATGGCCAGCCGCTGCCAGCTGAACAGCCCGAGCACGACGAACGCGAGCATCACCATCGCCGCCAGCACCGGGTTGGCGATCGAGACGCGGGTGAACCACATGGCCGCAGGTCCGGGTCAGCGCGCCGCCGACGCTGCGGCCGCGACCGCGGCGGCCGCCGCCGCCGGCAGCACGACCGGGGTGCCGTCGCGCAGCGCGCCGGTGCTGCCGCGCAGCACGAGGGCGCCGGGCGCGAGGCCGCTGCGAAGCACCTGCGCGGGTTCGGGCGCGGCGTCGAAGACCGCCTCGCCGCGCTCGCCGGGCTCGACGCTGCGGTGCCGCGCGACGCCGTCCTCGACGACGATCACGTACGGCCGCGCCGCGTCGTGGCGCAGCGCCGACTGCGGCACGACCAGCGCGCGCCGCGATCCGGCGTCGACCCGGCCGCGCGCGAACAGGCCCTGGCGCAGCCCGGGGCCGCCGTCGACCGCGAGGTAGACCATCACCGCGCGCGTGCCCGGCTGGGTGCTGGGGGCGATGCGCGCGACGCGCGCAGCCACCTGCGTGGCCAGGCCGTCGACCTCGAGCCGCGCCGGCTGGCCGGCGGCGAGCGCGGCCGCGTCCTCGGCCGGTACTGCCGCGGCGAGCTCGAGCCGCGACAGGTCGACGATCTCGACCAGCCGCGCATCGACGCCGACGCGCTCGCCGGGCTGCGCGAAGCGCTGCGCGACGATGCCGTCGATCGGCGCCACGATCGCCGTGTCGGCCACCGCCTTGCGCGCGATCTCGGCCGCGGCGCGCGCGGCCTGCAACGTCGCCGCCGCGCCCGCGGCGCTGCTGATCGAGGTGTCGAGCGCGTTGCGCGAGATGAAGCCCTGGTCGACCAGCGCCCGGTTGTTGGCCAGCGTGCGCTCGGCAATCTCGAGCTGGGCGCGGGCCGCTGCCGCCTGGTCCTCGGCCTGGCGCAGGCGCCAGACGACCTCGGTGTCGTCGAGCCGTCCGATGCGCTGCCCGCGGCGCACCGCATCGCCCTCGCGCACGGCGAGCTCGCGCACCTCGGCCGCGACCTTGGCCTTGACGATCGCGGACTCGACGGCCACCAGGCCGCCCGAAACGGGCACCGGGCGCGCGAAGTCGACCTCGCGGGCGCGTGCCACGTCGCCCGGAGCGAGCTCGAGCGCCGCGGCCGCAGGCGCGGCCGCCCGCGAGGCCGCGGCGCGCTCGGCCTGGCGCTGCCACAGGCCACGACCGACGGCGGCCGCCAGCAGCGCGGCGACCAGCAAGGCGACCGCCCAGCGCGCGCGCCGCGTCATGGCGCCTCCACCGGGCGTCGCGCCTCGAGCCCGCGCAGCACCAGGTCGAGCTGGGTACGCAGCACCGCCGCAGGGTCGACGTCGGCGCCGCGCACCGGGCACGCGCCGAACGAGTGACGATGCAGGCACAGGAAGATCATCGGCGCCATCAATCCGTAGGCCACCTCATGCACCGGCACCGGGCGGAACTCGCCGCGGTCGATGCCGCGCTGCACGGCGCTGGAGAACAGCTGGTCGGCGGGCAGGATCACCTCGTCGGTGTAGAACTGCGCGAGGTCCGGGAAGTTGCGCGCCTCGGCGATGACGATCTTGTGGATGCCCGACGCCGCAGTGCTGCCGACCCGCTGCCACCAGGTCTGCACCAGCAGGCCCAGCAGCTCGGACGTGGGGCCCGCGAATGCGGCGACCAGTTCGCGGCCCTCGGCGATCAGGTTGACCAGGTTGTGCCGGACGACGGCCTTGAACAGGTCCTGCTTGCTGGGGTAGTAGAGGTACAGCGTCCCCTTGGACACGCCGGCGCGTCGCGCCACCTCTTCCGAGCGCGCGGCAGCGAAGCCGCGCTCGACGAACAACTCGAGCGCGGCGTCGAGCAGTTCCTGCGGACGTGCCTGCTTGCGCCGCTGGCGCGACGCGGCCCCGGGCGCCGGCAGGCCTGCGGCCGGCGCGACGGCGATGGGAGCGACGTTCTGCGGCATGTTACTGACTGACCGGTCAGTAATTTTACCCCTATCGGTGTGGCCCGGCAAAGCGGCGTCGTGACGGATCCCGCACCGGCCGGCGGCGAACCGGCAGCCGTGACACCCGCCGTGGCTATGATCCGCCGCTTTTCGGGCGCGCAAGCCGCCCAGGAATCGCCTGCGTGGACCCTCTGCTGCTGCTCAAGGCGGCCGTGATGGGCGTGGTCGAGGGGCTCACCGAGTTCCTGCCGATCTCGTCCACCGGCCACCTGATCCTCGCCGGATCGCTGCTCGACTTCACCGGCGAGACGGTCAAGGTCTTCGAGATCGCCATCCAGACCGGGGCCATGCTGGCCGTGATCTGGGAGTACCGGGCGCGCCTCGGCGCGGTCGTGTCGGGCCTCGGCCACGACCCCGGCGCACGGCGCTTCGCCGCCAACATCGCGATCGCCTTCGCACCCGCGGTGCTGCTGGGCCTGCTGTTCGGCGGCTGGGTCAAGGCGCACCTGTTCCACCCGGTGCCGGTGGCGGTGGCCTTCATCGTCGGCGGCATCGTGATCCTGTTCGTCGAGCGCCGCCACAAGCGGCTGTACGGCGAGCGCGACCTCGAGGGCGGGCGCCGCGCGCGCGTCGAGACGGTCGACGACATGACGGCGCTCGACGCGCTCAAGGTCGGGCTGCTGCAGTGCCTGGCGCTGATCCCGGGCACCAGCCGCTCGGGCGCGACCATCATCGGCGCGCTGGTCATCGGCTTCTCGCGCAAGGCCGCCACCGAGTTCAGCTTCTTCCTCGGCATCCCGACGCTGATGGGGGCAGGCGCCTACTCCGTGCTCAAGAATCGGGAGCTGCTGCGCTGGGAGGACGTGCCGATGTTCGCGGTCGGCACGGTCTTCGCGTTCGTCAGCGCGCTGCTGTGCATCCGCTGGCTGATCCGCTACGTCTCGACCCACGACTTCACGGTCTTCGCCTGGTACCGCATCGTCTTCGGCGTCGTCGTGCTGGTGACGGCCTACACCGGCACCGTCAGCTGGAGCGCCTGAACACCAGGTCCCACACCCCGTGGCCGAGCCGGAGGCCGCGCTGCTCGAACTTGGTCGGAGGGCGCCACGCCGGGCGCTCAGCGAATCCGGCCGAGGTGTTGACGAGCCCCGGCGTCGCCGACAGCACGTCCAGCATCTGCTCGGCGTAGGGCTGCCAGTCGGTCGCGCAGTGCAGGTAGCCGCCGGGCGCGAGACGCGACGCGACGAGCGCCGCGAACGGCGGCTGCACCAGGCGCCGCTTGTGGTGCCGCGTCTTGGGCCAGGGGTCGGGGAACCACAGGTGCACGCCGGCCAGCGAGGCCGGCGCGATCATCTGCTGCAGCACCTCGACGGCGTCGTGCCGGACGATGCGCAGGTTGGTCAGTTGCTGTTCGCCGATGCGTCGCAGCAGCGCGCCGACGCCGGCCTCGTGCACCTCGACGCCGATGAAGTCGTGGTCGGGCATCGCGGCGGCCACCAGCGCGGTGGCGTCGCCCATCCCGAACCCGATCTCGACGATGACGGGGGCCGCACGGCCGAAGACCGCGCGCGGGTCGACCTGCCGCGTCGCGAACGGCAACAGGTAGCGGGGCCCGAGCGTCGCCAGCGCGCGCTGCTGCCCCGGCCCCATCCGGCCTCCGCGCAGCACGTAGCTGCGGACGCGGGCCGCACGGGCCGGGAGGGCGCTCAGCGCGTCCCCGTCGGCCACTCGAGCTCGCCGCGCGTCTCGAAGCTCGCGCCGCCGAGAAGCCCGCCGCCGAGCCGGCCGCGAGCCACGAAGTCGAGCCGCGGCGCCGCGTCGCCGACCAGCGACAGGGCCTGCCGGAGGACGGCGAGGGCCGAGACGCTGACCGGTACGCTGACGACGGTCTCCGAGAAGCGCGGGATCGTGCCGCGCGCATCGGACACGCCGCTGGCGAAGCTCATGCCGCGCAGCAGCAGCTCGAGCGAGACGCCGTCGAAGTCGATCGGGGCGTCGCCCGGGTTCTGCACGCGCAGCTTGACCGCGGCGCGCATCTCGAGGCTCTCGCCCGGCAGCGGCTCGACGCCTGCCAGCGTGACCCGGGGCGGCTCGGCGCCCGGGAGCGCGGCACACCCGGCCAGCAGCAAGGCCGGGGCGAGGACGACGCTTCGACGCAGCATGGAGGGCGGGCCTCGCGACCCGGCTTCGGTGGGCGGGCCGGCAGTGTAGCCGGCGGCCGGTCGGATGCGCCTCGACGCCGCCCGGGACCGGGGCCCGGCGGACGGTGCCGCAAGACCCCCTCAAACGTGGGGTTTCGGTCGCGCGGCGGCCGCTTGCGGATGGACACCGGCAGGGGTGCCGCAGGACACTCGACCGAGGGTTCCGCGAAGGGCCCGCGACCGACGCGCCCGAAGGGTGCGTCAGGCGACCGACAGGAGGATTCGAGATGGCGATCAACGGCACCCCCGGCAACAACAGCCTGACCGGCGGCAGCGGCAACGACGTGCTCAACGGGCTGGGCGGCAACGACACGCTCAACGGCGGCGCCGGCGCCGACACGATGGACGGCGGCTCGGGCAACGACACCTTCATCGTCGACAACCTGCTCGACACGATCCTCGAGTCGCCGATCGCGGCCGACGGCCTCGCGGGCGGCATCGACACGATCAAGACCTCGGTGCTCGACCCGCTCGGCACCTACAGCCTCGAGCGCTTCGCCTACGTCGAGAACCTGACCTACACCGGCACGCTGGCCGCGACGCTGAAGGGCAATGCGCAGTCCAACGTGCTGCAGTCCAACTCGGCGCAGAGCAAGGCCGACACGATCTGGGGTGGTGCCGGGGACGACACCATCAAGAGCTTCGGCGGCAGCGACTCGCTGATGGGCGACGCCGGCAACGACCTGCTCGACGGCGGCACCGGCGCCGATACGCTGATCGGCGGCAACGGCAACGACCTGTTCCTCGTCGACGCGACCGGTGACCGCGTCTACGAGTACGGCGGATCGAGCAGCGGCATCGACACCATCGAGGGCGCTGTGGTCAAGAGCCTCGCGCTGCAGTGGACGAGGTGGGTCGAGGGGCTGACCTACACCGGCACGACGGTCGCCACGCTGCAGGGCAATGCGCTCGACAACGTCATCGTGTCGCGGTCGGCGACCAACGACACGCTCAACGGGGGCGACGGCGACGACACGCTCGATGGCGGCAACGGCACCGACAGCATGGTCGGCGGCCTGGGCGACGACGTCTACCGCGTCTCGACGACCGACGTGGTGAAGGAGCTGGTCGGCGAAGGCATCGACACCTTCGTCGGCGCCCGGACCAGCATCAACGTCAGCCCGTACAGCACGACGATCGAGAACCTCTTCTACACCGGCTCGACCGCGTCGACGGTGTCCGGCAACGCGATGAACAACCTCGTCGGCGGCGGGTCGGGCAAGGACACCGTCAACGGCCTGGACGGCAACGACACGCTGGCCGGCGGCGGCGGCGCCGACTCGGTCGTGGGCGGGGGCGGCAACGACCTGCTGTACGGCGGCGGCATCGACACGACCTTCCTGTACATCCCCGGCGCGTACTCGCTGTCGAGCGTCCTGCCCGACACGGCCGTCGACACGCTGGCCGGCGGCGCCGGCGACGACACCTACCGAATCGACGCGCTGAACGACGTCGTCAGCGAGGCCTCGGGCGCAGGCTTCGACGTCGTCGAATCGACCATCGACAACTCGCTCGCCCGCTATGCCAACGTCGAGGGGATGCGCCTGTCGACCAGCAGCGCCGCGTGGCGCGCCGACGGCAGCACGCGCGCCGACATCCTGGTCGGCAACTACACGAGCAACTACCTCGCCGGTGCGGCCGGCAACGACACGATCTCGGGCGGCCTGGGCTACTCGTTCAGCTACGGCCTGGTCAGCGACGTGCTCGACGGCGGCGACGGCAACGACGCGCTCGTGGCGTTCGGCTTCGGCAGCTTCTACTCCAGCTACGCCGAGATCAGCATGTTCGGCGGTGCGGGCAACGACCTGTACGTGCTCGGCGAGTACACCGACATCTACGGCGGGTTCGACAGCGGCGGCACCGACACGGCCGTCGGCTTCGGCACCAGCACCACGCTCGAGCTGCTCGAGGGCGTCGAGCACCTGGCGCTGTACGGCAGCGGGCGGCCCGAGGACGCGGCCGCGCGCAGCGCCATCGATGCCGTCAACCGTGTGGCGGTCGGCACCGCCTACGGCGGCACCCTCGGCACGGCGATCAACGGCCGCGGCAGCGACCTCCCGAACAAGATCTGGGGCAACGCCAACGGCAACCGGCTCGAAGGGCTGGCCGGCAACGACACGCTCGACGGCGGTGCCGGCAACGACACGCTCGACGGCGGCGCCGGCAACGACAGCATGATCGGCGGCACGGGCAACGACACGTACGTCGTGCAGGGCAGCGATGTCATCGTCGAGGCGCCCGACGGCGGCACGCTCGACCTGGTGCAGTCGGCCACCGCGACCAGCTACGCGGCCTTCGCCAACATAGAGGGGCTGATCTACACCGGCACCGCCAACGTGAACCTGACCAACGGGCCCGGCAACATCAGCAACGACTACTTCTTCGCCGGCTCGGGCAACGACACGCTCAAGGGCGAGGGCGGCAACGACACGCTGAATGGCGGGGGCGGCAACGACTCGATCGAGGGCGGCGCCGGCAACGACAACCTCGCCGGCGGCGACGGCAACGACACGATCCGCGGCGGCACCGAGAACGACGTCATGGACGGCGGCGCCGGGAACGACTCGTTCTTCGGCGATGCCGGCAACGACAACCAGAGCGGCGGTGAGGGCGACGACGTGCTGCGCGGCGGCACCGAGAACGACTCGCTGAATGGCGGTGCCGGCAACGACTCCGCAATCGGCGAGGCCGGCAGCGACACCCTCGACGGCGAGGCCGGAAACGACACGCTGAGCGGCGGTGACGACAACGACACGATCTACGGCGCCGACGGTGCCGACTCGATCCTCGGCGGCGCGGGCAACGACGTGCTCTACGGCTTCGAGAGCTACGACTACGGCTACCTGCCGTACACCGAGACGACGGGCAACAAGATCTTCGGCGAGGACGGCAACGACCAGCTCTGGGGCAGCAGCGGGAACGACTCCCTCGCCGGTGGGGCAGGCGCCGACGTGATGGTCGGCCGCGCCGGCAACGACACGCTGGAGGCCGGTGCGCCGCTGGTGCCGACGGGCGCCTTCTCGACCGCCGCCGATCAGATGTGGGGCGACGACCAGTTCGGCAGCGGGACCGTCGGCAACGACGTCTTCCGCTTCGTCGGCGGGTCGGGCGCCATCGAGACCTCGCCGGGCAACGGCCAGTGGTACTTCTCGGTCGGCTCGCTGGTGGCCGACTTCCAGTCGGGCAGCGACAAGCTCGCCATCGACAATGTCATCGTCGGCGACGGCGATGCGACGCTCGAGGGTGTCGTCACGCACACCAGCGGCGACTTCGACAAGGACGCCGAGCTCGTCGTCTTCACGGCCAACGCGTCGGCGACGTTCAGCTTCGGCACCAGCATGGCGTCGTTCCTCGCCAGCGCGGTGACCACGGTGATCGGCAGCGCCGATGCCAGCTTCGCCGTCGGCAACGAACGCATCTTCGTCGTCGACAACGGCATCTCGTCCGCGGTCTTCGCCTTCGAGGCGGACAACGCCGATGCAGCGGTGACGGTGGAGGAGCTGTCGCTGATCGCCGTCGTGGTCAACAACAGCGCGCTCGCGGCCAGCGACTTCGTCCTGTTCTAGCGTGCAGCGCAGGCCGGGGTGCGCTGCCGGCGCGCCCCGGCCCGGTCGCCGGGGTGCCCGCGGACGGGCTACACTCCGTGCGTCCGCGGGCGTCGTTCAATGGCAGGACCTGAGCTTCCCAAGCTCAAGACGTGGGTTCGATTCCCATCGCCCGCTCCACGGCGCGATGCCGGTCGCCGAGGGACCTGGCAACCGCCGGCCGCGCCGCGGTCACGTCGCCGGCTTGCCGAGGCTGTCGCCGAAGCGGGTTCGCAGCCGCCCGACGACCTCGCCGATGATGGCCATCGTCTCGTCCTCTCCCAGACTGACGAGCGCCTGGTCGCGCACCGAGTAATGCATCATCAGGAGCTGCCGGAGCTTGGCGAAGGCAGCCGGATTGGCCTTGCCGCAGACCAGCGCGTCGTTCTTCAGCACGCGCTCGATGTTGCCGGGGTCGAGCAGTTGCACCTGGCACATCGTCGCCAGCCGGCCGATCTCGAGGTCGATCTGCTCGAAGTGCTTCAGCCAGCGTTCGTGGCGGTAGCCCTCGCCGATGCCGGCATGCGATGCGGGGGAGTCGTCGTCGGCCATGTCGTGGCTCCGGTGGAGGGGGCCGCCTCGTCGGATCGGCGCCCCGTGGTGCGAGGGTTCCCCATGCGGCCGTTCCCGGCGTGGGCGGCCGATCAGCGCGACGGGGTATCGCCGGTGTCGCCGAAGCGCGCTTTGATCCGCTCCACGATCTCCGCGATGATCTGGTTCGTCTCGGCATGACCCAGCGTGCTTGCAGCGTTGCTGCGAACCGAGTAATGCATCATCAGCAGCTGACGCATCTTGTCGAAGGCACGCGGGTTGTCGTTGCCGCAGACGCTCGAATCCCCGTGCAGCACCCGCTCGATCACGCCGGGCGTGAGCAGCTGCACGTCGCACGACTTCGCGAGGCGCCCGATCTCGAGCACGATCTCCTCGAAGTGCTCGGACCAGCGCTGGCGCATGTAGCCCTCGCCCAGGTCGGCATGGGATGCGGGCGGGGCGTCGTCGTCGGGCATGTCGCGGGTCCTTTCGGGCGTCGGGCGCATGATATCGGTGTCATGGTCGAGCGGCACCGGCGGCGCGTCATCTCGACGACGACGCCACGGCCTGCCTGCGTCCGCGCGACGGGCGCGCACGGGTCTGCGCCTGCGGCGCATCCAGAGCGGCGCGGATGCGGGCCATCGTCGCGCGCTGCGCGGCCGTCGCGCGCGCGGCGCCGACGCGCGGGTCGGCCAGGAGCGTGTCGAGCAGCGCGAAGAAGCGCTGCCGGTCGCGCGCGTCGGACAGCAGCACCGGCAATGTCTCGATCGCACGCTCGGGTTCGTGCCGGCAGATGACCTCCTGGATGCCGCGCACCCGGTGCCACTGTTCGGCGCTCAGCGGCGGCAGCAGCGACGACAGTTCGCCGGCCATCTCGGCCTTCAGCTCGACGCGGGCCAGCGGCAGCGGTTCGCCGCGGCGAGCGAGCAGGCAGGCTGCGCGCGCCAGCGCTTCCGGGTAGCCCCCGTCGGCGATGGCCGCCAGGGCATCGCGCACCACCGGCAGCGTCCTCGGATCGGTCGCCTCGGCCGGCTGCGCGGGTGCCTCGGGCTCGCCGTGCACGAACGGGAACATCACGCCGAAGGTCTGGAAGAAGAGGGCCTCGCTGGCCGCGTCGCGCAGGTCGCGGTAGAGGTCGAGCGAGGCGCTGGTCATCTCGGCGCCGAGCCGTTCGGCCCGCTGGAAGGGCGAGTCGGCCGCGGCCGGCTGGCGCTGCGCCTTCACGAGCGCGGCGAGCGGCGCGGTCCAGGCCAGCCACGGGTTGAGCCCGGACGCTGCCCACTGCTCGACGCGCTGCGGGTGCAGCCAGCGGCCGAGGTCGGCGGACCCCTCGGTCGTCATCGCCTGCACGAAGGGCTGGGCGAACAGCTCGTAGGCCTTCTGGTTGAACTCCGAGACCTTGCGCACGGCCTCGAAGGCCGTCTCGTCGCGCCGGCCGAAGCGGTTCAGCCGGGCGGCCACCTCCTCGAGGCTGCGTTCCTGGAACGAGACCGTCCAGCCGCCCGCGCCGTCGTCCTCGATCTGCATCGCATAGAGGCCGGGCGTCAGCGCCTCGATCGACTTCATCACCGAGACGATCTGCGCGTGCTCCTTGGTCGCGACCTTGCCCGAGACGAAGATGCCGAGGTGGCCGACGTCCTCGTGCAGCAGGCCGACGATGACCTGACCTCGTGCCTTGATCTCGTCGGTCGAGCCGTAGACGTCGGCAACCCAGTTGAACGCCTGCTGGGGCGGCGTGATGTTGTCGCCCATCGACGCGAACAGCACGATCGGCGAACGGATCTGGCGCAGGTCGAAGACCTGGCCGCCGGCCCCGGTGGGCTCCGACCAGACCTTGTTGCCGACGAACAGGTTCTGGACGATCCAGTCGATCTCTTCGCGGTTCATCAGGTAGAAGCCGCCCCACCAGCGCTCGAACTCGAGGAAGCGCGGCGCCTCGGTGTCGACCTTCGCATAGAGGTTGTAGTACTTGTCCCAGAGCGCGTTGGCCGGGTTGAGGCTGGCGAAGTTCGAGACCAGGTGCGCGCCGTCGAAGGTGCCGCCGCCGAGGTCGGCGCTCAGCGAGGCGAGCCAGCTGCCGCCGAGCAGCCCGCCGGCGTAGCGCATCGGGTTGTCGCCCTCGCCGTCGCTCCAGGCGCCGCCCCAGTACGACATCGGCGCGCCGTTGACGACGATCGGCCCGGTGTCCTCGGGGCTCGACGACGCGAGCATCATCGCCGCCCAGCCGCCCTGGCAGTTGCCGACGATCGCCGGCTTCGGGCTCTCCGGGTGCAGTTCGCGGACCTTGCGCACGAAGACGCGTTCGGCGGCGCAGACGTCGGGCAAGGTCTGCCCGGGGCAGGGCTCGGGGAAGAAGACGACGAAGTAGACCGGGTGTCCGTCGCGCAGCGCGACGCCGACCTGCGAATCGTCCTTGAAGCCGCCGATGCCCGGGCCGTGCCCGGCGCGCGGGTCGATGATCACGTACGGCCGGCGCGTGTCGTCGACCTCCACGCCCTCGGGCGGCACGATGCGCACGAGCGCGTAGTTGACCGGGCGCTCGAAGCCGCGTGCGTCGAGCACCGGTTCGTACTCGAAGTGCAGGAGCGGCGGCTTTCCGGCGCGCTCGTGCGCGAGCCAGTTGTCGCCGCGCTGGCGCAGCGTGTCCCAGAACAGCACCGCGCGCTGCGCGCCGTCGACGAGGTAGGGCAGGGCATCGCTCCAGGGCCACATGGGCAGCGTCGCGCCGGTCGCTGCGGCGAGCCCGGGCCATGCCATCGCGTGCTGCACCCGATCGGCGAAGCGCGCGCGGGCGGTCTCGGCGCGCCGCTGGAAGAGCTGCGTGATCGCCGCCAGACGATGGGCGGCGAGGTCGGAGCGGTCGGTCGGGGAGGGCATCGTCGAAATCCTCGGCATCGGCGTCAGAAAGGAGTATTGCACCGCAACATCCGCGTCATGCGAGTGACGTCGGGCATGCTCCTGCACCGGGGCGCGGGTGCGCGCCGCGTCGCCGAGTTCAGCCGCCGAGCGCGATCACCACGGCCTCGATGCCCGCGCCCATCAACACCATCGTGAGGCCGGTGCGCCAGGGCCGCAGCCCGGCGTGCCGGCCCCAGTTGTAGCCGCAGAGGAAGAGCATCGCGATCGCGACCGCGCCCGACAGGCGCTTGGCCGCCCACAGGTCGTCGACGAACACGAAGGGCAGCACGACGGGAAAGGTCGACGCGAAGACCAGGCCGAAGATGCCGAGCGCCGCCTGCAGGTCGCGTGCGTACAGCCGCGGCCGATCCTCCGCGGCCTGCGCATGCGCGACGAACCATTGCCGGGCGCGCTCGAGCTCGGCCGGCCCGAACGCCTCGGCGGGCGGACCGAGGTCGTGCGCGATCAGGCGGTGCGCCAGCTCGGGTCGCTCGGCGGCGCGCACGGCGCGCGCCAGCGCCGCCTCGCGGCCGCGCGCGACCAGGGTGCGCAGCACGTGCATCACGCCGTCGACGAAGCCCCAGGCCGCGTTGCAGCCGATGGCCGCGACGAGCATCGTGCGCACGTCCTCGCGGCCCGCGGTCGCCGCGCTCAGCGTGCCGGTGAACGACAGCACCATGAAGAGCCCGAACAGGATCTCCGAGTTGCGGTCGATCGGGTCGAGCAGGCGGTGCCCGTCCGGCGGCTCGATGTCAGCCGGCATCGCTGCCGGCCGGCGCCGCGATGTCGATCTCGACGTGGATCACGCCGCCGTCGCGGCGGCGCCTCGGCGCGCGGCCGCAGCGCTCGAAGACGCGCAGCATCGGCGCATTCTCGGCCAGCACCTCGGCATCGATGCGGTCGAAGCCGTGCGCGCGTGCGACCTCGACCAGCGCGTCGAGCAGCAGGCCGGCAATGCCCTGGCCCTGGTAATCCTCCTCGACGGTGAAGGCGACCTCGGCGACCGGCCGGCCGTCGGCCCCCGGGTGCGCGGCATAGCTGCCGCCGCCGATCACGGTCTGCGCCGCATCGCCGAGCGTGACGAGCAGCGCGGCGCCGCGCACGCCGTCGTTGTCGAGCAGCCGCGCCAGGTCGGCGGCCGAGAGCGCCTTACGGAACGAGAAGTAGCGTGTGTAGACGCTGTGCCGTTCGAGCTTGCCGAAGGCGGTGACGACGCGCGCCTCGTCGTCGGGACGCGCGGCGCGGATGCGCACCGGCGTGCCGTCGCGCAGGACGGCGGTGCGGTCGAAGTCGAGCATCGTGGCTCCGTCGGCATCGGGATCGTTGCGGGCAGCCTACCAGAGACGCCCCGGTGCACGGGGCCGGCTTCGATCACGTCGATGCGTTCCGGGCCGGCGGGCCGTGACGCGTCGGCGGACGGGTAAAGTCGATGTTCGAATCGATGGAGACCGACATGTCGAAGAAGAGCAGGTCAGCCAAGCAAGTGGCCGTCGCCGGCGAGGCTGCAGCCGCCGCGACCGATGGCGCCTTGCCGCCCGAGCCTGCCGCGCCGCGGGAGCTCTCGCGCAAGGACTACGACCGGGAGATGAAGAAGCTGCATGTCGAGCTGGTCAGCCTGCAGCAGTCGGTGGTCAAGCACGGGCTGAAGGTCTGCATCGTCTTCGAGGGCCGCGACGGCGCCGGCAAGGGCGGCACCATCAAGGCCATCACCGAGCGCGTGAGCCCGCGCATCTTCCGCGTCGTCGCGCTGCCGGCGCCGACCGAGCGCGAGAAGTCGCAGATGTACGGCCAGCGCTACATGCCGCACCTGCCGGCTGCCGGCGAGATCGTGATCTTCGACCGCAGCTGGTACAACCGTGCCGGGGTCGAGCGCGTGATGGGCTTCGTCAGCGAGGAGAAGGCCAAGGGCTTCCTGCAGACGATCCCGCTGTTCGAGCGCCTGATGGTCGACTCCGGGATCATCCTGCTCAAGTACTGGCTCGAGGTCAGCCCCGAGGAGCAGACGCGGCGGCTGAAGGCACGCATCGGCGACGGGCGCAAGACCTGGAAGCTCTCGCCGATGGACCTGAAGTCCTACGACCGCTGGGACGACTACACGAAGGCGCGCGACGAGATGTTCGCCGCCACCGACACCTCCTGGGCGCCCTGGTTCGTCGCGCGCTCCGAGGACAAGAAGCGCGTGCGCCTCAACGTCATCAGCGACATCCTCAGGCATGTGCCCTACGAGCCGCAGCCGCCGATGAAGATCGAGCTGCCCAAGCGCAAGATCGGGCGCTACAAGCCGGCCGACTATCCGTTCCGCTTCATCGAGGAACGCTTCTGACGTCTTCGCTGCGCTTCGACGTCGTCGCCGGTCTGACGGCGGCGGCCGTCGTCGTGCCGAAGGCGATGGCCTACGCCACCGTCGCCGGGCTGCCGCCGGCGGTGGGTCTGTACACGGCCTTCGTGCCGATGGTGGTCTATGCGCTGCTCGGCACCTCGAAGGTGCTGAACGTCAGCTCGACGACGACGCTGGCGATCCTCGCCGGCACCCAGCTCGGTCTGGTCGTGCCCGACGGCGACCCGGCGCGGCTCGTCGCCGCCGGCGCCACCCTGGCGGCGCTGGTCGGCATCGTGCTGATGCTCGCGGCGCTTCTTCGCCTGGGGTTCGTCGCCAACTTCATCTCGACGCCGGTGCTGGTCGGGTTCAAGGCCGGCATCGGGCTCGTCATCGTGCTCGACCAGTTGCCCAAGCTGCTGGGCATCCACATCGAGAAGCACGGCTTCTTCACCGACCTGCTCGGCATCGTGCAGCACCTGCCCGACGCCTCGACGGCGACGCTCGCGGTGGCGGCGGCGACCTTCGCCGTGCTGATCGGCATGGAGCGCCTCTGGCCTCACTCGCCGGCTCCGCTGGTCGCGGTGGGCGGCGGCATCGCCGCGTCGTGGGCGCTCGGCCTTTCGGCGCACGGCGTCGCGACGGTCGGCCTGATCCCTCAGGGCTTGCCGGCGCCGACGCTGCCCGACCTCGCCCTGGTCGAGACCCTGCTGCCGGGCGCGATCGGCATCGCGCTGATGAGCTTCACCGAGAGCATCGCCGCCGGCCGCGCCTTCGCGCGCCCGGGCGACCCGCCGATCGACGCCAACCGCGAACTGCTGGCCACCGGCGCTGCCAACCTCGGCGGCGCGCTGCTGGGCGCGATGCCGGCGGGTGGCGGCACGTCGCAGACCGCGGTGGTGCAGGCGGCCGGCGGGCGCTCGCAACGCGCGTCGCTGGTGACCGCCGGCGTCGCGCTGGCGACGATGCTGCTGCTCGCGCCGCTGCTCGGGCTGATGCCGAATGCCACGCTCGCTGCGGTCGTCATCGTCTACTCGGTGGGCCTCATCCAGCCGGCCGAGTTCCGCGCCATCCGCGGCGTGCGCACGATGGAGTTCCGCTGGGCGCTGATCGCCTGCGCCGGCGTGCTGGTCTTCGGCACGCTCAAGGGCATCGTCGTCGCCATCATCGTCTCGATGATCGGGCTCGCCAGCCAGACCGCGCACCCGCGTGTCTCGGTCATCGGCCGCAAGCGCGGTGCCGACGTGCTGCGGCCGCTGTCGCCCGAGCACCCGGACGACGAAACCTTCGAAGGCCTGCTCATCGTCCGACCCGAGGGGCGGCTGTTCTTCGTCAATGCGCAGAGCGTCGGCGAGCAGATCGGCGCGCTGGTGGCGAAGCACCAGCCGCGCGTGCTGGTGCTCGACCTGAGCCGCGTGCCCGACATCGAGTACTCCGCGCTGCAGGCGCTGATCGAAGGCGAGAAGCGCCTGACCGAGCGCGGCCTCGTGGTCTGGCTGGCGGCCCTCAATCCCGGCGTACTCGAGGCCGTGCAGCATGCCGGGCTCGCCGACCGGCTCGGCCGCGAGCGCCTGCTGTTCAATGCCCGCGAGGCGATCGAGCGCTACCGCGCGATGACGTCGTCTGCTCCGCGTCCGGCCCCGGGCGCGCCAGCGTCGACCTGAGGCCGAGCCTGCGCCGCGGCCGGCGGATCAGCGCGACGCGACCGGCGTCGGCGCGGCCGCAGGCGGCTCGTCGAACGAGCCGCCGAGCGCGAGGTGCAGGTTGACCCGCTGCGCGAGGCGATCGGTCTGCACACGCAGCAGCGACATGCGCGTCGAGTGGACGGCCAGCTGGCGCTGCTCGACCGCGCGCAGGTCGGTGCTGCCGACGCGGTACTGCACCTGTGCCAACTCGAGCGCGCGTTCGTTGTCGCGCCGTGCCTGTTCGAGGATGGCCTCGCGGTCCCGCAGCGCAATCTCTGCCGACAGCGCATTCTCGATCTCGCCGAAGGCGCGCTGGCCGGCGGCGGCGTAGGCGGCGACGGCCTCCTTCTGCTCGGCGCTGCGGACCTCGACCTGGGCCTCGAGCGCACCGCCCTGATACAGCGGCGCGATCAGGTTGGCGCCCAGGCTCCACACCGGGTTGTCGCGCTCCTTGAGCACGACGACGTCGCTCGAGATCGAACTGCCGCCCGCGGTCAGGCTGATGCGCGGCAGCCGCGCCGCCTTCGCCTCGCCGACGCGGTTGAACGCGGCGGCGACGCGGCGCTCGGCGGCGACGACGTCGGGGCGGCGTTCCAGCAGTTCCGACGGCAGGCCCACCGGCACCGGCGGCGGCATCGTCGCGAGCCGCGTCGCCACCGCGACCTCGGCGGACGGATAGCGTCCGAGCAGCAGTTCGAGCGCCCGCAGCGCCTGCTCGCGCGCGAGTTCGGTCTGGCGCAGCGCGTCGCGGTAGCCGCCGAGGTTGGCGCGCGCCGCGGCGACGTCCTGCTCGGTGCCGTTGCCGACGCGCTGGCGCTCCTGCGCCAGCCGCAGCAGCGCCTCCGACGCGCGCACCATGTCCGCGGCGATGGCGCGCTGCAGGCCCGCTTCGGTGGCGAGGAACCAGCCCTTGGCGACGGTGGCGGCGAGCGACTGGCGCGCGTAGGCGAAGGTGGCCTCGGCGGCGGCGAGCGTCTCGCGCGAGGCCGCCTCGGCATAGCGCACGCGGCCCCAGACGTCGAGCTCGAGCGCGGCATTCAGCCAGATGCCGTTGAGCCCGCCGGTGCCGCTGCTGTTGCCGCCGCTGCCGGTGGCGAAGACGCCGATCTGCGGCAGCAGCGACGCGCTGGCGACCTTCAGGTAGCCGCCGGCCTGCTCGACGCGCGCGGCGGCCTGCTGCAGGTCGGCGTTGAAGCGCATCGCCTCGTCGACGAGCGGCGGCAGCGCGGCATCGCCGAAGGTCGCGAGCCAGCGGTCGGCGGCGGTGCCGGTCGCGCCGCCGGCGCCGAACGACGCGGGCAGCGGCGCGTTCGGCAGCGCCTGCCGCAGCAACTCGTCGCGCGGCGGGGGCGACTGCAGCGCGCAGCCGGCCACCGTGGCCGCGCAGGCCGCGGCCACGACGGCGCGCAGGAAGCGAGTCGCAGCCATCAGTGGAGCTTGAGCACGAGGTAGTTGGTGATCGAGCCGACGCGCAGGATCACCATGCGCAGGATGTGGATCGCCGCGACATGCTCGGTGTAGATCGCGCCCGCCCCGGCGGCGCCGGCGGCGAGGAAGAGCTCGCGGTCGCGCTCGTCGATCTCGAGCTTGACCGGGAAGCGCCCGGGCGCCTGCGGGAAGGTGCCGGTCTGCGGCAGCGTGCCCGCGGGTGCGAGCTGGCCCTGGCCCTGCGCCCAGACGATCGAGTCGACCTTCGCCTTGATGACCCGGCCGGGGTAGGTCGGCAGCGCGATCTCGGCGTGGTTGCCGGGCTCGACGAGCACGAGCTCGTTCTGCGCGTACAGCGCGATGACCTGGACCTCCTCCTCGACGAAAAGCATCGCCGGCGACAGCGGCATCGAGACCACGAACGAACCGGGGCGCAGCTGCACGTTGGTCGCATAGCCGTCGGCCGGGGCGTAGGTCGCGGTCTGGTCGAGGTTGAACTGCGCATTGGCCACCTCGGCACGGCTCAGGTCGACCTGCGCCTTCGCGGTCGCGAGCTGCGCGCGCGCCGCGGCGATCGTCGCGAGCTCGCCGTTGACCCGGCCCGAGAGCTTCTGCGTCACCTGCGCCTCGTTGGCAGCGGCGGTGGCGATCTGCGCTTCCAGCTCGGTGACGTTGGCCTCGGCCTGCTCGAGCGCGAACCGGTCGCCGGCACCGGTGGCCACCAGCTCGCGGTTCTGCCGCACGCGCAGCTTGGCGAGATCGAGCCGCGGCTGCAGGGCGCGCACCTGGGCGTTGGCGGCGTTGAGCTGTTCCTTCAAGGTGCGTTCACCGGCCGTCGCGTCGGCCACGCTGGCCACCGCCTGGGCAAACTTGGCCTCGTCGGCGGCGAGCTTGGCCTTCGCGACGTTCAGGTCGTTCTGGTACGGCGTCGGGTCGATGCGGAACAGCAACTCGCCCTTGCGCACCAGGCGGTTG
>JALORQ010000266.1 GCA_025458805.1 Rubrivivax sp.
CCCGATCCGGCGCACGGCAGCCGCAACGCGCTCGACTGGGCCGGGGTCTACGAAGGCGTGCTGCCCTGTGCCGACTGCCCCGGCATCCGCACGCGCCTGACCCTGCGCCAGGACGGCACGTACGAGCTGTCGCGCCTGGTCATCGACCGCGACCGCGAGCCGCGCCTCGCCGGCGGCCGCTTCGCGTGGCAGCCGGGCGGCAACGCGATCGCGCTCGAGGCCGGGCACGGCGGGCAGCGCTTCGCCGTCGGCGAGGGCCGTCTCGCGCTGCTCGACCCGGGCGCTGCACCCTCGTGGCCGCAGCCGGCGCGGCATGTGCTGGAGCGCGTGGCCGCCGGGCCGCAAGCGGGCTTGCAGCGCACGCTCGAGTCGCATCGCTGGACGCTCGTGTCGGCCCTCGACGCGCAGGGTCGGCGCATCGATGCGCTGCTGCCGGGCGCGGGGCGACCGGTCGTGTTCGGCTTCGCGGACGGCCGGCTCGGCATCGAAGGCGGCTGCAACCGCATCTTCGGCGGCTACCGTGTCGAAGGCAACCGCTTCGAGGCGGCGCGCATGGCCTCGACGATGATGGCCTGCGAGCCCGCGGCGATGAAGGTCGACGACACGTTGGCCGCGTTGCTGTCGAAGCCCGCGACGATCGACGTGACGCCCGGCGGCGAGCCGTCGCTGCGCCTCGTCACCTCCGCCGACGCGATCCTCGCCTTCTCGGGCCGGATGACGCCCGAGGCGCGCTACGGCGCGCCGACGCGGGTCTTCCTGGAGGTCGCCGCGCAGACGGTGCCTTGCCCCAGCCCGCCGCCTGGCGCCAATGCGTGCTTGCAGGTGCGCGAGCGTCGATACGACGACAAGGGGCTCGTCGTCGGCACCCCCGGCGCGTGGCAGACGTTCGCCGAACCGATCGAGGGCTATACGCACCAGGCGGGCGTGCGCAACGTGCTGCGCCTCAAGCGCTTCGACCGCGGCGCGGCGGGCGGCGGCTCGCCGTTCGTCTACGTGCTCGATCTGGTCGTGGAGTCGCAGTCGACCCCGTGACCCGCCGGCTGCCGGATCAGAACGCGGCGGTCGCGTAGACCTGCAGGCCGGTGTAGCTCGTCTTCAGCCGGCCATCGAACGAATCGCCGGCGATCTCCACATCGGTGCGGAAGTGGTGCGCCGCGACGCCGACCCCGAAGTGCGGGTTGAACATCCACGTCGCGCCCGCGCGGAGCTGGTACCAGGTGCCGTCGTAGATGTCGTAGCGGGCCGCGAAGGCTGCGGCGGCAGCCTCGAGCACCCAGTTCTGCGACGCGACCCAGGTGCCGCGCAGCCCGATCATCGGCAACGGCGCCGACGCACTCGCTGCCTGGCTGGTGTTGCCCTGGTCGACGAGACGGCCGCTCGCGTCGGTCAGTTTCGCGTTGCCCGACAGCGCCAGCGAGAGCTCGGAGTGGTGCAAGCCCAGCACCGCCGCGATCTCGTAGCGCGGGTCCCGCACGAAGGCATATTCGTACGACAGGATGTAGACCCGGGCCTCGAACTCGGCCGTGACCTCGCCCCCCGCGGTGAAGACATAGTCGCCCCACTCGATGTCGCCGTCGATGGTCTCGGTGCGGGCGCTGGAGGTGTCGAAGTAGGCGAATCGAAGCTGGTGCCGCGGGGCGATGCGCCACAGCGCGTCGACGCGCCAGCGGGTCACGTCCTTGCCGAGACCGAAGGTCTCGTCGAAGTCGACCGCCTCGTTGTCGGTGCTGACCTCGCCGTTCAGGCTGGCCTTCAGTTCGGTACCGATGACGAAGGTACCGAGATCGACCGCGAAGCGCCGGTCCAGCCAGCCCTGGGTCGGCGACTGTGCCAGCGCCGACCCCCCGGCCAGCGCGCAGGGCACGGCCGACAGCCCGGCCAGGAGCTGGCGCAGTCGCGGGACGGTGATCATCGGCAGCCCTCGTGCAGCGGAGTCGCGGGGCGGGTGCCGCCGCGCGGCGGAATCTACACCGCCTGAGGCGCGCATCGTCGCGCGGTCGCCGCCGGGCCCGGAACGGCCGGGCGGCCTCCGCGCCCGGCGGTCGCCCACCGAACGTCAGCCGAGCGGCACCGGCACGAACAGCCGGCCGTCGCCGCGCTGCACGAGCAGCGCGACGCGATCGCGCGCGCCGTCGACGGCGCGCTTCAGGTCGTCGGGGCTGGTCACCGGCTGGCCGTTGACGCCGACGATGACGTCGCCCGCGCGCACGCCCGCCTTGGCGGCCGCACCGCCGACACGCTCGACGCGCACGCCGCCTTCGGCGCCGAGGCGCTTCGCCTCGGCCGGCTCGAGCGGCCGCACGACGACGCCGAGCCGGCCCTTGGGCTCTGCAGCGTCGGCGACGACGGCGCCGCGCTCGGCGGGCATCTCGGCCACCTGCACGTCGAGCGCCGTCTCGCGGCCGTCGCGCCAGACCTTCAGCGCGGCTGACGTGCCGGGCTTCGTCGCGGCCACGCGTGCCGGCAGGTCGCCCGACTCGGCGATCGGCTCGCCGCTGAACGACAGGATCACGTCGCCCACGCGCAGCCCG
>JALORQ010000021.1 GCA_025458805.1 Rubrivivax sp.
GGCCGAGGACCTGCCCGTGCTCGTGCTGTTCGACGGCTGGAACAGCTTCTTCCGCGACCGCGTCGTGCCGTGGCGCATCGGCCTGGCCGAGCGCACGCGCGCGCAGCTCGAGCACGAGCTGCTGCCGCGCTTCGCGCGTCGCCAGCGCTGGTTCGACGCCGCCGGACCCGTCGCGAGCCTGCCGATCACCGACCACGCGATGCTCGACGCCGACGGCGAGCAGTGGCTGCTCGCCATCGTCGACGAGGCCGCGGCGCCGGCGGGCGTGCGCCACTTCCTGCCGCTGTCGCTCGTGTTCGAGGACGCGCACGAGGAGCGTGCGCGCGCGCTCGCGCCGGTGGCCGTCTCGCGCGTGCGGCAGCAGGCTGCCGTCGGCGTGCTCGCCGACGCGATGGGCGACGAGCGCTTCTGCCGCGCCGTCGTCGAGGCGATCGGCCGGCGCCGCGAGCTGCCCACCGCCGCCGGGCGCGTGCGCTTCGTGCCCACCGCGGGTTTCGACGCCGTCGCGCGCGACGCGCTCGCCGCGCCGCTGCCGCTCACACGCCTGGCAGTGGGACGCAACTCGATCCGGCTGCTCGGCGAGCAGCTGGTGCTGAAGGCGTACCGCCAGCTCGAGCCGTGGCCGGTGGCCGAGCTCGAGATGGGACGCCACCTGAACGAGGTCGGCTACCGCCACGTCGCGGCGACGGCCGGTCACGTCGAGTACCTCGCCGCCGACGGATCGGTCTTCGTGCTCGCGCTGCTGCAGGCGCAGGTCCGGCACCAGGGCGACGCGTGGGGCCTCGTCGTCGAGGCGCTCGGGCGCCTGTTCGAGACCACCGGGGCCGACCCGGCGGCGCTTGCCGAGGGCGTCGAGATGCTCGCGTCCAGGCTCGGCGCGCTCGCGTCGTGCGTGGCGGAGCTTCACCTCGCGCTCGCGAGAACGACGACGCAGCCCGCGTTCGATGCCGATCCGGTGCGCGCCGACGATGTCGCGCGCTGGGTCGCTGCCGTCGAGACCCGGCTCGACCGCGTGCACGCCGCTCTCGGCGAAGGACGCTCCGCGGCACCGGTGAGGCACCCGCTGCCGGTCGCAGGCGTGCACGACCTGCTCGAACGCGCGCGCGCCGTGCCGGCCCGCGGCCTGAAGACGCGGGTGCACGGCGACCTGCAGCTGCCCGACGTGCTGCTGTCGCAAGATCGCTTCGTGCTGATCGACTTCGAGGCCGACGCCGGCCTGCCGCAGGCCGAGCGGTGTGTCAAGCACAGCCCGCTGCGCGACGTGGCGACGCTGTGCCACTCGCTGCTGCTCGCCGCACGGGCCGCGCTGCGGCAGGCCAGCCAGGCGGCGGACGTCCGGCGGCTCGATGCCGCCTCGCGCGAAGCGGCGCTGCTGCTGCGTGACGGCTTCGTGCGCCGGTACGCGGACGCTGCCGTGGCCGGCGGCCTGTGGGCCGACCGCGCCGAGTTCGTCGCTCAGTCGCCGCTGCTCGAGCTGTTCGAGTTCGAGCGCTCGCTGGTCCGGTTGCAGCGCGCGCTCGAGCGCGGCGGCGACGACATCGACGACGCGCGCGAATCCCTGGCCGCCGGGCTGGCGGCCGCGGCGCGAACCGGGGAGCCCAGCGCATGAACGACGTGAACGTGATGCTCGAACCGCTGCGGGCGCTGATGCAACAACTCGGTGGATTCGCGCCACGGCTCCTCCTGGCCGCGGCCGTGGTGGTCGCCGGATGGGTGCTCGCCAAGGTCTCGCGCCTGGGCGTCGACAAGGCGCTGCGCGCGTTCAACGTGCCGGTGCTGTGCGAGCGCGCCGGCCTCGATGCCTTCCTGCAGCAAGGGGGAAGCCGGCGCGACACGACGGCGCTGTTCGGCCTGCTGACGTACTGGCTCGTCCTGATCGCCGCGCTGATGCTGGCGACGAGCACCCTCGGGCTCGACCAGGTGACCGACCTGCTCGGCCGCGTGCTGCTCTTCGTGCCGAAGCTGGCGCTGTCGCTGCTGATCGTCGTGCTCGGCAGCTACTTCGCGCGCTTCGTCGGCCAGTCGGCTGCAGGTCATTGCCGCGATGCGGGCCTCGCGGGAGCCGAACTCGTCGGCCGCGCGGTGCAGTATGTCGTCATGGGCTTCGTCGTGCTGCTCGCCATCGACCAGCTCGATGTTGGCGGCGGGCTCATCCAGCAGACGTTCCTCATCCTGCTCGCCGGCATCGTCGTCGCCCTCGCGCTCGCCTTCGGGATCGGCGGGCGCGACCGTGCCGCGGCGCTTCTCGAGCGATGGTTCCCGCGGGATCGCGGGACGCACTGATCCGGTCGCCGTTGCACGATGTCGAAAGCCGCACCTGAGAAGTGCGGCTTCGGGCCCGACGGGTGACGTCGCGAGGCGCCGGGGTTAAGGTCGGCCGCATGCTGGAGCCGCCGCTGCCCGACGCGGGCTGCGCCCTGTTCTTCGATTTCGACGGCACGCTCGCCGAGATCGCGCCCGCTCCCGACGCCGTCGTCGTCGACCCGCGGGCGACAGGATTGCTGTCGACGCTCGCATCCGCGCTGTGCGGGGCGGTTGCGGTCGTCTCCGGGCGCACCGTCGCGGACATCGACCGCCTGCTCGATCCGCTCAAGTTGCCTGCCGCCGGCGTCCACGGCGCCGAGCGCCGCGGCCACGACGGCTACCTGCGGCGCATCGCGGTCGGGGACCTGGGTCCGGCGCTCGCCCTGCTCGCCCCCTTCGTGCAGCGGCACCCCGGGCTGTTGCTGGAACGAAAGCCTGGATCGCTGGCCCTCCACTACCGGCAGGCGCCGGCGCTCGAGGACGCCTGCCTGTCGGCCATGACCGACGCGATGCGGCACGTCGAAGGCATGACGCTGCTGCGCGGCAAGATGATCGTCGAACTCAAGCCGCGCCGTGCCGGCAAGGGCCACGCGGTCCGGTCCTTCCTCGACGAGCGTCCGTTCCGCCTTCGCCGTCCATGGTTCTTCGGGGACGACGTGACCGACGAGGCGGCCTTCGAATTCGTCCAGGCGTGCGGTGGCGTCGCTGTCAAGGTGGGCGAGGGCGAGACTCTCGCCGCCTACCGCCTGGCTCACCCGAGCGCACTGCTCGGCTGGATGGCCGGGGCCGCGGCAGCGCTCACCCCACGCGCCACGGCGGATCGCTGAGCCGCCAAGGCGGCCGCCTTGGCGGCCGTGCCGCCCACCAGCACCCCCCGCGATCGAGGAGCATCCTTGCCCAGACTCGTTGCCGTATCCAATCGCATCGCCGATCCGCGCCGGACGGCCGCGGGCGGGCTGGCCGTGGCGCTGGCCGACGCGCTGAGCGCCTCGGGCGGGCTCTGGTTCGGGACGAGCACGCAGCGCGACGACCGCGCCGGCAGCGACCAGGGCGGGGAGGCCAAGGTGCACCTGCAGCGCGCGGGCGAGGTCACGCTCGCCACTCTGGCGCTGCGCCGCGAGGACCACGACGCGTACTACGTCGGCTACAGCAACGGCGTGCTTTGGCCCGTGTTCCATTACCGGCTCGACCTCGCCGACTTCGACGCCGGCGACATCGACGGCTACCGGCGCGTGAACCGCCTGCTCGCGCACAAGCTGATGCCGATGCTGCGCGCCGACGACGTGATCTGGGTGCACGATTACCACGTGATCCCGCTGGCCGCCGAGCTGCGCGCGCTCGGGAGCACGCACCGCATCGGCTTCTTCCTGCACATCCCGCTGCCGCCGCCGCTGATCCTGGCAGCGATCCCGCAGCACGAGTGGCTGATGCGCTCGCTGTTCGCCTACGATCTCGTCGGCTTCCAGTCGAATACCGACCTCAGGCACTTCGCGCGCTACGTGCAGGCCGAGGGGCGCGCCGAGCAGCGAGGTGACGACCTCTTTCACGCCTTCGGCCGCAGCGTGCGCGCGCGCGCGTTCCCGATCGGCATCGACGTCGACGAGTTCGCGTCGCTGCTGCAGGGCCGCGAAGCGCAGGAGACGCTGGCGACGATGCGCGAGCAGTACGCCAAGCGCAAGCTGCTCGTCGGCGTCGACCGCCTCGACTACTCGAAGGGGCTGCCGCAGCGCGTGCGTGCCTTCCGTCGCCTGCTCGAGCGCCACCCGGAGAACCGGATGAGCGCGACGCTGATCCAGGTCGCGTCGCCATCGCGCGAGGACGTCGATGCCTACGCCGACATCCGGCGCGAACTCGAGGGCCTGTGCGGCGCGATCAACGGCGAGTACGGCGAGCTCGACTGGATGCCGGTGCGCTACATCCACCGCACCGTCGCTCGGCGGCGCCTTCCGGGGCTTTACCGCGCGGCGCGCGTCGGCCTCGTGACTCCGCTGCGCGACGGCATGAATCTGGTGGCCAAGGAGTACGTGGCCGCCCAGGATCCGGCCGACCCCGGCGTGCTCGTGCTGTCGCGCTTCGCGGGCGCGGCCGAGCAGCTCGGCGACGACGCGCTGCTGGTCAACCCCTACGACACGCAGGGCACGGCCGACGCGATCCAGCACGCGCTGCGCATGCCGCTGGACGAGAGGCGAACACGCCACGAGCGGCTGCTCGCCTGCATCCGCGAGCACGACGTGCATCGGTGGCACCGGACATTCCTGCAGACGCTGACGGAGGAACACGCGTGAACGAGTCGTTCGTCGAGCATCTCGCCCGCCTCTGGGCGGGCATGGGCAGCGTCACGACCGTGGCGCTGCGCGTGACGGTCATCGTCGCGGTCGCCTGGATCGTCGCGGCGCTGCTGCGTCGTGCGATCCGGGCCTTTCGCATCCGCGTCGCGAGCCGCCTCGACGATCGCGAGGCGGTCAAGCGTGCCGAGACGCTGGGGCGGGTCTTCCGTTACCTCGTGACCGTCGTCGTCTCGCTGATCGCCGGCATGCTGGTCCTCGGCGAGCTCGGCGTGTCGGTGGCACCGATCCTCGGCGCCGCGGGCGTGGTCGGCCTCGCGGTGGGCTTCGGTGCGCAGAGCCTGGTGCGCGACTACTTCACCGGCTTCTTCATCCTGCTGGAGAACCAGATCCGCCAGGGGGACATCGTCGATCTCGGCAGCGGCCACGCCGGCGTCGTCGAGGAGGTCACGCTGCGCTACGTGCAGCTGCGCGACTACGACGGCCGCGTGCACTTCGTGCCCAATGGCCAGATCACGACGGTGATCAACCTGACGCGTGGCTACGCGCAGGCCGTGATCGACGTCGGCGTCGCCTATCGCGAGGACACCGACGCGGTGGTGGCGGTCATGCGCGAGGTGGCGCGTGCGATGCGTGCCGACGAGGCGTTCGGCGCGCGCATCCTCGACGACCTCGAGATCGCAGGCGTCGACCGATGGGCCGACTCGGCGGTCATGATCCGCTGCCGCTTCAAGTGCCAGGCCGGAGAGCAGTGGGCGGTGCGCCGCGAGTACCTGCGCCGCCTGAAGCGGGCCTTCGACCTCGCCGGCATCGAGATCCCCTTCCCGCACGTCACCGTCTACGCAGGGCAGCACAAGGACGGCGGCGCGCCGCCCCTGCCGCTCGAGTTCCGACGAGAGAGGGGCGCCGCGGCAGCGCGCTGACGCGGCACGCGGGTCAGCCTGCGACGCGCCGCATGCGGCCGGCAGACTGCTCGCGGGCGATGTCGATGAACTCCACGGCGACCGGCTTGAGTCCGGAGCCGCGTCGCCAGACGAGCCCGACATCCACCGTGGGCACGTCGTCACGCAAGCGCCGCGCGTCGACGTGGTCCGCGTCGAGCGTCCACGGCCGGTACAGGAAGTCCGGCAGGATCGCGAGACCCAGGCCCGCGCCGACGAGCGAGCGCACGGCCTCCAGCGATGACGTGCGCAGCATGTGGCGAGGCTTGAGCAGGTGCCTCGCCCAGACGCTCCGCATCATGTCGTCGATCCGGTCGGCCTCGAGCACGACCTGCTCGTGCTCGGCGCAGTCTGCGAGGGACAGGTCCTCGCGCTCGGCCAGCGGATGGTTGGACGCCAGCCAGACGCGGTTCGGGCTGCGCGTCAGCGTCTCGGCGACCAGCGCCTGCGGTTGGCCGAGGACGTTGCTCACCATGATCGCGACGTCGAGCTCGCCGTTGATGAGCAGGTGCTCGAGGAACGGCGGCGTCTCCTCGGTCACCAGAACCCGAACGCGCGGGCAAAGTCGGCGGTAGCGCGCGAGCAGGTCACTCAGGTAGTAGCCGGCAACCAGGCTCGTGACGCCGATCGCGAGCGTGCCGGCCGGCCCCCGCCCTTCGTCGGCGCGGTGCGGGCCGGTGGCTTCGGCCACCGCGCCGAGCACCTTGCGCGCGCCAGCCAGGAATCGGTGCCCCTCGGCCGTGAGCTGCATCCCGCGCGCGCTGCGCTCGAACAGGCGCTGGCCGAGCTCGTCCTCGAGCTCGTGCAGGCTCTTGGTCAGCGCGCTCTGCGCGATCGACAGCATGCGCGAGGCGGCGGCCACCGAACCGCTCTCGGCCACCGCGACGAAGTAGCGGAACTGGCGCAGCGTGATGTGCGACGACATCGACGGGCCCGAGGCTGCGTCAGCCCTCGCGCACGCCGAGCCTTTCGAGCAGGCCGCCCAGCTCGTCGAGCGAGCCGAAGGCGATCGCGATCTCGCCCTGCTCGCCGCGCCGCGTCCGGCGCTGGACGCGGATCTCGACCGCCGCGGCCAGCGCGTCGGCCAGCCGCTCCTCGAGCCGGACGAGGTCGCGCGGCTTGTCCTTCTTCACGCGCAGCAGCGGCGCCTGGCGCCCGCCGGCGTGGCGCGCCACGAGCCGCTCGGCGTCGCGCACCGACAGCTTCTTCGCGGCGATCTCATGCCCGGTCATGACCTGCTGCGGCGCGTCGAGGGCGAGCAGCGCGCGCGCGTGGCCCATGTCGAGGTCGCCGGCCAGTAGCATCTGCTGCACGGGCTCGGCGAGCTGCAGCAGGCGCAGCAGGTTGCTCGCCGCGCTGCGGGAGCGGCCGACCGCCTGCGCCGCCTGCTCGTGGGTGAGGCCGAATTCGTCGACCAGCCGCTTCAGGCCCTGCGCTTCCTCGAGCGGGTTGAGGTCCTCGCGCTGGATGTTCTCGACCAGCGCCATCACGGCGGCAGCCTCGTCGGCCACCTCGCGCACCAGCACCGGCACCTCGTGGAGACCGGCGAGTCGGGCTGCGCGCACACGGCGCTCGCCGGCGATGATCTCGTGCCGCCCGTCGGCCAGCGGCCGCACCAGCACGGGCTGCATCACGCCCTGGCTGCGGATGCTCTCGGCCAACTCGTAGAGCGAGCCCTCGTCCATCCGCGTACGCGGCTGGTACTTGCCGGGCTGCAGCCGGTCGAGCGCGAGCTTGCGCGGGGCGCCGTCGCCGGCGGCGGCTGCCCGATCGTCGACCGTCGGACCGAGCAGAGCCTCGAGGCCGAGGCCGAGCCCCTTGGGTTTCTTGGTCGCCATCACGCCATTTTGATCGAGGGAGGCGCCTGTGCGTCCACCCGCGCGGCAGCCGCGCGCGACGAGGTCATGCGCGCCGCGCTGTCGGCACACCGGCGGAGCACGCCTTGACCTGGCTTATGCTGCCGTACGGGCGCGGACGGTTGGAGGACGAGGTGGCGACGAAGGTCTTTGTCGACGGGCACGAAGGCACGACCGGGTTGCGCATCCACGAGGTGCTGGCCGGCCGCCAGGACATCGAGCTGCTTCACATCGCCGCCGACAGGCGAAAGGATGCCGACGAGCGACGTCGGCTGCACAACTCCGCCGACGGCGCCTTTCTCTGCCTTCCCGACGAGGCGGCACGCGAGGCCGCGGCCATGGTCGACAACCCGGGCACATGCGTGATCGATGCGAGCACGGCGCACCGCACCGATCCGGGCTGGACCTTCGGCCTGCCTGAGCTGACCCCCGGGCAGCGCGCGCGGCTGCGCGGCGCGAAGCGCATCGCCAACCCGGGCTGTCACGCGAGCGCGTTCATCCTGCTGCTGCGGCCTCTGGTGGACGCGGGCTGGGTGCCGCCCGGTCTGCCGGTCAGCGCCACGTCGATCACCGGGTACTCGGGTGGCGGCAAGAAGATGATTGCACAGTACGAGGCATCTCCCATTGAGCAAGCGCTCACGTCGCCAAGGCCGTACGGGCTTGCTCTGGCCCACAAGCACCTGCCCGAGATGACCCTGCATGGCGGCCTGGCCACCCCACCGCTGTTCATGCCGGTGGTCGCCAACTTCTACAAGGGTCTCGCGGTGTCGGTGCCGCTGCACCTGTCGCAACTCGCCCCCGGCGCGACGCCCGAGGCGCTGCATGCCGCCTATGCGGCGCGGTATCGAGGCGAGCGCTTCGTGCGCGTGCTGCCGCTGCGCGACGCGGCGACGCTGTCGCACGGCTTTCTCGACGTCCAGGGGTGCAACGAGACCAACCGGGCCGACATCTTCGTCTTCGCGAACGACGCCGGACACGTGCTGCTGGTGTGCCGACTCGACAACCTGGGCAAGGGCGCGAGCGGCGCAGCGGTGCAATGCATGAACGTGCACCTCGGCGTCGACGAGGGCCTCGGATTGCCCGGCGGCCTCAGCGACTCGCACTGAAGCACACGCCGGCGAGCAGCGGTGTCAGCCGGGCCCGGCGGGGACCGGCCCGAGACGCCGCGAGACTTCGCGCGCGAACTCGACGAAGGCCTGTGCCCCCTTCGCGGCGGGATCGAACACGACCCCGGGCTGTCCGTAGCTCGGCGCTTCGGCCAGTCGCACGTTGCGCGGGATGACGGTGTCGAAGACCTTGGATCCGAAGTGCGCCTTGATCTGCTCGCTGACCTGCTGCTGCAGCGTGATCCGCGGATCGAACATCACGCGCAGGAGGCCGATGATCTGCAGGTCGGGGTTGAGGTTCGCGTGCACCTGCCGGATGGTGTTGACCAGGTCCGACAGGCCTTCGAGCGCGAAGTACTCGCACTGCATCGGCACGATGACCCCGTGCGCGGCGCACAGGCCGTTGAGCGTCAGCAGGCTCAGGCTGGGCGGGCAGTCGACCAGGACGAAGTCGTAGTCGTCGGCGACGACGGCGAGGGCGCACCGCAGCCGGCGCTCGCGGCCCGGCAGCGTGACGAGTTCGACCTCGGCGCCGGACAGCTCGCGATTCGCACCGACGATGTCGTAGCCGCCTGCGGGGCTGGCGTGCCGCGCGTCCGCAAGCGTGGCGGACTCGAGAAGCACGTCGTAGACGCTGGTCTCGAGCGTGCGCTTGTCGACACCCGAACCCATCGTCGCATTGCCCTGCGGATCGAGGTCGACGACCAGGACGCGATGCCCGACCTTCGCGAGGCCTGCGGCGAGGTTGACGGTGGTCGTGGTCTTGCCGACGCCGCCTTTCTGGTTGGCGATGCAGAAGATCCGGGCGGGCATGGGGCAGGTGACGGGCAGACGCTGGGCCCTCATCGCGCCGAGTCAGCGCCCGGTGGTCGTGGCGTCGTACGCGGGGCGTTCGGGTGCGGGTGATTCTGCCAGCGCGACAGGTCGAAGCCGTCGTTCTTCAGGAACGATCGGATGTCGGCTTCGTCTTCGCCGGCGAGCGTCGGGGTGCGGGACAGGATCCAGAGATAGCTCCGTCGGGCTTCGCTCACGACGGCATAGCGGCCGTCCGGCCCAAGCTTCAGCACCCAATAGTCTCCCCAGACGGGCAGCCAGCGCAGCCAGCGCGGCAGGAAGCTGACCTCCAGCGTCGCCGGTCGGAGCTTGTCACCGTCCAGTGTCGCGCCGGCCGGTCGGGCAAGGCCGGTGACGCTGTCGGTGCGGCCATCTTCCCGGCGGCAGCGGTTGACCACTTCGACGCCCTCCGGCACGCGCC
This sequence comes from Rubrivivax sp., assembly GCA_025458805.1. Classification (GTDB taxonomy): domain Bacteria; phylum Pseudomonadota; class Gammaproteobacteria; order Burkholderiales; family Burkholderiaceae_C; genus Rubrivivax. The sequence continues at coordinate 9,748 of JALORQ010000021.1, forward strand.
GGTACGTCGCGGTGGTGTCGCTGAGGCACTGGGACTGGAAGCGGTTCGGAAACCACGCCACCTGGTACCAGGTGCCCATGTAGGCCGGCACGTCCAGCTCGGCGACAGGCGTGGGCGGGGACGCGGTCGCGGGCAGGACCGCCGCCGCCAGCAGAATCGACAGGCACCGTCTCATCACGTCTCCTTAGGGCGCATCCACACCAGGCACCGCTTGGCCCGCAGTCCTGGGACGGTGATCGGTTCCACGTGAAACACTTCGATGTCGTCGGGCAACTCGGCGATCTCGCCCTCGGGGCTGCGGCCCTTCATTGCGAGCCAAGCGCCCCCAGGCGCGACAAGTCCCCGCGACAACGCAACGAAGCTGGGCAGCGAGGCGAACGCCCGCGACGTGATCACGTCGAAGCCGGGCCTGTCGCGCAGCGCTTCGACACGACCGTGGACTGCATGCAGCCGCGGCAGCCCGAGCCGGCCCGCCACGTGCCGCACGAACGCGCTCTTCTTTCCCACGGCGTCGATGCAGGTCACGTCGAGTGACGGGTCGACGATCGCAAAAACCGCCCCTGGCAGGCCCCCGCCACTGCCGACATCCAGCACCCTGCCGCCCCGCTCGCCCAGGCGGCCGCGCAGCGGCGGCCATGCGGCCAGGCAGTCCGCCAGATGATGTGATACTGCCTCGCCCGGCTCACGCACCGCGGTCAGGTTGTACGTGTCGTTCCATCGCAGCAGCAACTCGACGTAGTCTGCCAGGCGACGCGCGCGATCCCCGTCGTCGCCGATCCCCAGGTCGCTCAGGATGTCGGCCACGGCTGCGACGGTCGCCTCGTTCGGCGCCGTCGCCGGCGACTGCGACGCCGGAAGCTGCGGCATCCGGTGGCCCGCGATCAGGCGGCCTCGCCAGCCACGTCGCCGGCTGTCGACGTGCTGACGCCCACCTCCTCCCGCTTGCCGCGCTTGCGCAGGTGGACCAGCAACAGCGAGATCGCCGCCGGGGTGACGCCCGAGATGCGCGCGGCCTGTCCGAGCGTCGACGGACGATGGCGCATCAGCTTCTGCCGGACCTCGTACGAGAGTGCGGCGACACCGGCGTAATCGAGGTCGGGGGGCAGGGGAAGCCGCTCGAGGGCGACCGCGCGGGCGACGTCATCCCGCTGCTTGTCGATGTACCCGGCGTACTTGATCGAGGTCTCGACTTGCTCGATCACCGAGTCCGCCTCGTTCCTGCCCCATGCCTCACGCAGGGTTTCACGTGAAACAGCGAGGCGATCCGCCCCCCCGGCCGCCGCGGCGATCAGCGCCACCTCCGAGACCGCGTCGTAGTCCACGCCGGGCCGGCGCAGCAGATCGGCAAGGTTGTACTCCCGCTCGAGCGCCTTGCCGACGAGCCGCTCGGCCTCGGGCGCCGGGAGCGTCTGAGGCCGCACCCAGCTCGAGCGCAGCCGCTGCAACTCGGCCTCGATGCGGTCGCGCTTGCGGGCGAAGGCCGCCCAGCGCACGTCGTCGACCAACCCCAGCCGCCGGCCGGCCTCGGTCAAGCGCAGATCGGCGTTGTCCTCGCGCAGCTGCAGCCGGTACTCGGCGCGGCTCGTGAACATCCGGTAAGGCTCGGTCACGCCCTTGGTGACGAGGTCGTCGACGAGCACGCCGAGATAGGCCTCGTCGCGGGCCGGCAGCCAGCCCTCCCTGCCCGTCACCTGCAACGCGGCATTGACACCGGCGTACAGCCCCTGCGCCGCGGCCTCCTCGTAGCCCGTCGTGCCATTGATCTGCCCGGCGAAGAACAGGCCGCGGATCGACCTCGTCTCGAAGCCGGCCGCGAGCTCGCGCGGGTCGAAGTAGTCGTACTCGATCGCATAACCCGGCCGGAGGACGTGCGCCCGCTCCAGCCCCGGGATGGACTGCACCGCCGCCAGCTGCACGTCGAACGGCAGCGAGGTGGAAATCCCGTTCGGGTAGATCTCGTGCGTCGTCAGCCCCTCGGGTTCGAGGAAGATCTGGTGGCTGGCCTTGTCGGCGAAGCGGTTGACCTTGTCCTCGATGCTCGGGCAGTAGCGCGGCCCCACGCCCTCGATGACGCCGGTGAACATCGGACTGCGGTCGAACCCGCTGCGAATGATCTCGTGCGTCCGCGCCGTCGTGTGCGTGATCCAGCAGGGCACCTGGCGCGGGTGCTGGTCCACCGTTCCGAGGAAGCTGAAGACCGGCACCGGATCCAGGTCGCCAGGCTGCTCCTGGCATCGAGAGAAATCGATCGTGCGCCCGTCGATCCTCGGCGGCGTCCCGGTCTTGAGCCGGCCCTGCGGAAGCTTCAGTTCCCTCAGGCGCGCAGACAGGCGCGCCGCCGGCGGATCGCCAGCGCGGCCAGCAGCGTGGTTCTCGAGTCCCACGTGGATGCGTCCGTCGAGAAAGGTGCCGGCCGTCAGCACCACCGCCCGGCCGCGGAAGCGGATGCCGGTCTGGGTGATCGCCCCCGCGACCCGGTCGCCGTCCAGCATCAGATCGTCCACCGCCTGCTGGAAGAGCCACAGGCCGGGCTGGTTCTCCAGGCGACGCCGGATCGCCGCCCGGTACAGCACCCGGTCGGCCTGCGCGCGGGTCGCACGCACCGCCGGCCCCTTGCTGCCGTTGAGGACCCGGAACTGGATCCCTGCCTCGTCGGTGGCTGCCGCCATCGCTCCGCCGAGCGCATCGATCTCCTTGACGAGGTGGCCCTTCCCGATGCCCCCGATGCTGGGGTTGCAGCTCATCTGACCCAGCGTCTCGATGTTGTGGGTCAGCAGCAGCGTCTCGCAGCCCATGCGTGCAGCGGCCAGCGCAGCCTCGGTCCCGGCGTGGCCGCCGCCGATCACGATGACGTCGAATTCGCGCGGATGCAGCATGGCGGGACCGGGAACAACCGCGCGCACCCCGCGCCGGGCCGTCGTCGGCCCGGGTCGGCGCGACGAACCCCGGATTCTACGGAGCGCCCCTCCCGGTCGCGCGGATCGCGTCCATCGCCCCGCGCAGCCGCATCGCGAACGCGGACCATCGCGAATGGCCCCACCGCCGGTCGAACAGGTAGTGAACGACGGTGTTCACCGCCGGCTCGAGGAGCGCGATCGACCCGGCAACCGCCGCGTTGCCGGTGATCGCACGGCCGAGACCGAAGGCCACGCCGAGGTGCACGATACCGATCGACGTCGACTCGATCATCCCGCGATCCTCCGTTGAGCCTGAGCGGCATCCGCCACTCCATTCGACACAAATACGACGCATTCGCGTATTTGCATGCCTGGCTCGACAGGGACCACTGTGGCATCGCTTCCTCCGACGGTCGCGATAGCACGACTCCGACGCAGGCCGAATAATGGCCGAATGGAATGCCGCCAGGGATGTGCCGCCTGCTGCATCGCGCCGTCGATCAGTTCGCCTGTTCCTCCTCGGGGGCGCGGCCCGGCCGCACCCAAGCCCGCCGGACGGCGCTGCGTCCAGCTCGACGACGCGCTGCGCTGCCGCCTCTTCGGCGACCCTGCGCGACCGGCGGTCTGCTCCAGCCTGCAGCCGTCACCGGAGATGTGCGGCACCTCGCGCGACCACGCGCTGGCGTGGCTGGCGGCGCTCGAGCGCGAAACCGGCCCGCGCCGGCGGGCAGGCTGATGCCGACACCCCAGCTGCCGCCTGCCGAGCAGCGACTGCTCGATCTCTACCCGGCGCTTGCCGGGGTCGACGCAGCGGAGCGGGCGGACGTGCTCGCGCACGAGGCGCTGCGCGCGCAGGTGCCTGCAGGCACCGTGCTGTTTCACGAAGGCGCGCCCTGCCAGGGCTTTCCGCTCGTGCTGCACGGCGCCGTCCGCGTCGCCCGTGGCTCGCCCGGCGGCCGCACGCTCGAGCTGTACCGCGTCACGCCTGGAGAACTCTGCGTCGTGTCCACCGCCTGTCTGTTCGGTGGTGGCGGCCTGACCGCCCACGGTCGCGCAACCGAGCCGACCGAACTCGTGCTGCTGTCACCGTCCGGGTTCGAACGCTGGACGGCGCACGCCCCCTTCAGGCGCTTCGTGTTCGGCGTGTTCGCCGACCGCCTCACCGACCTCATGGCGCTCGCAGAGGCGGTCGCGTTCCAGCGCGTCGACCAGCGGCTCGCCCACGCGCTGCTCGGCCACGGTGTCGACATTCGGGCGACCCATCAGGCATTGGCCGACGAGCTCGGCACGGTGCGCGAAATCGTCACCCGTCTGCTGAGGAGATTCGAGCGCCAGGGCTGGGTGCGGCTGGGGCGCGAGCGCATCGAGCTGCTCGACGCGGCAGCGTTGCGCGAACTCGCCGACCACGGCGCGCCGCCGCACGCGTGACGCCGCATCCGACGCACCAGGCAAAGCGCTGCCGAGCTTGACTCACGTCAGGCTGGATGTGACCGCGGTCACCGACGCGGAGATGGATGCGGCCGACACTGGCGACGTCGGCCCTGTCGCCGATGCCCGCGAATCCAAGGAGGTTCCCATGAAGGCCAACGTCGGCGGCATCGACCGCGTTCTCCGTGCCGTCCTCGGTGCGATCCTCATCGGCCTCACGCTCAGCGGCGCGATCGGCGCTTGGGGTTGGATCGGGCTGGTGCTCCTCGGAACCGCAGCCGTCGGGTTTTGCCCGCTGTACCCGCTGATCGGCCTCAACACCTGCCGCGCCAGCAAGACCTGAAGAATGCCCCGGCGCCCGGCGCGGGGCGTACCGGGGCTCAGTTCAGATACATGCCGAGGTACCGCCGGCCACGGCTCACCGCCTCGGTGTCGGGACATGCGCTGAACCACTCGACGAGCTGCGCACGGGCCTTCTCGCGCCAGTCGCCCTTGTCGCGAAGCACGATCTCCAGCAGCTGGTCGAAGCCGGCGTCGAAGTCGCCCTCGTAGATCAGGATCGCAGCAAGCGCCAGCCGGGCGTCGAAGTCGCGCGGCTGCGCGGCGACGCGAGCCGCCAGTTCGGACTTGTCCCCGGCGGGCCGGTTGCGCGCGAGCGCGACGCGCTTGAGCAACGCGTCATACCGGTCGTCGCGGTCCGCCTCCGCAATGCCATCGAGCCAGCGCACCGCATCATCGACCGCCCCGCGGGCGACCAGGCGCTCGACGAGATCGAACTTGACCGCGAGGTTGCGCGGCTCGAGCGCCAGCGCCTGGCGCAGCAGCGCCTCGGCCGCCTGAGGCGTCTCGGCCGCAGCGGCGTCCTGCCGAAGCTGCTCGGCCTCGGAGACACCCGCCCCGGCAGCGAGATGCCGATCGAGGAACTCGCGCACCTGGCGCTCGGGAAGCGCGCCGGTGAACTGGTCGACCGGGCGGCCCTCGACGATCAGCATGACCATCGGGATGCTTCGGATCTGCAGCGCCGCGGCGAGCTGTGGCGACTCCTCGGTGTTGAGCTTGGCCAGCACGAAGCGGCCCTGGTACTCCCCGGCAAGCTTCTCGAGGATCGGTCCCAGGCTTCGGCAGGGACCGCACCAGGGCGCCCAGCAGTCGAGCAGCACCGGTACTTCGAACGAGCGGTCGATCACCGATTCGCGGAAGTCGGCCTCTCCGACGTCGACGACATGCGGGGACGACCCGGTGGGCAGTGGGGCGAAGGCGTTCATCGGGATCTCGTCAGGTCACGGGCTCCATCGAGTCAGATGGGGTCGCCCCGCGGCGGGCACAAGCACCGCCGCCATGTCCGATGCTAGCCGCCGCCGGCCGGCCCGTTCAATCCGGGCCCGTCCTCTGCAACGGTCCGCAACGCGTTGAACCAGTGCCCCGCAGCGATGTCATCATCGTCTCCGGCCCCCACGCTTGCCGTTGCGGTCCACCACAAGGAGCCTTTCGTGACCTCCCCTTTCTACTTCCCCCGCATCGCCCTCGTCGCCGCGGCCGCCCTCGCGCTGGCCGGCTGCGAGAACATGAGCGCCCGCGAGAAGGGCACCGCCACCGGCGCCGGCATCGGCGCCGTCGCTGGCGGGATCATCGGATCGACCAGCGGCAATGCCGGCACCGGCGCCGCGATCGGCGCGGTCGTCGGCGCGGTCGCCGGCAACCTGTGGTCGAAGAACATGGAGGACAAGAAGCGGCAGATGGAGCAGGCCACCGCAGGCACCGGCATCGAGGTCGCGCGCACCCCCGACAACCAGCTCAAGGTCAACGTGCCCAGCGACCTGTCGTTCGCGGTCGGCCGTGCCGACCTCAATCCCTCGCTGCGTCCGGTGCTCGACCAGTTCGCGCAGGGCCTGGACGCCAAGACGCTGGTGACCATCGTCGGCCACACCGACAGCACGGGCACCGACGCGATCAACAACCCGCTCTCGCTGCAGCGCGCGCAGACCGTGCGCGACTACCTCGCGCTGCGCGGCGTCGCCTCCGGCAGGATGGAGATCGCAGGCCGCGGCTCGCGCGAACCCCTGGCCGACAACGGCACTCCCGAAGGCCGCGCGAAGAACCGCCGCGTCGAGATCTTCCTGCGCGAGCCGCAGGTCTGACCGGTGACGGGCGTCCCGCGCGCTCCGCGCGCGAGGCCGCCGGCGGTCAGCGAATCAGGGATACAGGCCGCGCTCCTCGCGCGCCATCAGGATCCGCTCGCAGGCCACCGCGAAGGTCGCGGTGCGCAGCGTGATGGCGTGACCGTCGGCGGTGTCCCAGATCTTCTTCAGCGCCCCGACCATGATCTTGTCCAGGCGCAGGTTGATCTCGTCCTCGGTCCAGAAGAACGAGCTGAAGTCCTGCACCCACTCGAAGTAGCTGACCGTCACGCCGCCGGCGTTGCAGATGACGTCGGGCACGACGAGGATGCCGCGGTCGGCCAGGATGTCGTCGGCCGCCGGCAGCGTGGGGCCGTTGGCGCCCTCGAGCACCACCCGCGTACGCAGCCGGCGCGCGCGCTCGGCGGTGATCTGCCCCTCGAGCGCGGCCGGGATCAGGATGTCGCTGCGCAGGTCCCAGAACGATTCGGCGTCGGCCGCCTCGCCGCCGGGAAAGCCCGCCACCGTGCCCTGCGCCTTCACGTGAGGCACGAGTTCGGCGAGATCGAAGCCGCGCTCGTTGACCATCGTGCCGCCGTGGTCCTGCACGGCGACGATCTTCGCGCCGGCCTGACCGAACAGCTCGGCGGCCGAGCTGCCGACGTTGCCGAAGCCCTGCACCGCGACGCGCGCGCCCTCTAGATCGATGCCCAGGCGCCGCGCCGCCTCGCGCCCCGTGACGAAGACCCCGCGGCCGGTGGCCTTGACGCGGCCCAGGCTGCCGCCGAGGTGGATCGGCTTGCCGGTGACGACGCCGGTCGCGGTGGCGCCGACGTTCATCGAGTACGTGTCCATCATCCAGGCCATGATCTGGGCGTTGGTGTTGACGTCCGGCGCCGGGATGTCCTGGTTGGGACCGATCACGAGGCCGATCTCGCTCGTGTAGCGGCGCGTCATGCGCTCGAGTTCCTTGAGGCTCAGCGCCTTCGGATCGACCCGGATGCCGCCCTTGGCCCCGCCGTACGGCAGGTTGACGGCGGCATTCTTGATGCTCATCCACGCCGCCAGCGCCATCACCTCCTCGAGCGTCACGGCAGGGTGATAGCGCACGCCGCCCTTGCCGGGGCCGCGGCTGAGGTTGTGCTGGACGCGGTAGCCCTCGAAGTGCGCGACCGTGCCGTCGTCCATCTCGATCGGCACGTCGACGATCAGCGTGCGCTTGGGGCGCCGCAGCGTCTCGGCCCAGCGCGCGAGCCGCCCGAGGTAGGGGACGACGCGGTCGACCTGGGCGAGGTAGGTGCCCCAAGGGCTCTCGGGCGTCGGGTGGACATACGACAGCGGCGGACTCATGACGATCTCCTTGTGGGCTGGGCCGATCCGCCGCCGGGCCCGGGTGCCGGCCTCGTGGCATGCAGGCATGCCCGGTCCGGTCATGCCGCTGCGGCCTGGGCCGTGACTCTAGGACCGGCACGGGCGCGCGGCGCGGCGCGGCCATGCATCCTTTGCATGCGACCCCGCGCCGCGCGCATGGAGCGGCACGGCCGGGTCGCTGGCTACACTGCCGCGCATGGATGCATCGACCATCGGCTTCGTCGGCGGCGGCCACATGGCCGGCGCACTGATCGGCGGCCTGCTGCAGGCCGGGCACGACCCCGAGTCCCTCGTCGTCGTCGAGCCCGCTGCGGCGCAGCGGGAGCGGCTCGCCGCGCAGTTCGGCATCGCCGCGCGGTCCGCGGCCGACGCCGCGCTCGCGCGAGCGGCGACTGTCGTCTGGGCCGTCAAGCCGCAGCTCTTCCGTGAAGCCGCCGCCCCCTGCGCGCCTTACGTGCGCGGCGCGCTCCAGGTCAGCGTGATGGCCGGCATCCGCAGCGCCGCCATCGAGCACGCCACCGGCAGCGCCCGCATCGTGCGCGCGATGCCCAACACGCCGGCGCTCATCGGGCGCGGCATCGCCGGGCTCCACGCGCGCGACGCCGTCGCCGCCGGCGAGCGCGCGGCGGTCGAGGCCCTGCTCGCGCCCACCGGGGCCGTGCTGTGGGTGCAGCGGGAGGACGACCTCGACGCCGTCACCGCGATCTCCGGCTCGGGGCCGGCCTACATGTTCTTTCTCGTCGAGGCGATGATGCAGGCCGCGGTCGAGATGGGCCTGACAGAGGCGCAGGGCCGCACGCTCGCGCTGGCCACGATGGACGGCGCGGCTGCGCTGGCGCAGCGCTCGCCGCTGCACCCGGCCGAGTTGCGGGCGCAGGTCACGTCGCGCGGCGGCACCACTCACGCGGCGATCACGTCGATGGAGGCCGACGGCGTGAAGGCCGCCGTCGTGCGAGCGTTGCACGCCGCGCGACGCCGCGCAGCCGAGCTCGGGGACGAGTTCGGATGAAGGACGCGCGGGGCCCGGGTCATGCAGGCGCCGGCGTGCCAGTCCGCCCGCGCCGGCAAGCTCACAGGTAGAGAAAGCCCTGAAGCGACGTCCACCGCTCGAGTCGATGCACCTGCTCCACGGCAATCGGCGAGCGATGTCCGGTCCACGCGGTCAGCCCGGGCACGTAGATCTGGTGCAGCCGATGCTCGGCGATGTCGTTGCGATGCGGCAGCCGCACGTCCGGGCCACCGTCGCCGGCGGGGGTGATGACGGTCGCCGCGAGACCCCGCCATGCAAGCAACCCGACCCGCGTTCGAGCGCGCACCAGCATGTCCAGGTCACTCCACTCCGGCGGCACGAGGCAGAGCAGCCGAAGCGCCAGTCCGACATGCATCTGGTGGACGTTGGCGAAGCTGACGAGGCGCTCGAACTGCCGCTGTTCGAGCCACCAGGCCCCCTGCGCGATTCGGTCCGCTGACCGCCCACCGCCGCCGAATCGGTAGATCGAAACCCCCGGCTTCAGCTCGGCACGCTGCGGATCCAGCATCCCGCCGGTCCGCGCGTAGGCGAGCACCGTGCCCCGCGCATCGACGATGGCCTGCGCGGCAGAGAAGTCAACCCCCATCGCACGCGCGCGACTCTCCGGGCGATCGAACGCAAGACGGTTTGCGATCCTGTCCATGGCCAACTCCGTGTGGCGGCGCCGCCAGGACCCTGAAGCCTGACCGGGAGGCCCGATGATGCGCGGAACGGGCGCGCGCGATCGGGACCGCTTCCCGCTTCGGGAGGGCATGCGTCCTCGACAACCGGCCGACCCGGCACAGCCATCGGCCGCCGGTCGCCACGCTCACCCCCGCGCCGCCAGCAGCGACGCGCCGACGATCAGCAGCCCGCCCGCGACCAGGCTGGGCGACAGGTGGCCGGCTCCGAGCGCCACCGCCGAGACCGACGCAAACAGCACCTCGCTGATCATCACGACCGCCGTCACGTTGGCCGGCAGCCGCGCGGCGCCGTACTGCAGCGCGACGTTGCCGAGCACGAAGAAGACCGCGAGACCGAGCGCACCGGCCAGCCACGGCACGGCCGGTGCCGGCGGCCACGGTGCGGTTCCCGCGGCTGCAAGCCCCGCGGCGACCACGCCGGCGACCAGCGCACCGCCGAGGAACATCGCCAGCGCGCGCGCCGCCTCGGGCCGGTGCGCCTCGCGGCGCAGCATCACGTTGTTGAGCGCGAAGCTGAAGCCGCCGATCACGCCCAGCCACTCGGCCAGCGTGCGTGGCACCGGCAGGCCGATCCCGCCCTCGGCCGGCTGCAGCACGACGGCGGCGCCGGCCAGCGCCATCGCGACGCGCAGCAGCGCCATCGGCGTCAGCGCCTCGCGCAGCAGCACACGGGCCAGCAGCACCGCCCACAGCGGCATCAGGTAGAACAGCAGCACCACGCGCACGACGTCGCCGATCGTCACGCCCCAGTTGAAGGTGGCGTTGGTCGTCCCGGCGGCCGCGACCAGGATCCACAGCGACCGCGTGCGCGCCAGGTCGGCCCACGCGCGCGGCCGCCACAGCGTGATCAGCAGCACCGCGAGGGCGTAGATCAGCACCGTCGCCCACAGCGGGTGCAGGCCCTGCGCCTCGAGCTGGCGGAAGGGCCACCAGCTCACGCCCCAGACGAAGGCATTGAAGGTCAGCGCCAGCGCCGGCCACGGCCCGGCGCCGCGGCCGGCGCGCGCGGCAGCGTCGTGCATCGTTCAGTGCGGGTCGCGGCGCGCGATGGCGAGCAGCCGCTCGACCTCCTCGCGATGCTCGACCTGGTTGCTGCGGTGCCAGCGCCGGATCCACTCCATCGTGCCGGCGACGACGAGACCGAAGATCGTGATCGCGCCGAATGCCGACAGCCCGGCGATGGTCATCCCGGCGTAGAACGCGCCGAGCACGAGGATGCAGGCCTGCTCGTTGAAGTTCTGCACCGCGATCGATCGCCCGGCCCCCATGAGGTTGTGCCCGCGGTGCTGCAGCAGCGCGTTCATCGGCACGACGAGGTAGCCGCCGAGCGCACCCAGCATCATCAGGAACGGCACGGCGACCCAGAGGTCTCGGATCACGACCATCACGATGACGAGCAGCCCCATCGCGATGCCGAGCGGGATCACCGCGGTCGCGCGATCGAGCTTCATCGACATCGACGCCACGACCGCGCCGACCGCGGTGCCGATGGCCACCACGCCGACCAGGCTGGACGCCTGCGTCGTCGTGTACCCCAGCGCCGCCGCGGCCCAGGCCAGCACGATGTAGCGCAGGTTGCCCGCCACGCCCCAGAACAGCGTCGTCGTCGCGAGCGAGATCTGGCCCAGCTTGTCGTGCCACAGCCGCCGGTTGCAGGTCCGGAAGTCGGCCACCAGGGTCCACAGCCGCGCCGGCAGCGGCTGCAGCGGCGCCCCGGTTCGCGGGATGAACACGTTGTAGACCGCCGCCACGGCGTACAGCAGCACGATGGCCGCGATCGCCGCCTCGGCCGGCGCGTCGATATGCGTCTCGATGCCCGGCAGGTCCAGCGCCAGCAGGTGCGGGGCGATCGCCGGACCGACCAGCTGCCCGCCGAGCAGCACGCCGAGGATGATCGATGCGATCGTCAGCCCCTCGATCCAGCCGTTGGCCTTCACCAGCTGCGAAGGCGGCAGCAACTCGGTGAGGATGCCGTACTTGGCGGGCGAATAGGCCGCGGCGCCGAGCCCGACCACCGAGTACGCCAGCAGCGGGTGCATGCCGAACAGCATCATCAGGCAGCCGACGACCTTGATGCCGTTGGACACCAGCATCACGCGACCCTTCGGGATCGAATCGGCGAACGCGCCGACGAAAGGCGCCAGCACGACGTAGAAGAACGCGAACAGCGGAATCAGCAGCACGCGCTGCCACTCGGGCGCGCCGGCGGATCGCAACAGCTCGACCGCCGCGATGAATAGCGCGTTGTCGGCCAGCGAGCTGAAGAACTGCGCCGACATGATGGTCGAGAAGCCCTTTTTCATCGTCGTCGGGCGCGAGGCCGCGGGCCGGCTTCGAGGCCCGCGCAGCGTGTCTCCTGCAGCGGCGCGGGTTTATAGCATGGGGGTCGCGGCGCGCCGCGAGCCGCCGGCGTGCGCGGCAGCAGCACTGGCAGAATCGACCGGACGCCCTCCGCGCCGACCCTGCTATGCCGCGCCCGATCGAAGCCCTGGTCCACGTCGACGCGCTGGCGCACAACCTTCGTCGTGCGCGCGCGGTGGCCGGCGACGCCCAGGTCTGGGCCGTCGTCAAGGCCAATGCCTACGGCCACGGCATCGAGCGCGCGTTCCGCGGCCTGCGCGGCGCCGACGGCTTCGCGCTGCTCGACCTCGCCGAGGCCGAACGGCTGCGCGCGCTCGACTGGCGCGGCCCGATCCTGCTGCTCGAGGGCTGCTTCGAGCCGCGTGACCTCGAGCTGTGCTCGCGGCTCGACCTCTGGCACGTCGTGCACTGCGACGTGCAGATCGACTGGCTCGCCGCCCACAAGACGCATCGGCCGCACCGCGTCTTCCTGAAGATGAACAGCGGGATGAACCGCCTCGGCCTGCGGCCCGACGCCTTCCGCGCCGCCTGGGCACGACTGGACGCGCTGCCCCAGGTCGCCGAGGTGTCGCTGATGACGCACTTCTCCGACGCCGATGGCGAGCGCGGCATCGCACACCAGATGGCCGCATTCGCCGGCGCCACGCACGACCTGCCCGGCGAGCGCAGCCTGGCCAACAGCGCCGCCGTGCTGCGCCATGCCACCGCCGCCGGCGTGGCGGCCGACTGGGTGCGGGCCGGCATCCTGCTCTACGGCAGCGCGCCCGACTTCCCGGCCCACGACATCCGCCACTGGGGGTTGACGCCGACGATGACGCTGCGCAGCCGGCTCATCGCGACGCAGCACCTGCAGCCCGGCGACACCGTCGGCTACGGCAGCACCTACCGCGCCGGGCAGCCGATGCGCATCGGCATCGTCGCCTGCGGCTACGCCGACGGCTACCCGCGGCACGCCGGCACCGACACGCCGGTGCTGGTCGACGGGGTCCGAACCGGCACGGTCGGCCGCGTCTCGATGGACATGCTCGCCGTCGACCTCACGCCGGTGCCCGGCGCGGCGATCGGCAGCGAGGTCACGCTCTGGGGCCGCGGGCCCGGCGACGCGCAACTCGCGATCGACGACGTGGCCCACGCCGCGGGCACCATCGGCTACGAGCTGATGTGCGCAGTCGCGCCGCGCGTGCCGATGCGGGTCGACGAGGCATGAGCCGACGCATCGCGTGGGCGCTCGACGCCGCGCAGATCGAGTGGAGCGCGGTGCGCGCGCAGGGCGCCGGCGGGCAGAACGTCAACAAGGTGTCGAACGCGGCGCAGCTGCGCTTCGACGTCGGCGCCTCGTCGCTGCCCGAGGCGCTGAAGCGGCGGCTGCTCGACTGGCCCGACCAGCGCATCGGCTCCGACGGCGTGGTGGTGATCAAGGCGCAGACGCACCGAAGCCTGCCGCGCAATCGCAACGACGCGCTGTCACGGCTGCGCGCGCTCATCGACGCCGCCGCGCTGCTGCCCGACGAACGCCGGCCGACGCGCCCGGGCCGCGGAGCGATCGAGCGCCGCCTGCAGGCCAAGAAGCGGGTCGGCGCGCTGAAGGCCGCGCGCCGGGACGGCGGCCGCGACTGAGCGCGCCGCCCGGCCGCGCGCGATGCGCCCGCGCCGCAGGCGCGGACCGCTACGATGCAGCGTGGCCGCGAAGACCGTCTACACCTGCCGCGAGTGCGGCGGCAGCACCCCGAAGTGGCTGGGCCAGTGCCCGCACTGCAAGGCCTGGAACACGCTCGACGAGACGGTCGCCGAGCCTGCCGGAGGCGCGCGGTCGCATCGCTTCCAGGCGCTGGCGAAGAGCCAGCCGGTGGCGACGCTGGCCGAGATCGAGGCGGCCGAGGTCGAGCGCACGCCGACTGGCCAGGAGGAGCTCGACCGCGTGCTCGGCGGCGGCATCGTCGCCGGTGGCGTGGTGCTGATCGGAGGCGATCCGGGGATCGGCAAGAGCACGCTGCTGCTGCAGGCGCTCGACGCGCTGTCGTCGTCGCTGCCGGTGCTCTACGTCACCGGCGAGGAGAGCGGCGCGCAGGTCGCGCTGCGCGCGCGCCGGCTGGGACTCGCCGGCACCCG
>JALORQ010000022.1 GCA_025458805.1 Rubrivivax sp.
AAGAAGGGCAACGTCGTGTTCTCGGCGCCGTCCTTCCTCGGCGGCAAGAACCAGATGCCGATGGCCTACTCGCCCGACACGAAGCTGTTCTACGTGCCGTCCAACGAGTGGGGCATGGAGATCTGGAACGAGCCGATTACCTACAAGAAGGGGGCGGCCTACCTGGGCGCCGGCTTCACGATCAAGACGCTCGGCGACGGCCCGATCGGCGCGCTGCGCGCCGTCGACCCGAAGACCGGCAAGATCGTCTGGGAGGTCGCCAACGACGCGCCGCTGTGGGGCGGCGTGCTCACCACGGGCGGCAACCTCGTCTTCTGGGGCACCCCCGAGGGCTACCTGAAGGCCGCCGATGCGAAATCCGGCAAGGTGCTTTGGCAGTACCAGACCGGCTCCGGCGTCGTGGCGCCGCCGGTGACCTGGCAGGAGGGCGGCGAGCAGTACGTCGCCGTCGTGTCCGGCTGGGGGGGTGCCGTTCCGCTGTGGGGCGGCGACGTGGCCAAGAAGGTCAGCTACCTCGAGCAGGGTGGCATGGTCTGGGTCTTCAGGCTGATGAAGTGACGCACGCGCGGTCCTGGCGCGCAATCGTGCCGGGGCCGCCGTCGATTCGACGAGGAGCACATCCGTGACCCGCACCAATCGCCGCATCTTTCTCGTCCAGGTCGCCGCCGCCGGCAGCGCGCTCGCCGCCGGCGGGGCGGCGCACGCGCAGGCGCGCGTCGAGGAGACCGACGACAACGCCATCGCGCTCGGCTACAAGCACGACACCACCAAGGTCGATTCGAAGAAGTACCCCTCCCACAGGCCCGACCAGAAGTGCAACAACTGCGCCTTCTGGCAGGGAACGCCGACCGACGCCTGGGCCGGCTGCTCGATGTTCGGCCGCAAGCACATCGCTGCCCCCGGCTGGTGTACGGCGTGGCGCAAGCCGGGCTGATCCGCGTCGTGAACCCGATGCAGACGCCGCGCCACGCGCGGCGTCTGCGTTTTGGCCACCTGCCGGCCCGTGTCGCCAGTGGCTGAGCGCGTCGACGGCTGGGCCGGCAGCGAGGCTGCGCGCTGGCTGTCGATCGCGATGCGCACGCTGCACCTGTGCGCGGTCGCCTGGACCGCGGCCGCACTGCTCGGTGCGCCGGTGGCGCGCAGCGGAGCGCTGCTGCTGCTCGCGGCGAGCGGCGCTGCGATGCTGACGCTCGACCTCGCCGGGCGCCGCATCCGCCTCGACGAGCTGGCGGGGGCGGTGGTGCTCGCGAAGCTCGCTCTGGTGGCGGCGATGTGGGCCTGGCCGTCGCTCGCCACGTGGCTGTTCTGGGCGCTGGTCGTGGCGTCGTCGCTGTCGTCTCACGCACCCCGGCCGGTGCGGCACTGGCGGCCCGGACGAGGCGGTTGAGCGAAGGCCGGCGCCCCGGCGCTCAGCCCAAGACCCGGGCGAGCAGGGCGTCGAGGCCGGTGTAGTCTTCGCGGCGCAGGCCGAATTTGTGCGCGACGTCGGCGCGGCGCTCGCCGGCGCGCAGCGCATCGACGAAGCCGGAGCGGTCGTCGATCCAGGTCCCGCCGACGAAGGTGATCCCGCGCGCGAACAGCGCATCGGGCACGCAGCCGACGCTCGGGCCGACGATGGCGACGCGGCTGGCGGCGGTGCAGCGTTCGAGCATCGCGTCGAGCGTGCCGTTGAGCAGCAGCGTGCCGGTGGCGAGCACCTTGCTGCAGCCGCGAAGCTCATCGGCATCGAGCGTGACCCGGAAACCGTCGGCGCGGTCGAGCAGCTCGGCGCGCAGCTCGACGACGACGAGTTCGGCGCCGCTGGCGCGCACGCGCGGCAGCAGCGGGGCGAAGAAGCCGATCATCCCGACGCGGTCGCCGGGCAGCAGCCCGAGCGCGCCGACCGAATCGGCGCTCGACGCGGGCACGAAGCCGGCGCGGTCGAACAGGAAGCGTGTCACCGCATTCGCCGCCGCGAAGCCGATCGTCCGCAGCGCGGCGTCGTCCGCCGCGAAGCCGGCCGCCACCTCGAGAGCGCCAGCGCCGGGCAGGCCGGCACCGCTGCGTGCCCGCAGCGCGGGCAGAGTGTCGCCGAGCAGCACGTACGACAGGCCGATCGATCCGTCGACGAGCTCGACCGCGCAGAACTCGCCGCGCTCTTCGCCCGGGCGCGGGTCGGGCGGCAGGTGCAGCGCGCGCACGCGGGGTAGCGGCAGCGTCTCTCCGATGTGCTGCAGCTGCGCGAGCAGCTCGATCGTGAACGACACGCGGTCCTGCGGATGTCAGCCCGCGCCCTCGGGGCGATGGCGCTGCGCGTGGCGGGACAGCGCATTCGGGAAGTACAGCGCGGTCAGGCTGCGGCTGTGCACCGGCGAAAAGCCGCGGCCGTCGCCGCCCTGCGCCGCGTCGGCGTAGCGCCGCCAGTCCCGCACCCAGTGGATGTCGTCGCACACCTCGAGCAGACCCATCGTCTCGCGGTCACCGACCAGCACACCCTGTACGCGCAAACCGAGCCGCTCGCGTGCCGCCTCGAGGCGGTCGAGCGTGCGCGGCATGCAGCCGAACTCGCCGTCGCTGACGATGAGCACGTCGGCACCCGACCAGCCAGCCTCGTGGACGCTGTCGATCGCGCGCTCGATCGGAGTCTGCACGTCGGTGCCGCCGTCGAAGCTGCGGCCCATGAGCTCGAGCAGCGGCGCGAGCCCGCCACGCGCGAGGTCGAGGTCGCACTCCACGAGCTCGCCCGGCCCGCCGTAGGCCAGCAGCCTGCAGGCGCGTCCGCTCTCGTGAGCCAGCCGCAGCGCCGCGATCGCGACCGCCTTCGCGATGTTCTCCGGCGCCCCGCGCATCGAACCCGAGGTGTCGAGGCACAGGATCACGGGCCCTCGCTCCAGAGGCTCGGGATCCGGGAGTGGGCTGGCCGGGCGTGGCCGGGCGCGCGGGTCGGCGCGCCAATCGACGAGGACGGCCTCGCTGCGCCAGGTGAGCAGCCGGGACTCGGCGTGGCGTGCGCGCCAGAGCTTCTTCAGCACCGGGTGGCGCAGCATCGCGGCCTCGGCCGGGACCATGCGCTCGATGCGGCCCGACAAACGCACGCCGGTGATCTCGCCCGGCTCGTCGGGCAGCGTCGTCGTCACGGCTCGCATCGCGGTGCGGCGAGCCGTGCGGCCGTCGGCAGGCGGCGGGGCCTGTGGACGGCGGGTCGGCGCGCGCTCGGCGCGGCCGAGACGTCGGATCAGCTCGGCCAGCGACGGCAACTGCAGCAGCCACTCGCTGGCGCGGCGCGCGGCCTGCCACTCGCGGCTGCGCAACTGGCCGCGCAGCTCGTCCCAGCGCAGCGCCGCGAGGTCACCCAGGCCCTGCAGCAGCGCCAGATCCTCCTCGAGGCCGGCGGTCTCGAGCTGCCACTCGTCGCGGAAGCCGGCCGCCGCGTGGGCGATCGCCTCGTCGCGGGTGCACTTCGGCTGCAGACCGGGAACGCGGTCGAGGTGCCACAGCGCCGTTCGCAGCACCTGCTCGGCCAGCGCGGGCGTGCCGCGCGTCAGCACGGGCAGCCCGAGCTCGGCAATCGCCTCGCGCAGCGGGCGCACCGCGTCCGCGTCGGCGAAGTCGGCCTCGGCCGGCGGGAGCTGCCCGGCCTTCAGGTGCTCGAGCCACCGCGCGGCGTCGGCCAGCCGTTGCGCGCAGTCGCCGCACGCGGTGACCAGCCCGGGCAGCCAGAGGCCGCGAGGCAGCGCACCCAGCCGGTCGTACGGACGATCGAGCGTGGCGGCGTCCATCGGTAAGCGTGGGGTGTCCGCGCCGCGCGCCGGCCACTCAGGCCACCAGCGGCTCCAGGTCGATCGGCAGCGGCGGCGCTTCGTCGATCGCGCCGTCGTCGACCGGCAGCGCGGCGAATCCTTCGCGGGTCGCCTGAAGTCGCTGCAGCAGGTCATCCAGAACCGCCAGCGTCCGTGCGTGGGCACCGATCAGCGTCGAGGCCAGCGCGGGCGGCAGCCACAGGCGCCCGGCCAGGGCCGCGGCCAGCTCGTCGTGGCGCGACCGGGCGTCGTCGCGGCCGGCGCGCGCGCGCGCGGCGATCTCGTCGACCTGCGCCACCCTCGCCGCGACATGCACCGGGCTCCAGCGCCGCGCGAGCCGCTGCTCGAGCTGCCGCGACACGATGCGCAGCATGCCGCCGTCGCCGCGCTCGCCGCCGGCGCCGATCGCTCGGGCCAGCGCGAGCTTGCCGGCGTTGCCCGCGTCGTCACCCTCGGGCTCGGCGCGCTGCTCGATCTCGAGCTGGCGCTCGAAGGCCTCGACCGCTCGCGTGAGCCACGGCGCCTGCTGCGGCACCGCCTGCATCCAGTCGGCGACGAACCAGCGCTCGAGCGCGGGCATGTCCTCGGGCGCAGCGCCGACGACGTAAGGGGCCAGCCACAGGTCGAGCGCGTCGATCGCGTCGCGGCCCTCGGCCGCCACCGCGACGCGCATCAGGCGGACCGTCTGGCGCCAGCGGCGGTCGGACACCGGCCGGCCGGCTGCCAGCGCGAAGGCACGCAGCCTGCGCATGCCGTCGAGCGCCGGCGCCGCCAGGCGAATAGCCGCCGCCGCCTCGAGCAGCGACGCCCGCTCCGCACCCGACAGCGCCCGGCAGGCGCCGGCGGACCGATCGTCGTCGGGCAGCGCGAGCAGCGCGTCGAAGGCGTCGTCGCCGACCGGCGCTACCGGCACGCGCAGCAGAAAGCGGTCGAGGAATGCAAGCAGCGACTCGTCGGCCGGCAGCTCGTTGCTGGCCCCGATGACGCTGACCAGCGGCGTACGCAGCCGGCCGCTGCCGTTGTCGAACTCGCGCTCGTTGAGCAGCGTCAGCAGCGCGTTGAGGATGGCCGAGTTGGCCTTGAAGACCTCGTCCAGGAAGGCGATCCCGGCCTCGGGCAGGAAGCCCGCGGTCAGCCGTTCGTAGCGGTCGTCCTCGAGCGCCTTGAGCGACAGCGGGCCGAACAGCTCCTCGGGCGTCGAGAAGCGGGTCAGCAGGCGCTCGAAGTACGCGCCGCCGTCGAGCGCCCGGTGCAGCCGCCGCGCCAGCTCGCTCTTCGCGGTGCCGGGCGGGCCGACCAGCAGCAGGTGCTCGCCGGCCAGCACCGCCAGCAGGCCCAGCCGCACGGCGGCGTCGCGCTCGAGCAGGCCGGCGCCCAGCGCGTCGATCAGGTCACGGACGCGCTGTGGCGACGGGCAGAGGCTCTGAGTGGCGCTCGACTGGGACATCTTCGAATGAATGATGACACGCCTTGGCGGTCCGCAGGATCCCACCGCTTGCGGCCGCCTTGCGCCGAAGGGCGGCCGGCGCGGTCTAGAACCTCCAGCGCATCCCGGCCGTGAACGACCGCGGGGCCCCGGGCGCGACGAACAGCGCGTCGGCCTCGTCCCCGGTGTACCGGCCCTGCGGGTCGAACAGCGTCTCGGCGATCGCCCCGAAACTCGCGTAGCGGCGGTCGAACACGTTGTCGATTCCGGCGAAGACTTCCAGCCCGCTCAGCGATGCCGGCTGCCAGCGCATCCGGAGGTTGACGACCGCATAGCCGGGCACGTCCAGGACGACGGTCTCCTCCGCATCGTCCTCCAGTCGGCCGTCCTCGTTGCCGGCAACGCCGCGCGAGGACCACGCCTGCAGATCGGCGCCGATCGTCCAGCCACCGCCCAGCGCCAGATCGGCGCCGAGCTTGAGCTGGTGCCGCGGCAGCCCGGCGATACGGGTGCCCGGCGCGACCGCGACGTTGCGCTCGCCGATGCGCAGCGTGCCATCGGCCTCGTACGTGGCGTCCAGCAGGCTGTACGCGGCGAACAGGTCCCAGGCCCCGAGCCGGGAGCGCAGGTCTGCATCCAGGCCCTGGTAGCGCGTGCGCGGGAAGTTGCGGAAGTAGCCGAGCTGCCCGGTGACGCTGACGCTGCCGAAGAGGATGTCGTCGCGGTTGTCGGTGCGGTACAGGGCCAGCGATCCGCTCCAGCGCTCGTCGAGGCGCCAGCGCATTCCGCCCTCGACGGTGGTCGAAGTCACCTGCTCGAGGTAGGGGTCGGCCTGCAGTCCGCTGGGCAGCCGGCACGGTTCCTCCGGATCGGCGCACCCGAGTTCGATGACGGTGGGCACGCGGTGGTTGCGTGCCCAGCTCGCGAACAGCGTGGCGGCACCGACGCGCTGGGCGATGCCGAGCGCCGGGTTCCAGCTCCGGTACGTGAACGACTCGGGCGGCTTGTCCTCGAACACCCCGGTGTCGTCGTCGCGCGTCGACAGCCGGTTGTCGACGCTGGCCTGGTTGTACCGCAGCGCCGCCGTCACGAAGGTGCCCGAGGCGACCTGCCACGTGTCGCTCGCGAAGGCGCCGATGACGCTGGAGCGGCCTTCGACCTGCGCGCTGACCTGCGACGGCAGGTCGAGGGCCTGCACGCCGCGCGTCTCGTCGAAGACGCCCGGCTGCTCGCTCTGCTCGTAGGTGACGCGCGCCGTGTCGTAGGTGAGGCCGGCCTGCCAGCGGTGCGCGCCGCTGAGCCCGGACACGCCGGCGGCGAGACCCCAGCCGCGCTGCCTCGTGGCGGTGCGGTTGAAGCTGGCGTTGGGCGCCCCGGCCTCGTCGCCGTCCTCGTCGTCGTCTTCGGCCTCGTCTTCGTCGTCGTCCTCCATCTCCTCGGCCTCGTCGCCGTTCACGGTCTCGCGGCGCGCGTCGCGCACGTAGGCCAGAGCGTCGAACAGCGCGCCGCCGCCGAGATCGCGGCTCCACGCCACGCTGGCCTGGACGATGCGATTGCGCGTCTCGTCGGGGTGGGTGTAGACGGCGTCGCGCTGCAGAAGGCCGAGGTCGGGGGTCTGCGCGCCGTCGTCGTCGAGCGTGGTGTACGGCACCAGACCGTTGCCGACCAGCCGGCTGTCGCCGGCAAGCAGGCTCGCGACGACATCGTCGGCGCCGTCCTGGCGCCCGACCTTCGCCATCACGGTGCCGAGACGACCGTCGGAGAAGTCGCGCCAGCCGTCCTCGCCGAACAGGCCGAGCCCGACATAGTGGTGCCATCCGCCTTCGTGCTCGCCGCCGTGCGACAGCGAGCCCTGCCAGCGGCCGAAGCTGCCGATCGACGCCTCGCCGCGCAGGCCCGGGGCACGACGTCCGTCGGCCGTGTGCAGCACGATGGCCCCGCCCAGCGTATTGAGCCCGAAGGCCGGGTTGGCGCCGGAGACGAGCGCGACGTCGTCGAGCGCCCACTCGGGCACCAGGTCCCAGCTCACGATGTCGCCGAAGGCCTCGTTGATGCGCACGCCGTCGAGGTAGACGGACAACCCTTGCGCCGCACCCAGCAGCCCCGAGGCGCGCTGGCCGCGGTAGCTCAGGTCGCCCTGGAACGGGCTGCCCTGCACCTGATTGACCTGCACGCCGGGAACCCGACGCGCCAGCAGGTCGGTGAGGGTCTCGGCCTGCGCCGCATCGATCTCGTCGCGGCGCAGGCGCTGCGTCGTGTAGGGCAGCGCGTCGCGCGGCACGCTCTGGCCGCGCAGCGGCGAGGTGCCGACGATCTCGATCGTCTGCTGGGGCACCGGCTGGGCAACCGCTGCCGGACCGGCGAGTGCGCCGAGCAGCACGAGACATGCGCGGGGCACGGTGTTGTTGGAGGCATCATCGCGGATCAAGTCGTCTCCTCGTCGTGGCTGTGATGGATGCTTCCGGCACTGCAACTGGCGTTCCGCCCCGGGCGGGAGTTCTTCCCGATGCATCGCGGCGGCCCACGCTCGATCTCGCGCGCACCGTGATGTCGCGCGCAGGGTGGGCCGCGATGCTGGCGATCGCCTGCGCGCTTCTCGTCGGCACGCTCGTCGCAGGCGACGACGTCGACGACGAGCTCGCCGCCGCTCGCACGCTGGCGCGGCTCACCGCCGCGCTGGGCGACACGGCGGCCGTGGACGACACCGTCCTGCTCGAGCGTCTGCGGCAGGCTTCGCAGGGCGCGCCTCTGCGCCACCTGTCGTTCGCCCTGCACGATGCCGACGGGCGACTGCGCATGGCATCCGGCCCGGCGGCCGCGTTGGATGCCGGCGAGATCGTCCGCTGGTCGCTGCCGCGACCCGCAGGGCCGCCCTGGTCGGCGAGGTGGGTCACGGTCTCGGAGAGCGAGCGCGCCGAGGCTCGCGCCGCGCTGGCGGGGCAGATCGCCGTGCTTGCGCTCGGCGCCTGCGCCATGCTCGGCGTGATGACGTGGAACGTCCGGCGCGGGCTCGCACCGCTGCAGGCAATGCTGCGCGCGGTGGCCGCGATGGCGGACGGCGACTGGGCGGCTGCGCGACGCGTCGAGCCGCCGCGGTTGCGCGAGCTTCGCGACGTGCGCGAGGCGCTCGTGGCGCTCGGAGACGCGCTCGAGCGCTCGGACCGGGAGCACCGTTTGCTTTCGCGCAAGGCGCTGTCGCTGCAGGACGAGGAGCGGTCGCGCATCGCGCGCGAACTGCACGACGAGCTCGGACAAGGTCTCACCGCGCTGCGTCTGGAGACCAGCGTGCTCGGGCGCGTCGCCAGGCAGGGCGGAGACGTCGGAACGGCCGTGGGTCGCGTCGACGACGCGACGGCTCGCGTCCAGCAGCAGCTCTCCGGGCTGTTGAGGCAGCTGTCGGCGCCTGCGGCGCCCGCAGCCGACGCGGTGCCCAGGCTGCAGGAACTGCTCGAGGACCTGGTCGAAGGCTGGAATGCGAGAGGCGGTCCCCATCCCGCGGTCACGCTCCGCTGCGTGCTCGACGATTCGAGTCCGACCGACGCGGGTCTGGTGCGCACGGTGCATCGCATCACGCAGGAGGCCCTGACGAACGCGGTGCGACACGCGCAGGCTTCGCGCGTCGAGGTCACCGTGCTTCAGCGCGGCGAGCGGCTGTGCTGGTCGGTCGAGGACGACGGCATCGGCATCGCGAACCTCGCAGCGGCGCAGCGTCGCGGCTGCGGTCTCGCTGGCATGCGCGAGCGGATCTGGTCCGTGGGGGCCGAGCTGCGGGTCGGCCACGCAGGCGCAACCGCGCCTCGTCCGGGACTGCGCCTGGCTGCCGACCTGCCGCTGACCCTCAGCGCCACTTCCGCCGGCCTCGGATGAACCCGATCGACGTCGTCGTCGTCGACGACCATGCGCTGGTGCGCGCGGGCTATGCGCGACTGCTGGCGCTGGAGCCCGACCTGAACGTGGCCGCCGAGTTCGGCGACGCCGACGCGGCCTACGACTGGGTGTGTCGACGCGGCGGCGCGCCGTCGGTGATGCTGCTCGATCTGTCGATGCCCGGCCGCAGCGGCTTCGACCTGATCCGTCGCCTGACGCTGCGCTGGCCAGCCGTGCGCGTGCTGGTCTGCACGATGCACGACAGTCCGGCTCTGCTCGCTCGCGCCCTGGCGGCCGGTGCATGCGGCTTTCTCACCAAGCGATGCGACCCGGCCGAGCTCGCACCTTCCATACGCCGCGTGGCCGGCGGTGGCCGCGTCGTGTCAGGGGACCTGGACGCGGCAGTGTCGGATGGTGCGACGGCTCGAGGGCCCGCGCTCAGCGCCCGCGAACTGGAGGTGCTCTGGCGGCTGGGCCACGGCGAGTCGGTCGAATCGATCGCCGACGCGATGCGGCTGGCGGCCAAGACGGTCGCCAACCTCCAGTCGTCGGTGCGCCGCAAGCTGGGTGCCGCGCATGCCGTCGACCTGCTGCGCCGGGCACGCGAGTACGGCTTGCTCGGCGACTGACGACGCCGCAGCCTCTCGGCGATCAGTTGGCCGTCGGGCTCCGCGCCAGACCCAGACGTTCCACCGCCCGCTTCTCCGCGGCATAGGCTTCGCGCATCGCGCGGGCGTAGTCCTCGGGCGGCAGGTATGCGAGCTCCTGGTCGTACTTGGCCAGTTCGGCGACGTGCACCGGGTCGAACATCGCGGCCTTGAATGCGGCGTGCAGCGTCTCGACGACGGTCGACGACAGCCCGGCCGGTCCGGCCAGGCCGTAGGGCGAGTTGGCGACGATGCCGTGGCCGAGCTCGCTCAGCGTCGGCACCTGGGGCCAGCGCTTCGTTCGCTGGGCGCCGAAGGTGACGAGCAGCCGCAGCTGGCCGCTGTCGACGAACGGCGCGAAGCCGTTCGAGTTGACACCGACCATGACCTGCCCCGACGCGACGGCCAGCATCTGCTCGGCCGTGCCCTTGTACGGCACGTGGATCCACTGAAGCTGGCGGCGCGACATCAGCTCGTCCATCACCAGGTGCGGCGTGGTGCCGATGCCGTTGGTGGCGATGGTCAGGCGCCCGGGCTGGTCGCGCGCGGCGGCGAACAGGTCGTCCAGGCTGCGCAGCGGGCTCGCGGCCGCGACCACGATGCCGAAGGTCACGCCGCTGACCTGCAGGATCGGCGTCGTGTCGCGAATCGGGTCCCACTGCACGCGGTGCAGCCAGGGGGCGCGGAAGACCGGCTGCGGCAGCTGCGCGATGGTGTAGCCGTCGGGCGCGGCCTGCTGCAGCACCGGCATCGCCAGCGTGCCGCCGCCGCCGCTGCGGTTCTCGACGAGCACGCGCTGCCCGAGGTGGCGGCCGGCGAGCTCGGCGAGCAGCCGCATCGTCTGGTCGGTCGCACCGCCGGCCGGCCACGGCACGATCAGCGTGACGGGCCGTGCCGGATAGGCCTCGGCGGGCGCAGCGAGCGCCCGCCCGAAGGCAGGCCCCATGGCGCCCGCCGCGATCGCGGCCACCCAGCGGCGGCGTGCCGGGTCACACGCAACGGCGTCGCCGCGCCGGTCGTTCATTGCCATCGCGTGAGCTCCATCGTGATCGTTCCGCCGGTGATGAACGTCGACCGCGCCGGTTCCTGCCGAACCAGCCTGACCAGGCCGACACCGCGGCAGTACCACTCGGTGGTGTCGAGCTGCATGTCGCGCCAGCCGACGACGGGGTCGGCGAACAGGCGCAGCTGGGCCAGCCCGCGGACGCGCAGGCAGTCGTCGAAGCGGCCGGCGGGCGTCTGCACGCTCTCGCCGGCGGCCTCGATCGTGTAGACCATGTTGACGGCGGGATGCGTGTGGCGGATCTCGGGCGGAAACTCCTGGCGCCGGCGCAGCAGGTAGGCGGTCGTCGTCGTCTGCCAGCTCGTCCCGGCGACCATCGGGGCGCGCAGCACGTAGCGTGGCTGCGGATCGGGCCGGGGCTCGGCGTCGAGGTCGCTCTTCGCGGCGACGCGGTAGACGCCGCTCGGGTCTGCGCGCAGCCAGTAGTCGACGCCGCCATCGCTGCGCCGCCGCCAGGCGTCGCTGCCGTCGATCGCCTCCCGGCCTTCGGTGGTCAGCACCTGCGATCCGCGCTCGACGACATCGTTCTCCCACTCGGTCGTCACCGCATACTCCCAGCGGTGCCCCGCGGCGAGCGGGAAGTAGCCGCTGTCCGCCGGCGGGCCGCCGCAGCCGGCGGCTGTCAGCGCGGCGACCGCGGTCGCGGCGACGCGTCGTGCGATCGTCCATCCGCTGCCCGGCATCGTCACTTCTCCGGCAGCTGCGGGACCGGCATGTCGCGGATCTTCACGACCTGCTCCTCGCTGCCCGGGCGCAGCCACGAGACGCCGCGCGGCCCGGCCTTCGGCTCGGCCGTGCCGAGCTGGCTGATGCCCTGGCGCGCCTTCTTCATGCCTTCGTCGAGCAGCGCGTGCAGGTCCTTGCTGTAGGCCAGCCGGAAGGCGCGCGGCTGGCGCACCGGCTTGCCCTGCTCGAGCGCGTTGACCAAGACGTAGAGCGCACCAGGCGTCGCCTTGCCCGGCTCCTCGATCACCGCCGCGAGCAGCACGAAGCGCTCGGGCAGACGGTCGCGGCTCGGCCAGCCCCAGACGCCGTCGAGCGCGGCGGCGGCGAAGAAGTACAGGCCGGTGACGCCGGCCAGCAGCAGCGCCTTGGCCCAGCGCGGCCAGGGCGACGCCAGCAGCGCGAGCAGCCCCACGAAGGCCAGCGCCACGTAGGCCCAGAGCACGGCGTCGGTCGATCCCATGATGTCCTCGTCCCGGTCCGGTCACTGCCGCTCGACGAGTGTCTTGGGCAGCGTGTTGACGCCGGTCACCAGCCCGTCGCGGTCGACGCTGAAGCGCACCGCGGTCGCCTCGTCTCCCTTGCGCGCGAGCGCGACGGTGCCGTAGTAGACGACCTCGGCGCGCGGGTTGACCTTGACGACCGAGACGTTGACGTCGACCGGCCGACCGTCCTTGGTGTCGTAGTAGTGCACGTTGACGGTGTACTCGCCAGGCGCGAACCCTCGGATCGTCACCACCTCCTGGTTGAGCGGGTTGACCACCTTCTGGCCGTTGACCACGATCGTGTCGTTCGCCACGCCGCGGTCGTCGCGGTCCAGGTGCATCAGGCCGGCCTCGCGGGCACGGAACCAGACCAGGTTGCCGCCCGGGTCCTGGATCCAGGTGTCGACGTCGTTCGGGTCCAGGTCGCGCCAGCTCACGGTGACGATGAACTCGGCCTTGGCGTCGATCACTCCGGTCTTGGCCTTCGGGTTCATCGCGATCAGCGCCACCGCGAACAGCATGACGAACGCGAGCAGCGCGTTGAACAGCAGGTCCGAGAACGGATCGAGCTCGTCGAAGCGGCGCTTGCGCAGCACGGCCATCAGGCGGTCTCCCCGTCGGCGGCGCGCGCCAGGATGTCGGCGGCCAGGCGGTCGGCCAGCCGGTCGAGCAGCAGCAGCTGCATTCCCAGCCACAGGTTGGCGATGAGCCCGACCAGCGTCGTGTAGAGCGCGATCGCCATCCCGGCGGTCATCTGCTTGAGCAGGTTCTGCACCTGGTCGATGTCGAAGCTGGGCATGCGGCCGATCTGCGCGGCCATCACGATGAAGCCGACGACGGTGCCGAGCAGGCCGAGCTTGATGCAGGCGGCGGCGAACCACCATGCCGTCTCGTGCGGGCCGTGGCTGCGCTCCGACAGCAGCTGCGCCGCGATTTCCGGTGCCCGGCGGTGCTCGGTGCGGTGGGCCGCGCGCCAGGCGCCTTCGGGCGCGGCCTGCGCGGCCAGACGCCAGGCGCGCAGGCCGCACCAGCCGGTGACCACCAGCGACAGCAACACGATGGCCACGCTGATACCGCTCGGGTCGCCGGCCGCCAGCGCGGCCCACCAGCCCTGCGCCTGCAGCCACCAGCCGGTGAACAGCGCAACACCGGCCATCCCCGCCCAGGCCCAGAACAGCCGCTGCGCCAGCCCCGCGATGCCGTCGTCGCGTCGCGGCGCGGGCAGCGCGCCCGGGGCCGGTCGCAGCCGCTGCAGCAGCGCGTTCACGCCGGCCCTCCGCCGCGGCGGGCCAGCTGGCCGAAGCCGCGCTGGGGATCGTAGCCCCAGGCCGCGGCGGCGAAGCAGACCCCCAGCGTGCCGAGCACGATCCACGGCGACAGCCCCGGGTCCTTGCCGTAGAGCGCGAAGCGCATCCACTCGACGGCGTGGGTGAAGGGGTTCCACAGCGCGACCTGGTAGACCCAGCCGGCGCCCGACTCCTCGAGCTTCCACAGCGGATAGAGCGCGGTGGACATGAAGTACATCGGGAAGATGACGAAGTTCATCGTGCCGGCGAAGTTCTCGAGCTGGCGGATGTGCACCGACAGCAGCAGGCCGAGCGCCCCGAGCATGAGCGCCGAGGCCACCGCGGCCAGCAGCACGTGCGGCGTCTGCGGCCCGAACACCGGCAGCGTGGTGCCGACCAGCGCGGCAACGACGACGAAGACCGCCGCCTGCGCCAGCGACAGCACGGCGGTCGCGACCAGCTTGGACAGCAGGATCCATGCGCGCGGCAGCGGCGCCGTGAGCAGCAGCCGCATCAGCCCCATCTCGCGGTCGTAGACCATCGCCAGGCTCGACTGCATGCCGTTGAACAGCAGCACCATGCCGACCAGGCCGGGCGCGATGTAGACGTCGTACGCGATGTAGGTGTCGTAGGGTTCGGCGATCGCGAGCCCGAAGACGTTGCGGAAGCCGGCCGCGAACACCGCCAGCCACAGCAGCGGCCGCACCAGCGCCGAGACCAGCCGTCCGTACTGCCGAGAGAACTTGAGCAGCTCGCGTCCGACGATGGCGCCCATCGCCTGCAGCGCGTGCGACGTGCCGCGGCGCCGGGGATCGGCGTCGTCGATCACGGACGTGCCTTGCACAGCTTCTCCGGCTGGTCGGCGCCCAGCGTGTCGAGGTTGTTGCGGGGGTGCAGCACGCCGTCGGCCGGGGCGATGCCGGCCACGCCCTGTCCGTCGGCGAGCAGGATCGGCTGGCGCAGCTGCCCGTCCCAGGGCCGGAAGCTCATCGCGACGCCCTTCGAGCCGTCGACCTCGACCTTGCCCAGCGCCTGCTGGAAGGCCGCGACCGGGCCCTTGGGGGCGGCCACTGCGGCCGCGACCAGCGCCTTGCCGGCGAGCCACGCGGTCCAGTCGTGCGACGTCGTCGGGCGCTGCGTGCCGCGCGCGATGCGGCGCGAGACCTGCGGCGCGCCGAAGCGCTCGAACTGGCGCGACCACGCTACCGGCACCAGGCCGCCGTCCCCGACCACCGGCCGCGGCAGCACGGTGCGGTAGGGCAGGGCGGCGGCGAACTCGCCGTCGCTGTCGACCACCCAGACCACGTCGTAGCTGCCCTGCGTCAGCAGCAGCGGGTTGGCGAGGTCGCGCTCGCGCGGGTCGGCCGAGAGCTTGAACGGCTTGCTGCCGGCGAGCTTGAGCCCGTAGCGCTTGATCGCCGCCTGCACGGTCGCGCTGCGCGCCGCGTCCTCGGGCAGCGGGCCCGTCAGCAGCAGCACGTTCGTCCAGCGCCGCGCCACCAGCGCCTGCGCCAGCGCGTCGGCGCGCATGCGCTCGCTCGGCACGACGTGCCAGAGGTTGCGTCTGCAGTCGGCTTCGCGCAGCGCATCGGCGCCGGCGCCGACGTTGAGCACCGGTGCCTTGACCGCATCGGCGGCGGCGAGCAGCCACGGCGCCGGCAGGTCGGCGACGATTGCCGCCGCGCCCTGCTTCTCGGACGCCGACGCGGCGGCGCGCGCGGCGGCCGCGTCGGCGACCTCGACGACCTGCAGCTCGAGCGCCGCACCCGCGGCGTCCAGCTCCATCGCCGCCTCCTTGAGCGCCACCTGCAGCGCCGGCGCCGCGGGCCCGCCGGGGTGGCCGAGCAGCCCGCGCTCGATGCGCGCACGCTCGAGCCGCGAGTCGTCGGCGGGCGCCAGCAGCGTGACCTTGAAAGCCGCGGCCATGGCCGGCGCCGCCAGCAGCGCCAGGCAGGCCGCCGCGACGAGCGGTGCGGCCTGTCTCATTCGGCGATCACCACCGTGTGCGGCACGCGCCCGACCTTCACCGACTTGAGCGCCTTGGCGGCGGCGACGTCGACGATCGTCACGTCGTCGGACATGCCGTTGACGACATAGAGCGTCTTCTCGGCCCCGTCGAGCGCCACGCTCCACGCCCGCTTGCCGACCAGCACGAGGTCGGTGACCTTGCGGCTCGCGACGTCGACGAAAGCGACGTGGTTGGCCTTGCCCAGGCCGACGAACGCCCGCTTGCCGTCGCGGCTCATCGCCAAGCCGACCGGTGTGATGTCCGCCGCGCGTGCACCCTTGACCTCGAAGCGGATGGTGTCGATCACCGCGTGGTCCCTGGTGCCGATCACGGTCACGCTGGCGTCGAGCTCGTTGCTCACCCAGAGCTGCGAGCCGTCGGGCGTGAGGGCGAAGCGGCGCGGGCGCTTGCCGACCTTGATGTTCTTGACCACCTTGCCGCTGGCGACGTCGATCACGTGCACCAGGCTTGCGACCTCGGAGGTCGCGTAGACGGTCTTGCCGTCGCGCGACATCAGCACGCCCTCGGGCTCCTCGCCGACCTTGATCGCACCGCTGCGCTTGCCGCTCGCGGTGTCGATGACGCCGACCTCGGCGTCCTCCTCGTTGGACACGTACAGCGTGCGGCCGTCGGGCGACAGGTCGAAGATCTCGGGGTCGTCGCCGAGCGGGATCCGGCGCAGCGACTTGCGCGTCGCGAGGTCGATGACGTCGGCCTCGGCCGAGTCGCCGCAGGCCACCCACAGCGTCTTGCGGTCAGGAGCGATTTGCATGTGGCGCGGCCGCTTGCAGGTCGCGACCGTTCCGCTGACGGCCTGGGTCTTGAGGTCGATCACGGTCAGCGCGTGGTCCTTCTCGCTCGAGACGTAGGCCACGCCGCCCTGTGCCAGCGCGGCGAACGGCGCGGCGAGCAGCCACGCCGCTGCGCCACGGAGGTGTCGGGCAATCACTGTCTTCGTCATGTCGTGTCTCCTGGGGCGCCGTTTTCGGGGGGGGGAAGGGGGACAGAAGGGGAGAGCGCACGCGCCGCCGGCCTCAACCGGTGGCGCGCAGGAAGGCCGCCTCGAGCGTGCCGCCGCCCAGCGCGGCGGCCACTTCGGCGGGGGCGCCGTCGGCCAGCAGGCGCCCCTTGTGCAGCACGAGCACGCGATCGGCGGCCTCGGCCTCCTCGACGAGGTGGGTGGCCCACAGCACCGCGCTGCCGCGCTGGCGCACGTCGCCGGCGATCGCCGCGAGCATGTCGCGGCGGGACTTCGGGTCGAGGCCGACGGTCGGTTCGTCCATCAGCAGCACCTGCGGACGGTGCAGCAGGGCGCGCATCAGTTCGACCTTGCGACGGTTGCCGCCGGACAGTTCACGCACGGCGCGGTCGAGGTCCGGCTGCAGCCCGAAGGCGGCGGACGCCGCGTCGATGCGCTCGTCGGCGACACGTCGCGGAAGGCCGTGCAGCGCGGCGTGGAAGCGCAGGTTGCGGCGCACGCTGAGGTCGAGGTCGAGCGACATCTGCTGGAAGACGACACCCAGCCGTGCCAGCGCGCTGGCCGGCGATTCGCGCAGCGAGCGCCCGGCGACGCGCACGTCGCCTTCGTCGGCGGCGAACAGGCCGGTGAGCACCTGGAACAGCGTCGACTTGCCGGCGCCGTTGGGGCCCAGCAGCGCGACCCACTGCCGGGGCGCGAGCGCGATCGAGACGCCGGCCAGCGCCACGCGCTCGCCGTAGCGCTTGACCAGGCCTTGCACCTCGAGCAGCGGCGCGTCACCGGACATCGCGCCCCGGCCCGCGCCCGGCGGGCGGCGTCACAACGTGATCTCCAGGCCATCGTAGGCGAGCTCGATGCCGCGCGCGGCCCAGGCACGGCGGCTCTCGGGCGACGCCCGGTCCTGATGCTCCGCGAACAGCACCTTGCGCCGGGCCGGAAGCCTCGCCAGCCGTTCCATCCACTCGGTGGGCGCCGGATCGTGGCCCGGCGCGTCGACCAGCAGGCAGTCGGCCTGCTCCATCCAGTCGATCTCGCTCGGTCCGAGCCGCCGCAGTCCGGGCGCGCAGAAGACACGCTGCCCGGTGAGGCGATCGCGCACCGCGATCGCGATGCTGTCTCCGACCACCGGGTCGCGCTCGCGGGCGGCGTGCGGGGGCGGCGGCAGCCGCGTCGCGACGGCCGTGAACTCCAGCGAGGACATCCCCTCGACGCGGAAGCTCGCCGCCCGCTGGTCGCCGGCAACCGGGATCACTCGCCAGTGCACGCCGCAGTAGTGCTGCAGCACCGGAAGGACCGGCAGCGTGGTGGTCAGTTCCTCGAAGACGGCCGGCGTCGCATACAGGTCGATGGGCGCCCCGCGCCGCAGACTGAGCAGCCCGCCGACGTGTTCGATCTGCGCGTCGGTGAGCAGCACGATGCGCGCGCTGGTCTCGTGCAGCCGGCGCAGCGCCGGGTCGGAACCCGCCTGTGGCTCCGCCTCGAGCTGGTGGGCGACCGCCGCCGAGACATTGATCAGCGCCCAGCGCCCGTCGTCGCCGGCAATGGCCGTCACGCCGCGGTCGGAACTCGACGGGTCGACGACTTCCGATGGGCGCCGTGGCGCATGCTCCATCGGACCTCCGCGCAGGATGACGATCTTCATCGCCCGGCCCCCCGATGCGCGCCGCGCGGCACGCAAGCTGCAGGGGCCGGGGCGTCATGGAACAGGCTCGAACGCAATCCGGGCATGGGTCTGGGTACCGTGGGTACCCGTCTCCGATGGCTGTGGCCTCGGTGGACAGCAAGTCATGTGCCGCAAGCCGCAGGCCCATCGACCCCAACGCAGGCAGGGTCGTTGCGGTGGCGGCGCGCGGGGGCTGTCACAGCGTCGCCTCGGGGCGTGCGATTCTGGAACAGTGCGGCATTGCGACCCGGTGCGAGACGACACCGGGCTGCCCCCCGCCACGTCGCGTCGCGATCGTCGCGATGCTCGGCCTGGCGATCGGGATCCACGGTGGTGTCCGGCCCGCCAGCGCCGCGCCATCGGGTGCCGAGGGATGCGGCGCGCCCGCGGCGAACCTCCTGCCGCTGGGGCCGGAGGCGTGGTGGCTGCCGGGCGCTGCCGGCGACGCCAACGCCGACAACCGCGGCTTCGTCGTCAACCTCGTGCTGGCGCGCCATCGGGGCCGCCTCTGGGCCCTGGGCAGCGGACCGACGCCGCGCTTCGCGCGCGCGCTCGACTGCGCGCTGCGCGAGCGATTCGGTCGCGGTGTGGACGAGGTCATCGATCCGTGGGCGCGTGCCGAACTGGTGCTGGGCAATGCCGGCCTTCCCGCGGCCCGGATCAGCGCGCACGAGACCGTCGCGGCGGCCATGGCCGAGCAGTGCGACCACTGCGTCGCGCGCCTGCGGCAGCGCCTGGGCGTCGCGGCGGGCGATCTCGGCGATGCGCCGGTGCGCCTGCCGACGCATACGCTGCGCGGCACGCAGGGTGCGCTCGGGCCGTTCGAATGGTGGGCGCTGCCGCGGGCGCCCGGTCGCGTCGTGACCGTCTGGCGGCATCGCGCCAGCGGCGTGACGACCGCACACGGGCTGCTCTGGACCGGCAGCCCGCCCGATGGCCGCGACGGCCACGTCGCGACGATGCGGGCGTCGACCGAGCGGCTGCTCGAGGTCGTGCCGCGTGGCGGTCGCTGGATCGGCGAGCAGGGTGGCGTGGAGGCCGATGCGGCGGTGGTCGCGACCGCGCGCTACTGGCGGCGCCTGGAGGCCACGGCGCGTCACGCGGTCGAGGGCGGCTTGGCCGCCATGCCGGCCATCGACCCGGCCGGCCTGCCGGCGGGCTGGCTCGACCATCCGTACCACGCGCTCAACGTGCAGCGGGTCTGGCGGCAGGTCGAGGACGACTGGCTCGGCGAGATGCGCGACGGGCGGCGGCCGGCACGCTGAGCGCCCCGCGATGGGGCCGCTCAGCCGCGCGGGCCGTTCCAGCGCAGCTTTCGATAGATCGTGTTGCGGCTGATGCCCAGCCGCTTCGATGCCTCGGAGATGTTGCCGCCCAGCGCCTCGACCGTGCGGCGGATCGTCTCGAGCTCGAGGTCGCCGAGCGTCTGGCCGGCCGACACGGGCGACGCCGGCGCGGCCGCGTTCGACGAACCGATCGAATCGACCGAGCGTGCGGGATGCCCGGGATCCGCCCCGGGCGCGGCCACGGCAGGTGTCGCGACGCCGACGTGCACGGCGACGCTGCGCTCGGCGTCGTCGACGAAGTCGTCCGACAGGTGGGCACGCGTGATGGTCGACTCGCCGGACGCCATGACGCACGCCGTGCGCAGCACGTTGAACAGCTGGCGCACGTTGCCCGGCCACGAGTAGGCCTCGAACAGGCGCACCACGTCCGGCGCGAGTTGCAGGCGCCGCGATGCGCACTCGCGGTCGAGGATGCGCCGAACCAGGGCCATGAGGTCGGTGCGCTCGCGCAGCGCCGGAAGCCGCACGGCCAGGCCGTTGAGGCGGTAAAAGAGATCCTCGCGGAACGCGTGGCGCTCGATCATCTCGCGCAGGTTGCGGTGCGTGGCGCAGATGATCGTCACGTCGACGGCGATCGACTTGCTGCTGCCCAGCGGCGTCACCTGGCGCTCCTGCAGCACGCGCAGCAGGTGCGCCTGCAGGGGCAGCGGCATGTCGCCGATCTCGTCCAGGAACAGCGTGCCGCCGTTGGCCTGCACGATCTTGCCGGCGGCGCCCTTGCGTCGCGCGCCGGTGAAGGCACCGTCCTCGTAGCCGAAGAGCTCGGCCTCGATCAGCGTCTCCGGGATGGACGCGCAGTTCACCGCGACGAAGGGCTGCTTGCCGCGCGACGAATCGGTGTGGATCGCACGCGCCAGCAGCTCCTTGCCGGTGCCCGTCTCGCCGAGGATCAGGATGGGGATGTCACGGTCGAGCACGCGCCGGATCTTGTCGACGACGACGTCGACATGGGCATCACCGGTCCGCAACTGGGACAGCGCCCCGCCGGTCGGGCCGGCGGCCGACGCCGGCGGGATCGACGGGGCGGGCCGCGCCTCGGGCGTCGACGAGCCCGCGGACGCGGCCGGCGCGGCGACCGGCTCGCCCATCGTGGCCCAGGCCGGCCAGTTGAAGCGCGCCAGCGCCATCAGGTGACGGCCATTCGGCAACGCCAGCGAAATCGGGGTGGCGAGCGGTGAGCGGAAGTGCTCCACCAGCGCCCCCAGGGTGGTTCCGAACAGCGTCGTCAGCGTGTGCATGCGCAGTGCGGCGCCGCTCATCCCGAGCTGCTCGAGGGCGCCGCGGTTGGCGCCGGCGATGCGGCCATCCGCGCCGACGGCCAGGATTCCCTCCATCAGCGTGCCGATGAACTCGGCGCGGCTGTGGAAGTGCAGGCGCAGAAGCTGGCGGTAGTCCTCACCGAGCCAGCGGTTCTCGATCATCCGCGCAGACATCTTCACCAGCGCGAGCGTGTGCTGGTGGTAGCTGCGGTGATCGCCCGAGACGTCGAGGACACCCAGGATGTTGCCGCGCGGATCGAGGATCGGTGCCGCCGAACACGTCAGGAAGTGGTTGGCATGCAGGTAATGCTCGTCGGCGTGGACCAACGTCGGGGTCTCCTCGACGAGGGCCGTACCGATCGCGTTCGTGCCTTTGGACGGCTCCGACCAGTTGGCGCCGGGCTGCAGCGCCACCTTCGAAGCCTTCTCGAGGAAGTCGTCGTCGCCGATCGAGTGGATGATCGTGCCGGTCGAGTCGGTGAGCACGACCATGCTCTCGGTGTTGACGATCTGCTCGTAGAGCATCTCCATCACCGGCGCTGCGTGGTCGTGCAGGCGGCGGTTCCGGTCGCGGACGACGTTGAAGTCCGATCGCCCGACGCGGGTGAAGTCGGGGGCATCGATCCTGGAAACGCCGAGCGCGGCACAGCGTTCGTGCGAATGCTCGATGGCATTCAGGTGCGAGACATCGCCGAAGGGCCCGCGCCCGTTGCGCGGGACGTCTTCGCCTTGACGTTGCGGCCGGTACTGCGCTGGCCGATCGCGCATGGGCGAATGCATGTCGTCTCCTGTCGTCGGCGTCCTGCCGTGGGCCGCCGACCCATGCAAATCCGCTGCCGGCAACCGGGCAAGCCCCGGATGTCCCAGATTTGCACAGCCTCTGTAGGGCTGATTGGTACATGCTAAGCGATCCTGGGACGCATCGGCAATGGGCTTCCCGGTGCCGAGACATGCTTCAGCGCCGCACCGTACCGTCTCGTGCGATGGCATGCTGCTTGCAGACGGACGCGGCATCGCGCCACCACACTGCAGGAGACCCCGATGCCCGTCCGCCCCGCCTCCACGATCCGCAAGCCCCTGGCGGGCCTGCTCCTCGCGACACTGTCGCTCGCGGCCTGGTCGCACGGCGACGTCACGCCGCAGGCGGTCGACACGAAGGAGCTGCCGCAGCTCGGCGAGAGCTGGAAGGACCAGAACCCGTACCGCGGTCACGAGGGCGCGATCCGCATCGGCAGCTCGGCCTACAACCAGAACTGCGCGCGCTGCCATGGCCTCGAGGCGATCTCCGGCGGCATCGCGCCCGATCTGCGCCGCTTCGACAACGACTGCGCGACGCAGAAGGACGACAGGAAGAAGGCCATGTGCGTCAAGGACAACGACGAGTACTACGCATCCAGCGTGCGCAAGGGCAAGGTGCGCAACGGCGCGGTCTACATGCCGCCCTTCGACGGCATGCTGACGCAGGAGGCGATCTGGGCGATCAAGTCCTACCTCGAGACACGCCGCGAGAAGCCGCTCTGACGCGGCACGCGCTCGGGGGCTGCCCCGGGTGCCGACACGGTCGTCGATGACCGATCATCGGGGCGGGCGGCAAGCATCGTGCGCCGCCGGGAGACAAGAGATGCAGTATTCGAGCGATCGCTGGTCGCGCCGGCGCTGGCTGGCCGCGGCTTCCGCATGTGCCGCCGTGCCGGGCCTCGCCGCGGCGCAGCAGCCGGCCGAGGCGCTGGCGCGCGTGAAGGCGCGCGGCCGCATGACGGTCGGCATCTACCACGCGATGCCGCCCTTTCACGTCGACGGTCGGGGCATCGACGTCGACATCGCGAATGCGCTGGCCAAGGTGCTGGGCGTTCAGGCTTCGCTGATGCCGTTTCATGCCGACGAGAACATGAACGACGACCTGCGCAACATGGTCTGGCGCGGTCACTACCTGGGCTTCGGCCCGGCCGACGTCCTGATGCACGTGCCCGTCGACCGCCCGCTGATGGCGGCGAACCCGCGGGTCCAGATCTTCGCCCCGTACTTCCGCGAGCAGGTGGCGATCGCGCGCGACCTCGGCAAGGTGCGCGAGATGCGCTCGCTCGACGACTTCGCCGGGCAGCGAATCGCCGTCCCCGGCCAGACGCTGGCTGGATGGCTGCTGATCGGCGCGGAATCGGGGCGCTACCGCGAGCAGCTGCTGACGCAGTGGAAGGACGGCACCCTGGCGGCAGCGGCCCTGCAGCGAGGCGAGGTCGCCGCCGCGGCGGGGCTGACCTCCGAGCTCGAGAGCGTGCTGTCCGGTGATACGCGATTCGCGATCGAGCCTTTGCCACTGCCGCGCATCCGCGAGGGCTGGGCCGTGGGCCTGGCGGTCAAGTCCGAGGCGACCGATCTGTCGCAGGCACTGCAGGGCGCGATGAACGAGCTGGCGCAGAGCGGACAGCTGAGGGAGATCTTCGAGCGCGGCAAGGTTCGCTGGCGCGCAGCCTGACGGGCCTGCGCTCCGGGACGACCCCGGCAGCGCCGTCGCGTCGCCGTCCGTATCATTCGTCGACCGGCCGGTCGGTGAACGGCCGGCCAGACGGGGACGCGCCATGGGCGAAGAGACTTCCGCAGACGATCCGCCTGTGCGGGTGACGACGGACGGCGCCGTGCGCACGTTGGTCCTGAACCGCCCGGCCTCGCTCAACAGCTTCACGGCTGCGATGCACGCGCTGCTGCTTCCGGCCCTCGACGCCGCGGCGGCGGACGTGAGCGTGCGCTGCGTCGTCGTGACCGGCGCCGGGCGCGGTTTCTGCGCCGGCCAGGACCTCGGCGACCCCGCGATGACCGGCCCCGACGTCGACGTCGGCCAGGTCATCGAGCGGCACTACCGTCCGCTCGCGATGCGGGTGCGCACGATGCCGGTCCCGGTGATCGCGGCCGTCAACGGCGTGGCGGCCGGCGCCGGTGCCAACTTCGCGCTGTGCTGCGATCTCGTCGTCGCCGCGCGCAGTGCGAGCTTCATCCAGGCCTTCAGCAGGATCGGCCTCGTGCCCGATTGCGGCGGCACCTGGCTGCTGCCGCGTCTCGTGGGGCGTGCGCGCGCGCTGGGCCTTGCGATGACCGGCGACAAGCTGCCGGCCGAGGAGGCCGAGCGCATCGG
>JALORQ010000147.1 GCA_025458805.1 Rubrivivax sp.
CTTCGACGGCGATCTGCGCAAGCGCGACCTGCAGACCGACGGGCCGTTCAACACGTACACGCGCACCGGGCTGCCGCCGACCCCGATCGCGCTGCCCGGGCTGGCGTCGCTGCGCGCCGCGGTGCAGCCCGAGCGCACGCGGGCGCTCTACTTCGTCGCGCGCGGCGACGGCAGCAGCGTCTTCAGCGAGACCCTCACCGAGCACAATCGGGCGGTGAACCGATACCAGCGAGGGCAGGGCCGGTGAACGCCCCCGGCCGCTTCGTCACCTTCGAGGGCATCGACGGTGCGGGCAAGAGCTCGCACCTCGAGGCGCTCGCGGGCTGGATGCGTGCGCGCGGGCACGAGGTGCTGGTGACGCGCGAGCCGGGCGGCACGCCGCTGGCGGAGGCGCTGCGCGAGCTGGTGCTCGAGCGGCCGATGGACGGCCTGACCGAGTCGCTGCTCGTCTTCGCGGCGCGGCGCGACCACCTGCAGCGGGCCATCGAGCCCGCGCTGCAGCGCGGCGCCACCGTGCTGTGCGACCGCTTCACCGACGCCACCTTCGCCTACCAGGGCGCCGGGCGCGGCTTCGACAGGCAGGTGCTGGCCTGCCTGGAGGGCTGGGTGCAGCAGGGAAGGCAGCCCGATCTGACGCTGTGGTTCGACGCCGCGCCGTCGGTCGCCGCGGCGAGGCGCGCCGCGGTGCGACGGCCCGACCGGTTCGAGTCGGAAGACGAGGCGTTCTTCGCGCGGGTGCGCGAAGGCTACGCCGCCCGCGCTGCAGAGGCGCTACGTCGCGTCGAGCGCATCGATGCCGGCGGCGACCGCGCCGAGGTCTGGCAGCGCGTCGAGGCGGCCGTCGCCGCGCGGGGCTGGTGGTGAGCGAGATCGCGGCCGCCGATCCGGCCGAACTGCCGCCCTGGCTGGCGGACACGCTGGCGCGGGTGCTGGCCCGCCAGCGCGGCCACGCGCTGCTGCTGCACGGGCGAGCCGGCGACGGTGTGCTGGCGCTGGCCCTGGGCCTGGCGCGCGGCTGGCTGTGCTCGGGCGACGCCGGGCGCCCGTGCGGCCGGTGCGGCAGCTGCCGCCTGGCTGCGCAGCGCGCCCACCCCGATCTGTTCGTCGTGCTCCCGCAGTCGATGCGCGAGCAGTTCGGTTGGCCCGGCTTCGAAGACCGACCGACGGGCGCGGAGGGCGACGTGCCCCGCGGCAAGGGCAGGGCGCGACCGAGCCGGCAGATCCGCATCGACGAGGTGCGCGCGCTGCTCGACTGGGCTTCGAGGACGCCGTCGGGCGCGGGAGGCAAGGTGGCGGTGATCCACCCCGGCGAGGCGATGAACCCGCACGCCGCCAGCGCGCTGCTCAAGACCCTCGAGGAGCCGCCGCCCGGCACGCGCATCGTCGTCACCGCCGGCGACCCGGCGCGCCTGCTTCCGACCGTGCGCAGCCGATGCCAGCGCGTCGTGGTGCCGCGTGCAGGGGTTTCGGAGGCTGCGGGATGGCTGGCCGCGCAGGGTATCGGGCATCCGGACGTGCTGCTCGCGGCGTGCGCCGGCGCGCCGCTGGAGGCAGCGGCGCTCGCCCGGGGTGGCGTCGATGCCGCCGCGTGGTCGGCGCTGCCCGCCGCGGTCGCGGCCGGTCGCGCCGAGGTCTTCGCCGGATGGGCCGTCACGGACGTCGTCGACGCGCTGGCCAAGCTCTGTCACGACGCGATGGCGCAGGCCTGCGAAGGCAGCCCGGCGTTCTTCCCCCGCACCGGCTGGCCGCGCGTGCCGGCCGATGCCCTGACCGCGCTTGCCGCGTGGAGCCGCCGGCTCGGCGTCGTGCAACGGCAGGCGGAGCATCCGTGGCACGAGGCGCTGCTCGTCGAGGCTCTCGTCGCAGCCGGCCGTGAAGCGCTCACGGGACGGCGCCCCGTTCGCCCGGCGGCCTTGGATACACTGCCGGGATGAGTGACCCGGTACCGTCGCGCCCTCAAGGTCTTCCCGGTGCCGGCGCGCTGCCCGCTGGCGCTGCACCCGGCCGGCCGAGCGTGATCCAGCTCGTGTTCCGCGAGCGCGGTGCCTTGTACGCCGCCTACATGCCGCTGCTCGCCGAGGGCGGGCTCTTCGTGCCCACGACGCGCGACTACCGCCTGGGCGACGACATCTACCTGCTGCTGTCGCTGCCCGACGACCCGCAGCGCTATCCGGTCGCCGGCAAGGTCGCCTGGATCACGCCCGCCAACGCGTCCGGCGGGCGCACCCAGG
The DNA here is from genome assembly GCA_025458805.1 of Rubrivivax sp. Lineage (GTDB taxonomy): Bacteria > Pseudomonadota > Gammaproteobacteria > Burkholderiales > Burkholderiaceae_C > Rubrivivax. Next base: position 2,232 of record JALORQ010000147.1, read on the forward strand.
GCGTCGGGGTGCGCTTTCCCAACGACGACAAGACGCGCCAGCTCAAGCTCAAGATCGAAGAGATGCTCGGGACGTCGATCTCGTCGGCCAAGCCGACGCAGACCCTCTGACCCCCGCACGCCGATCGCGCGGCCCCGCGCTCCGGGGAGGCGCCTCATGTTCGTCGACTCGCACTGCCACCTGAACTTCCCCGAGCTCCGCGGGCGCATTCCGGCGGTGCGCGAGGCCATGGCCGCGGCCGGCGTCGACCGGGCGCTGGTCATCTGCACGACGATCGAGGAGTTCGACGAGGTGCAGGCGCTGGCCGCGGCGCACGACGACTTCTGGTGCACGGTCGGCGTCCATCCCGACAGCGAGGGCGTCGTCGAGCCCGACTGCGAGCTCCTGGTCTCGCTCGGGCGACGGCCACGCGTCGTCGCAGTCGGCGAGACCGGGCTCGACTACTACCGGCTGGGCGACCGCAGCGTGGCGGACATGGCCTGGCAGCGAGATCGTTTCCGGGTGCACATTCGCGCCGCGCGCCGCCTCGGCAAGCCGCTCGTGGTCCACACGCGCAGCGCGGGCGATGACACGCTGGCGCTGCTGCGCGAGGAGGGCGCCGACGCCGTGGGCGGCGTCTTCCATTGCTTCACCGAGAGCGCCGACGTGGCGCGCGCGGCGCTGGACCTGGGCTTCTTCGTCTCGTTCTCCGGCATCCTGACGTTCCGCAACGCGGCCGATCTGCGCGAGGTGGCACGTCTAGTGCCGCTGGACCGGTGCCTGATCGAGACCGACAGCCCGTATCTGGCCCCGGTGCCGCACCGCGGCAAGGTCAACGAGCCGGCGCGCGTCGTGCACGTGGCCGCGTGCCTCGCCGAGGTCAAGGGCCTGCCCGTCGCCGAGGTCGCCCGAGCGACGAGCGCCAATTTCGAGCGTCTCTTCGCCCTGCCGCCGGCAGCATCTCCGAGCCCCGGGGGATCTTGATGAATTACACAAAGAAGATCATCCAAATCCTTCTCGTGATTGCAAGTTTTCCGGCGTTCGCCGATGCGTACCAGGACTTCTTCAGGGCCCTTGCGCGCGACGATGCGCGCACCGTCGGCAGCCTGCTTTCGCGCGGATTCGATCCGAATGCCCGTTCCGAGAAGGGGCAGGGCGCGCTGCATCTGGCGCTCCAGGAGGGCTCGCTGCAGGTGGCCGCGGCCTTGATCGCGGCCCCTTCCGCGCGCATCGACGAACCCAACGCGTCCGGCGAGACGCCCCTGATGATCGCGCTGCTGCACGGGCATCTGGACGCGGCGCAGGCGCTTCTCGCGCGTGGCGCCGCCGTGACGCGCGAGGGCTGGGCACCGCTGCACTACGCCGCGGCGGGCCCCGAGCCGCGCGCCGTTGCGCTGATGCTGGGGCGCGGCGCGCCCATCGATGCGCGCGCGCCGAACGGCAGTACCGCGCTGATGATGGCCGCGAGCTACGGCGCGATCGACAGTGCCGAAATGCTGCTGGCCCGAGGCGCCGACGCGCGCCTACGCAACGGCGAAGGCCTCGACGCCGCCGACTTCGCGCGGCAGGCCGGGCGTGACCGGCTGGCCGAGCGGCTGCGTGCCGCCGCCCCGCGCTGAGACGGTCTGTAGGTCGGCTTCCTACACGTCGCCGCGGCGCGTGCCGACGTCGCGCGGCCTACAGCGGCGCGCCCGGGGAGCCGATAAACGATTCACCGTGTACCTCGGAGCGACGCAATGGCCCAGCAGACGCCGGTGACGAATCCGTTCCAACTCATGATCGACCCGCAGGTCGTGGTGCGCGCCATCGAGCAATCGGAGCCGCTCGGCAGCCTCAAGCGCCGGATGTGCCGGCCGCTCGACCGGCCGTTGCTCGGCGACGCTGGCGAGTCGTCGGAGGGTGCACCAGCCGCTTCCGGCGACGAGGAGCAGTCGCCGTCCGACTGAGCCGAGGCGGCGCCGGGAGGGCGCCGCGGGGTCAGCGCAGCCGGCGCTGGCGGCCCCGGTAGGCCGACCCGGCCCAGAGGAGGCCGAGGAGCGCGAGGCAGCCGCCGATGATGGCGTCGCGGTGTTCGCGCACCCACTCGACGAAGGCCCGTGGGATGAGCCAGTGCGTCTGGGCCTGGCCCTGGCGGCGCGGGGCTTCGGCATCCGGCGGCAGAGGCGGCGGCGCCGTCCGGGTGCTTCCCAGGCCCGGCCCGGTGCCCAGCCCTCCGGCGGCACCGAGCCCGCCTTCGCCGGGGCCGCCGACCCACTCGACCTCGGCCGGGGCGCTCGCGGCCGATCGCGCCGGCACGGTCGCGCCGCCCGCTGCTGCATAGGGGGATCGCATCGGATCGCCGAAGGGCTGCTCCGGCGGTGCGGACGGCGTCTGCGACGTCCGCGGCTCGGCCGCACGTGCCTTGACGGCATCGGGGTCGACCTTCGGTCGTTCTCCGGGCGCGAGTCCCGGATTCCTCTCCTGCATCTCGAGCAGCAGGTCGATCGTGCGCGACGTGCCAGGCACCCCTTGCAGGACCTTCGGGTCGACCACGCCGGCAGTGCCCGGCGCACCCGGAATGAGCGGGGTGTCGGCCTGCGTCTCGACGGCCGGACGTCCGACGGTCGCCGGCCCGTCCACGCTGTCGACCGGTGCGGCAGCGGCAGCCTGCGCGAGGCTCGCGAACACGGCGGCGACGAGCAACCGGGCCGCGCCTGCGCGGCGATCGCCGCGATCCTCGATCCCGCTCGGGCCTTGGCGGTGCAGCGTCATCGCCTGGCACTGTAAGCCAAAGCTTCCGCCCGTGACCAGTGGCCGACGTCACGCCGCGGTTGCATGCGCAGCCTGCGGTGCGAAGACATGACGATGTATATTATGTCAACTCAGTGACGTGGCGATCGGCGTCGACGCCGCAGCTGTCGTGCATTGGCCACCGAAGACCGGGCTGGGCCCGGGTGCAACGCTTCAACCCGGGGCGCCCCTGGCCGACAACGGTCCGAGATCCCGGCAACTCCCCCGCGGCCAGCGCCCATGCAGAAACTCATCGACAGCTTTGCCCGCCTGAGCGGACTGCGCGACCGCGTCGCGCTGATGGGCGCGATCGGCAGGCTGGCCCGCGACGTCACCGGCGTGCGCTGCGTCGCGGTCTGGCGCTGGGAGCCGGACGCGGCGTTCCCGGCGTGGACCCTCGTCAACGTCTCTCACGACAGCGATGCCGGCCGAGCATCGCGCATCACGCGCCCTCGGCTCGACGCCCTCGCGGTGGCCGACCCGACGTGGCGGCAAGGCGACGCTCAGCCACATCGCACCGACCCGGCGCGGTGGTTCTATGCCCTGCGGTCTGCCTCGCGCCTGATCGGGGCGATCGAGGTCGGCGGCCGCGAGAGACCCGGTGCCGCGCAGCACGCCCGGTTGCGCAGCCTGGTTCGCTTCTTCGATCACCTGCATGCGCTGCTCGACGAGAACGAGTGCGACGCGCTCACCGGGCTGCTCAACAGAAAGAGCTTCGACGAGGCATTCGCGCGCATCGCCTTCGACGCGCCGGAACGCGGAGCGGCCCGGGGTCTCGATGCCAGCCGGGACGAGGACGGGCTGCGCCGCTGGTCGCTGGGCGTGATCGACATCGATCACTTCAAGCGCATCAACGACCGCTTCGGCCATCTGATCGGCGACGAGGTGCTGATCATGCTCGCGCAGGTGATGCGCTCGACGCTGCGTGCCGACGACCGCATCTACCGCTTCGGCGGCGAGGAGTTCGTCGTGCTGCTGCGCATCGCGCGTGCCGGCGACGAGCGCATCGCCTTCGAGCGCCTGCGGGTGGCGGTCGAACGCCACGCCTTTCCGCAGGTCGGCGCGCTGACCGTCAGCACCGGGTGCACGACCGTCCGCGCCGACGACACGCCGGCCGACGCCTTCGGGCGCGCCGACAGGGCCGTCTACTGGGTCAAGGAGAACGGTCGCAACCAGGTGCGCAGCCACGAGGAACTGTTCTCGGCAGGCGCCGCCCCCGACGCGTCGTCGACCGCGGTCGAGTTCTTCTGACGCAGCGCGGCCGCGTCAGCGCGCCGACCCCAGCGTTCCGACCCAGCGCTCGATCTCGTCGCGCACCTCGGCGGGCCGCTCGGTCAGCGGCCAGTGGTGGCAATCCACCGCCTGCACCGTCACGAGCGGGCCGGTGAGCGCGCCTTGCATCGCGCCTGCGTCGGCGAAGGTGGCGCCGGTCGAGAGCAGCGCCAGCACCGGCAGCCCCAGATCGCGCGGGAGCGGCGCCGGCGCGAACATCGCGGCCAGGTCCTGCAGGTACACCGCCAGCGGAACGTGGCGCAGGTCGGCCCGCGTCGAGCTGTAGCGCGCGATGAACGCGGCCTCGGCGTCCGGCGAGCGCAGCGCCTCGCGCGCGAGCGCGTCGAGCTGGCGCAGGTCGAGCGGCTCGAGTTCGCGGCGATGCAGGCCGGCTCTGTTGAACAGGCGCACGATGGCCGCCAGCGCGCCGATGGCGGGCGCGGCGCGTGCGATCCAGCGCCAGCGACCGTGCAGCGCCCGCCGGAAGACGGGGTCGACGAGCACCAGCGCCCGAACGCACTCGGGATGCCGCCGCGCCAGGTTCAGCGCCACCTGGGCGCCCAGGCTGTGCCCGACGACGATCGCTGGCAGGCCGCTCGACTCGTGCGACAGCAGCAGGCGCAGGTCGGCACACCATTCCTCGATCCCGCAGCGGCCGCGCGTCGATGCCGCGCCGTGGCCTCGCAGGTCGACGCGCAGCAGGCGATGCCGTCGCTGCAGCGACGTCTGCTCGACGAACTCGGAGTACCGACTGGCGTTGCTCGCCAGCCCGTGGACGAAGAGTACCGTCGACACGGGCTGGCCGCCTTCGGTCGGTCCGAGCGCGGCGTAGGCCACGGCGGCGCCGTCGGCGGTGGCGAGCCGATGCCATTCGCCATCGCCGCGATCGCCCGCGGGCGCGCGTGCCTTGCCCGTCACGGCCGCGCGGCGCCCGCCGCCCGCGCGAGGGGGTGGCAGGCGCGCGACAGGCCCGCCGCGAGGCCTTGTTCTCGGTTAACGTCGCTCATCCACGACCACCGGCGCATGCGAGATGCAGTCTGCCGCCCTGCCCTGCGTGATCGACGTCGAGGCCTCCGGCTTCGGGCGCGCGAGCTACCCGATCGAGGTCGGCTACGTGCTCGGCGACGGCAGCGCGCGCTGCACGCTGGTGCGACCCGCCGGCCACTGGACGCACTGGGATCCGGCCGCCGAGCGCATCCACGGCATCGCCCGCCCGACGCTGCTGGCGCACGGACGGCCGGCTTCCGAGGTGGCGCGCATGCTCAACCGCGAACTGGCCGGCCGCGTGATGTACTGCGACGGCTGGGCGCACGACTACACCTGGCTCGGCGCGCTCTTCGAAGAGGCCGGGCTCAACCCGTCGTTCCGTCTCGAGTCCGTGCGCCGGCTGCTCGACGACGAGTCGATCTCGATGCTCGATGCCGAGCGTCGCCAGGCCGTGGAGGACCTCGGCCTGACGCGCCACCGCGCCAGCAGCGACGCGCGCGCGCTGCAACTGGCGCTGA
>JALORQ010000148.1 GCA_025458805.1 Rubrivivax sp.
CCATCGCGCCGCCCTCGGTCGGCGTCGCGACGCCGAGAAAGATCGTCCCGAGCACGAGGAAGACGAGGAACAGCGGCGGGATCAGCACGAAGGTCACCTGCCGCGCCAGCCGCGACAGCAGATGGGTCTTCAGCCCGAGGTCGACCACCGCGACCAGCCACGCGAAGCCGATGCCGCCCAGCAGCGCCATCACGATCTTCTCGTCGGTCGGCGGCACCCTCGTCGGGTCGGCACCGAGCAGCGCCTTGATCTGCGGGTAGTACGCGAAGACCGCGTGGCCGACCAGCACCGCGGCCAGCGCCAGCAGCGCCAGCGAGCGATGGCCGGTGTTGCCGTTGGGCTCGTGGTAGACCAGCGCGGACGGCGGCAGCGCCGGCACCCAGCGGGGTCGCACGAGCGCCAGCACCAGCATCGCGACGACGTAGATGCCCACCAGCAGGAAGGCCGGGACGAACGCCGCCTTGTACATGTCGCCGACGCTCTGGCCGAGCTGGTCGGCGATCACGATGAGCACGATCGACGGCGGGATGATCTGCGCCAGCGTGCCCGACGCGGTGATCACGCCGGCGGCCAGCGGCCGGTTGTAGCCGTAGCGCAGCATGATCGGCAGCGAGATCAGTCCCATCGCGATGACCGACGCGGCGACGACGCCGGTGGTCGCGGCCAGCATCGCGCCGACGAGCACGACCGCGATCGCCAGCCCCGCGCGCATCGGGCCGAAGACCTGGCCGATGGTCTCGAGCAGGTCCTCGGCCATGCGGCTGCGTTCGAGGATCAAGCCCATGAACGTGAAGAACGGGATCGCGAGCAGCACGTCGTTGCTCATGATCCCGAACAGGCGCAGCGGCAGCGCGCTGAAGAACTGCGCCGGCACCAGAGCGAGCTCGACCGCGATCCAGCCGAAGACCATGCCGGTGGCGGCGAGCGCGAACGCGACCGGGAAGCCGCTCAGCAGGAACAGCAGCAGCGCGCCGAACATGATCGGCGCCAGGTTGGAGGCGAGCCAGCTCATGCGCGGCCTCCCTGCGAAGTGGCCGTGGCGGCGGCCTGCGCCGCCTCGCGGGCCTCGCGCTCCTCGGCCTCGCGCTTGAGCTGCGCGAGCAGCCGCTCCTCGTCGGTCTCGTCGTGCCTGGCGTGCGGATCCGGTGCGTCCCCGGTGAGGAACGCGATGCGCTTGAACAGCTCGGACAGTGCCTGCGCGAACAGCAGCGCGAAGCCGACCGGCACCAACGCGTAAAGCGGCCAGCGCAGCAGCCCTCCGGGGCTGGCCGAGACCTCGTTGGTCTCGATCGCGAGCAGCATCGGCGGCAGCGCGGTCCACGCGATGAAGACCGTCAGCGGCAGCAGGAAGAACAGGATGCCGACGACGTCGACCATCACCTGCCAGCGGCGGGGGAAGCGGCTGGCGACGACGTCGATGCGCACGTGCGCGTCGTGCAGCAGCACCCAGCCGGCACCCAGCAGGTAGATCGCCGCGAACATGTACCACTGCGCCTCGAGGAACGCGTTCGAGCCGATGTCGAACAGGTAGCGCGCGAGCGCGTTGGCGGTGCTCACCACCACGGCCGCGAGCAGCAGCCAGTAGACGCTGCGTCCGATGCGCTCGGACATCGCGTCGATGCCCCTGCACAGGGCGAGCAAGGCTTTCACGTCGTCCCTCCGTCGCGGCGCCGCGCCTGCGGGCGCCGCACCGTCTCTCTGATCAGCGGGTCGGGCCCGCTTCAAGCCGAACAGCCCCGCACGGGCGGGGCTGTTCGACGGGTGGCGGGGCCGATGGTCAGCCCTGGCGCAGCACGTTGGCCATGAAGTCGTCGAACGTGTTCTCGGTGAAGCGCATCCAGCTCACCGCGTCGCGCTGGAAGCCGGTGTACGAGTCGTAGATGCGCTTGAAGTTGGCATTGCCGGCGCCGATCTCCTGGTACATCGGCAGCGCGGCGCGATAGAACGCCTCCATCACCGGGCGCGGGAAGGGCTTGACCACCGTGCCGCCGGCGATCAGGCGGCGCAGCGCGGGCGCGTTCAGTGCGTCGTACTTGGCCATCATGCCGGCGTTGGCCTCCTTCACTGCGGCGGTGAAGATGGCCTTGTAGTCGGCAGGCAGCGCGTTCCACGACTTCTCGTTGACCAGCCAGCCGAGCGCCGCGCCGCCTTCCCAGAAGCCGGGGTAGTGGTAGAACTTCGCGACCTTGTTGAAGCCGAGCTTCTCGTCGTCGTACGGGCCCACCCACTCGGTGGCGTCGATCGTGCCGCGCTCGAGCGCCGGGTAGATGTCGCCGCCGGCGATCTGCTGCGGCACCGCGCCCATCGCGCTCCACAGGCGGCCGCCCAGACCGGGGATGCGCATCTTCAGGCCCTTGACGTCTTCGACGCTGGTGACCTCCTTGCGGAACCAGCCGCCCATCTGGGCGCCGGTGTTGCCGGAGATCAGGTAGCGCATGCCCTGCGGCTTGAGGAAGTCGTTGAAGATCTTGTCGCCGCCGCCCTCGAGCCACCAGGCGTTCATCTGGCGGAAGTTCATGCCGAACGGGATGCACGAGCCGAAGGCCCAGGTCGGATCCTTGCCGACGTAATAGAAGGCCGCGGTATGCGAGCACTCGACCGTGCCGGCGGCCACCGCGTCGGCGGCCTGCGGCATCGGCACGATCTCGCCGGCCGGCGCGACCGAGATCTGGAACTTGCCGTTGGTGGCCTCGGCGATGCGCTTGGCGGCGTCCTCCGCCGCGCCGTAGATGGTGTCGAGCGACTTCGGGAAGCCCGACGAGCAGCGCCAGCGCACGTTCGGCGTCGCGCCGACGATGGCCGGCGCGCCCATCAGCGCGACGCCGGCGCCGACGCCGGCACCCACGGTGGCCTTGGAGAGGAAGGAACGACGTTGCATGGAGGTCTCCTGCGATGGATGGCGAATCGACGCCGCCCGTGTCGGCCATGGGTCAGATCGACGACAAAGCCCTCAGACATTCGGGCCTTTGCCCATGACACGGGCTGGACAGCGAGCCGAACCTTAGACGCTGGCTCGCCGCGTGCAAAATCGAATTCGTCGCTGTCTCGAATCCATTTTCTGGAGGTGACGAACGCCATGAAGCACCTGAACTACCGCCACCTGCACTACTTCTGGGTCGTCACCAAGAGCGGCGGCGTGGCCAAGGCGGGGGAGCGGCTGCACGTCACGCCGCAGTCGATCAGCACGCAGATGCGTCAGCTCGAGCAGGCCGTCGGCGAGCCGTTGTGGCGGCGCGCCGGCCGCAAGCTCGAGCTCACCGAGACCGGGCACCTGGTGATGGACTATGCCGACCGCATGTTCAGCGTCGGCGAGCAGCTGAAGGACGCGCTGGCCGATCGCCACCGGGGCAGCGGCGGCACGGTCTTCCGCGTCGGCGTCACCGGCTCGGTGGTCAAGGTGGTCGCGGTGCGGCTGCTCGAGCCGGCGCTGCAGGTCGAGCCGAGGCCGCGGCTGCTGTGTCGCGAGGGCCGCTTCGCCGAGCTGCTGTCGCTGCTGGCGGTGCACGACCTCGACCTCGTGCTGTCCGACCGCCCACTGCCTGCGACGATGAACGTGCGCGGCTTCAACCACCTGCTCGTCGAAGGCGGTGTCAGCTTCCTCGCCGCGCCGGCGCTCGCCAAGCCGCTGCTCGGCGGTTTCCCGCACAGCCTGACCGGAGCGCCGCTGCTGCTGCCGGGCGGCGATTCGGCGCTGCGTCCCCGGCTCGATCGCTGGTTCGACGAGGTGCGCGTTCGCCCCAGCGTCGTCGCCGACTTCGACGACACCGCCGTGATGAAGGCCTTCGGCCAGGCGGGCGCGGGCGTGTTCCCGATGCCCAGCTTCGTCGCCGCCGAGACCGAGCTGCAGTTCAAGGTGCGCACGGTCGGCCGCACCGACGACGTCGTGCACCAGGTGTTCGCGATCTCCGGCGAGCGCCGGCTCAAGCACCCCGCGGTGCTGGCGATCAGCGAGGCGGCGCGGGCGCGCCAGTCGGCATTGCGCGCGGCGGCCGAGCCATGATGCCGGCGGGCGGCCCGGGCCTGCGCGTCAACCGGCGCCGTGGCACTTCTTGAACTTGAGCCCGCTGCCGCAGGGACAGGGGTCGTTGCGGCCCGGCGTCTTCGCGACGCGCCGCGTCCCGGGCCGCGGCGCGTGGTCCAACCACCACAGCCGCAGGTCCTGGACGGCGAAGCAGGCCTCGTCGATCAGCCGCTCGCGGTCGGCGCGCTCTTCGCCGTAGGTCTGCTCGACATGGGCCTGCAGCTCGGCGCTGCCTTCGTCGAAAGTCAAGGCACGGACCTGCGCCAGCAGGTCGCCGAAGGCCTCGGCGTCGGCGTCGGGCGGCAGCGACCAGTCGGCAGCGAAGGCGTCGAGCGCGTCGAGGAAGCCCTCGGCCCAGACGGCCCCGGTGGCCAGCTCGCCGCGGCGTTCGGGCGTGACCCAGCCACGCAGCACCGCCTCGTCGCGCGCCTCGTCGTCCCACGGCGACATCAGCGGCACGAGGCGCAGCGAGTCCGGGGCCTCGAGCAGCCACTCGGGATCCAGATGGTCGGCCAGCACCGCGTCACGCGCGCGCAGCACGGCCAGGGCGCGGTCGCGGTCCTCCGGGTCGGCGCAGGCGCGGTCGAAGGCATCGCCGCACATCGCCTCCAGCGCCTCGTCGAAGGGCACCGCGCGCCAGCCGGCGTGCACCGCGGTCAGGAAGCCGTCGGCCCACTCGGCAGAGACGCGCACGTCGAAGCCGCCGAGCCGCTGGCACAGCGACGCGAATGCGTCGACCTCGGCATCGGTGTTCTGGCGCGGGACGAGGGGCATGGGCGATCGGGCGGGATTCGGCAGGGCGCGATCTTGGCACGGCGCGGCGTTATGCTGCGCCGATGATGCCCTCCCTGCCCTGCCGCATCCCGAGGCTCACGGCGGCGGTGCGCCGTATCGCCGCGCTGCTCGGCGCCGCTCTCGTGATCGCCGGCTGCGCCGCGACGACGGGCGGCGGGGCGCCGACGGCGCCGGTGCTGATCTTCGGCGAGCAGCACGACCAGCCCGACCAGCAGAGGCAGGCGGCCGCCGAGATCGCCGCGCTGGCGTCCCGGGGCGAACTGGCGGCGGTGGTGCTGGAGATGGCCGACGCGGGCCGCTCGACTCGCGGCCTGCCGCTCGACGCGACCCCGGCGCAGGCGCGCGAGGCGCTGGGCTGGGCCGGGTGGCCCTGGGACGCGTACGAGGGCATCGTGATGACCGCGGTGCGCGCCGGCGTGCCTGTGCTCGGCGGCAACCTCCCTCGGCCGCGGATGCGCAGCGTCATGGGCGACGCCGGTTGGGATTCGCGCATCGGCGACGCGCCCCGCGAGCGGCTCGTCGAGGCGGTGCGCACCGGTCACTGCAACCTGCTGCCGGCGTCGCAGGAGCCGGGCATGGTGCGCATCCAGATCGCGCGCGACGCGTCGATGGCCCGCACCGTCGCCGACGCGCTGCAGGCCGCGCCGGCGGGCGCGCGCGTCGTGCTGCACACCGGCGCGCAGCACGCGTCGCGCGACCGCGGCGTGCCGCTGCACCTGCCGCCGGGGACCGCGTCGTGGGTCGTGATGTTCGGCGACGCGGCCGACGGCCTGGTCGCCGACGAGCGCAGGCCCGCGGCGGTCGTGCCCACGGGCGATCCGTGCAAGGGCCTCGAGGAGCGGCTGCGCCGTCCGCAGGCGCCCGCCGGCTGAGCCCGGGGCGAGCGGGCCGCCGCAGGCTCGCGGGCGAAGGGCGATCGCGTCAGGTGCGCGGGCGCGGGCTGCCGACCCCGAGCGCGACGCGTGCCGCTCAGACGCGAGCGGCCACCCAGCCGCTGACGCTGGCCAGCGCCGCGGGCAGCGCCGCGGCATCGGTGCCGCCGGCCATCGCCATGTCGGGCTTGCCGCCGCCCTTGCCGCCGACCTGCTGCGCGACGAAGTTGACGAGCTCGCCGGCCTTGACCTTGCCGACACTGTCGGCGGTGACGCCGGCCGCGAGCTGGACGCGGCCGCCCTCCACCGTCGCCAGCACGATCGCGGCGGTCTTCAGCTTGTCCTTGAGCTTGTCGAGCGTCTCGCGCAGCGTCTTCGCGTCGGCGCCGTCGAGCGTCGCCGCCAGCACCTTCAGCCCGTTGACGTCGACCGCCCGGGCGAGCAGCTCGTCGCCGCGCGCGCTGGCCAACCGCCCCTTGAGCGCGGCGACTTCCTTCTCCAGCGCACGCACCTGGTCGAGCACGGCGGCCACGCGCGCCGGCGCCTCGGCCGGGGCGACCTTCAGCGCGCCGGCGACGTCGCCGACCGTGCGCTCGAGCTGCTGCAGGTAGGCCAGCGCGTTGTCGCCGGTCACCGCCTCGACGCGACGCACGCCCGCGGCGACGCCGGTCTCCATCACGATCTTGAACAGCCCGATGTCGCCGGTGCGCTGCACGTGCGTGCCACCGCACAGCTCGCGGCTCGAGCCGATGTCGAGCACGCGCACCGTCGCGCCGTACTTCTCGCCGAACAGCATGACGGCACCGAGCTTCTGCGCGTCGTCCAGCGGCACCACGCGGGCCTGCGTCGCGGCGTTGGCCAGGATCTCGGCGTTGACCAGCGACTCGACCTGCGCGATCTGCGCCTCGGTCATCGGCGCGTGGTGCGCGAAGTCGAAGCGCGTGCGCTCGGCGTTGACCAGGCTGCCCTTCTGCTGGACGTGGCCGCCGAGCACCTCGCGCAGCGCCTTGTGCATCAGGTGCGTGACGCTGTGGTTGCGCATCGTCTTCGTGCGGCGCTCGCCGTCGACGCGGGCGACGATCGCATCGCCGAGCTCGACCTCGCCCTCGACGATGCGGCCCTGGTGCCCGTGCACTGCCGACTGCACCTTGACGGTGTCCTCGACGACGACGCGCGCGCGCGCGTTGCGCAGCTCGCCGGTGTCGCCGACCTGGCCGCCGCTCTCGGCATAGAACGGCGTGTGGTCGAGCACGATCACGACGTCGTCGCCGGCGCGCGCCCGGGTGACCGGCGTGCCGTCGAGGTAGATCGCGGTCACCTTGCCGTGCTCGCAGACCAGGTGCTCGTAGCCGTGGAAGGCGGTGTCGGCGCCGCTGTACTCGAGCCCCGCGGCCATCCGGAACTTGGCGGCCGCGCGCGCCTGCGCGCGCTGGCGCTGCATCGCCGACTGGAAGCCGGCCTCGTCGACCGTGACGCCGCGCTCGCGGCAGACGTCCGCGGTCAGGTCGAGCGGGAAGCCGAAGGTGTCGTGCAGCTTGAACGCCGTCTCGCCGTCGATGACGCGCGTGCCGTCGGCGAGCGCCGCCTCGAGGATCTCCATGCCGTGCGCGATGGTCTGGAAGAAGCGCTCCTCCTCCTGCCTCAGCACGTCGGTGACGCGCACCGCCTCGCGCGCGAGTTCGGGGTACGCGTCGCCCATCAGTCCGGCCAGCGGCTGCACCAGCCGGTGGAAGAAGGGCCTGCGGGCACCGAGCTTGTAGCCATGGCGGATCGCGCGGCGCGCGATGCGGCGCAGCACGTAGCCGCGGCCCTCGTTGCCCGGGATCACGCCGTCGGTGACCGTGAAGGCGCAGGCGCGGATGTGGTCGGCGATGACCTTCAGGCTCGGCGTCTGCAGGTCGACCCTGGCGTCACCACCCGCGGCGGCCACCGCGTCGCGCGTGTGCTGCAGCAGGTTCGCGAACAGGTCGATCTCGTAGTTGCTGTGCACGTGCTGCAGCACGGCGGCCAGGCGCTCCAGGCCCATGCCG
>JALORQ010000023.1 GCA_025458805.1 Rubrivivax sp.
GCGACGTCCAGTCGGCGTTGCGCACGAAGGCCGCCGTCGGCGTGCCGTGGGTGTTGAGCGCGACGAAGGTGCGGCCGTGCTGCATCACGGCCAGCGTGGTCTTCGACGCGGCGACGATGGCGTCGCAGCCGATCACGAGGTCGGCCTTGGCGGTGTCGACCTTGGTCGTGAAGATCGCGTCGGGCCGGTTGGCGATCTGCACGTGGCTCCAGGTCGCGCCGCCCTTCTGGGCCAGCCCGGCCGAGTCCTGCGTGACCACGCCCTTGCCCTCGAGGTGCGCGGCCATGCCGAGCAGCTGGCCGATGGTGATGGACGCCAGCGACGACGATGCCCCAGGCCTGCTCGGCCAGCGGCAGCGTCGGCTCGGGGAGCGGCGGCAGGCCCTCGAGCGAGCCCTTCTTCTCCTTCTTGGGCTTGCGCAGCTGCCCGCCCTCGACGGTGACGAAGCTCGGGCAGAACCCCTTCACGCAGGAGTAGTCCTTGTTGCAGCTGTTCTGGTTGATGCGGCGCTTGCGCCCGAACTCCGTCTCGAGCGGCTCGACCGACAGGCAGTTGCTCTGCACGCCGCAGTCGCCGCAGCCTTCGCACACCAGCTCGTTGATGACGACGCGCTTGTCGGGCTCGGCCATCGTGCCGCGCTTGCGGCGGCGCCGCTTCTCGGTCGCGCAGGTCTGGTCGTAGAGGATGACCGTCGTGCCCTTGATCTCGCGGAACTCGCGCTGGATGCGGTCGAGCTCGTCGCGGTGGTGCACGGTGACGCCCGGCTCGAGCGCGACGCCGCGGTACTTGTCCGGCTCGTCGGTGACGACGACCAGCTTCGCGACGCCCTCGGAGACGCAGCTCTTGACGATCTGCAGCACCGAGTGGCCCTCGGGCCGCTCGCCGACGCGCTGCCCGCCGGTCATCGCGACGGCGTCGTTGTAGAGGATCTTGTAGGTGATGTTGACGCCGGCGGCGATGCTCTGGCGCAGCGCCAGGATGCCGCTGTGGAAGTAGGTGCCGTCGCCGAGGTTGGCGAAGACGTGCGCGTCGGTCGTGAACGGCGCCTGGCCGACCCAGGCCACGCCCTCGCCGCCCATCTGGCTGAACGTGGTGGTGCTGCGGTCCATCCAGACCGCCATGTAGTGGCAGCCGATGCCGGCCATCGCCCGGCTGCCCTCGGGCACGCGCGTGCTGGTGTTGTGCGGGCAGCCGCTGCAGAACCACGGGATGCGGTCGCCGGTGTCGGCCTTCAGCTCGGCGAGCTGGCGCTCGCGCGCCTCGACGACCGCCAGCCGCGCCTCCATGCGCGCCGCGATGTCGGCCGGCACGCCGAGCTTCTTCAGCCGCCTGGCGATCGCCTTGGCGATGATCGCCGGCGTCAGGTCGGCCTTGGCGCGGAGCAGCCAGTTCTGGCTCGGGTTGGGCATCGCCCACTCGCCGCCGGAGTAGTCGCCCTCGGGCTCGTCGAACTTGCCGAGCACGTTCGGCCGCACGTCGGGCCGCCAGTTGTAGAGCTCTTCCTTGAGCTGGTACTCGATGACCTGGCGCTTCTCCTCGACGACCAGGATCTCCTGCAGGCCCTGCGCGAAGTCGCGCGTGATCGTCGCCTCGAGCGGCCAGACGACGTTGACCTTGTGCACGCGGATGCCGAGCGTGCGGCAGGTGTCGTCGTCGAGCCCCAGGTCGGCGAGCGCCTGGCGCGTGTCGTTGTAGGCCTTGCCGCTGGCGATGATGCCGAAGCGGTCGGCCGCGCCCTCGATGACGTTGTGGTTGAGCCGGTTGGCGCGCACGTAGGCAAGCGCCGCGTACCACTTGTAGTCGAACAGCCGCGCCTCCTGCTCGAGCGGCGCGTCGGGCCAGCGGATGTGCAGGCCGCCCGGGGGCATCGCGAAGTCCTCGGGCAGCACGATCTTCACGCGGTCCGGGTCGACGACCACCGACGCGCCCGACTCGACGACCTCCTGGATCGTCTTCATCCCCGCCCAGACGCCCGCATAGCGGCTCATCGCGAAGGCGTGCAGGCCCATGTCGAGGATGTCCTGCACGCTGCTCGGGAAGAACACCGGCAGCCCGCAGGCCTTGAAGATGTGGTCGCTCTGGTGCGCCGCGGTCGAGCTCTTCGCGACGTGGTCGTCGCCGGCGATCGCGATCACGCCGCCGTGCTTGGCGGTGCCGGCCATGTTGGCGTGCTTGAAGACGTCGGAGCAGCGGTCGACCCCTGGCCCCTTGCCGTACCAGATGCCGAAGACGCCGTCGTACTTCCTGCTCTGCGGGTAGAGGTCGAGCTGCTGCGTGCCCCACACGGCGGTGGCGCCGAGTTCCTCGTTGACGCCCGGCTGGAAGGTGACGTGGTGCTCGGCGAGGTGCGCCTTCGCCGCCCACAGCGCCTGGTCGTAGCCGCCCAGCGGGCTGCCGCGGTAGCCGCTGATGAAGCCGGCGGTGTTCAGGCCGGCCTTCACGTCGCGCTGGCGCTGCAGCATCGGCAGCCGCACCAGCGCCTGCACGCCGCTCATGAAGGCGCGGCCCGATGCGAGCCGGTACTTGTCGTCGAGCGAGGCGGTCTCGAGAGCGCGGCGGATCGACTCGGGAAGCGGGGCGTTCATGCGGCGGCTCCTGCGTGCGGCACCGGGCGGGCGAAGCGGGCAGTGTAGGCACAGGCGCCGCGTATGTCTTTTCTTTCGATGCCCGTTCAGGCATGCTCCGAGAAAGCTTCTTTCTTCGATACGTCGATCGAGCGCGCGATGGTGCTCCGCAAGCCGATATCAGGGAAAACCTCCGCTCCGGCGGAAGAGCCTGCCGACAGCCCGGCCAGCGCCGCCCTGGACCGTTACGACATCGCGATCCTGCGTGCGCTGCAGGCCGACGCGCGGCTGTCGAATGCCGAGCTCGCCGCGCGCATCGGGCTGTCGGCCGCGCCCACCTGGCGGCGCGTGCGCCGGCTCGAGCAGCAGGGCTACATCACCGGCTACCGCGCCGAGATCGACCGCCGCAAGGTCGGCCTCGGGGTGCTCGCGTTCGTGCGCGTCGACGCCGAGCGCAACAACGCCGAGGCCACGCACGCGCTCGAGGCGGCGATCCGCGGGCTGCCCGAGGTGGTCGCCTGCCATTACATCAGCGGCACCGGCACCTTCGAGCTGCACGTCGTGGCCACCGACCTCGACGCCTACGCGCGCTGGTCGATGGAAGTGCTGTTCAAGCTGCCCAACGTGAAGGACCTGCACACCAGCTTCTCGCTCGGCGAGGTCAAGGCCGGCGGCGCGCTGCCGCTCGGGCACCTGCGGGCCGGCGCGTGACGCCGGGCCCGCTCCCGCCGGCGCACGCGCTGCTCGCGCTGGCGGTGGTGGCGGTCTGGGGCACCAACTTCGTCGTCATGAAGTTCGCGCTCGACCATCTGCCGCCGCTGCTGCTGGCCACGCTGCGCTTCGCCTTCGCCTGGCTGCCGGCGGCGCTGTTCGTGCGACGACCGCCGGTGCCGTGGCGGCAGCTCGCCGCCTACGGCGTGCTGATCGGCGGCGGGCAGTTCGGCCTGCTGTACTGGGCGATGCGCAGCGACATCTCGCCCGGCCTCGCTTCGCTGGTCGTGCAGACGCAGGCCTTCTTCACGATCGGCCTGGCGATGCTGCTCGACGGCGAGAGGCTGCGCCGCTTCCAGTGGGTCGCGCTCGCGCTCGCGCTCGGCGGCCTCGCGCTCATCGCCTGGCATGTCGACGCCACGACCACACCCCTGGGGCTTGCGCTCGTGCTCGCGGCCGCGCTGTGCTGGGCCTGCGGCAACATGGTGGCGCGCGCCGGCGGGCCGGTCGACATGCTCGGGTACGTGGTCTGGTCGAGCGTGTTCGCGCTGCCGCCGCTGGCGCTGGCGTCGTGGTGGGTCGAGGGGCCTGCGGTGATCGCGCCGGCGCTCGCCGCGGCCGATGCGACGGTCTGGGCGGCCGTGCTGTGGCAGTCGGTCGGCAACACGCTGTTCGGCTATGCCGCCTGGGGCTGGCTGCTGGCGCGTCACCCCGCGTCGACGATCGCGCCGATGTCGCTCGGCGTGCCCGTGTTCGGCATCGCCGCCTCGGCCCTCGTGCTGGCCGAGCCGCTCCCGCCGTGGAAGCTGGCCGCCGCAGCCCTGGTGCTCGCGGGGCTGGCGATCAACGTCGGGTGGCCGCGCTGGCGTGCGGCGGCGCGCCAACGTCCCCCCGGGCCGCGCGCCCCTCGAACGCGGGGGTGACGCCCCGGCGGCCCGTGAGCGGCGGACGCGGCATGCGTAAGCTCGCGCATGCGCCCGATCGACGGGTGCGCCGAGCGAGGCAGGCATGGCCGACTACGTGGGTTCCGAAGACGCCGACGACTACGAGGGGACGCCCGAGGACGACGTGATCGACGGTCGTGGCGGCAACGACACGCTGCTCGGCGGCGGCGGGAACGACCTGATGACCGGCGGCGCCGGCGACGACGACCTCGACGGCGCGTCCGGTGGCGACACGCTCGACGGCGGGGACGGCATCGACGACCTGTTCGGGGACAGCGGCAACGACTCTATCGTCGGCGGGAACGGCGACGACAAGCTCGACGGCTGGTCCGGGCGCGACACCTTGCTCGGCGGTGCCGGCAACGACCTGCTGCTCGGCTTCGACGGCGACGACTCGATGCTCGGCGGCGGCGGCAGCGACTCGCTCCTCGGCGAGAAGGGCCGCGACACGCTGAACGGCGGCGGCGGCGCGGACTCGCTGCGTGGCGGCGCGGGCGACGACACCTACATCGTCGATGTCGCCGAAGACGTCGTCGACGAGACGGCGGAGGGCTCGGACGGCATCGACACCGTGCGCAGCAGCGTGAGCTGGACGCTCGGGACCAACGTCGAGAACCTGGTGCTGCTGGGCAGCAGTGGCCTGTCGGGCACCGGCAACGGGCTCGCCAACCGGCTGACGGGCAACGCCGGCGCCAACTCGCTGTCGGGCGCGGCGGGCAACGACACGATGGCGGGCGGCGCGGGCAACGACATCTACGTCGTCAATGCCGCGGGCGACGTGGTCGACGAGACGGTGACGGGCTCGGGCGGCACCGACACCGTGCGCAGCAGCGTGAGCTGGACGCTCGGCGACAACGTCGAGAAGCTGGTCCTGCTGGGAGGCGGCGCGATCGACGGGACCGGCAATGCGCTCGCCAACGCGATCACCGGGAACTCGGGCGTCAATCGCCTGTCGGGCGGCGGCGGCAACGACACCCTGAAGGGCGGCGATGGCGGCGACACCGTCAACGGCGGGGGCGGCAACGACTCGCTGGCCGGCGCGGGCGGCAACGACCTGCTCGTCGGCGGCGCCGGCCGCGACACGCTGGCCGGGGGAGCGGGCAGCGACCTCATCCGGTTCTCGAGCCCGCTCGACGCCGTCACCAACGTCGACGTCGTGCAGGGCTTCTCGGGCGTCGACGACACGGTGCAGCTCGCGAAGAGCGTCTTTGCCGCGCTTCCCCTCGGGGCCCTCGCCGAGGGTGCGTTCCGCGTCGGCCCCGCGGCCGGCGACCCCGGTGACCGCATCGTCCACGACACGGCGACCGGGCGGCTCTGGTACGACGCCGACGGCACCGGCCCCGTCGACGCGGTGCAGTTCGCCGTCTTCACGGCCGGCACCGTCCTCGCCGCCGCCGACTTCGTGATCGTCTAGCGTCGCCGCTGCCCGCGCGCGACCACGCCCGCGCGCTCGAGCATCGCGTGCAGCAGCACGTCGGCGCCGGCGGTCACGTGCGCGGGGCTGGCGTCCTCGATCTCGTTGTGGCTGATGCCATCCTTGCACGGGATGAAGATCATCCCGGCCGGCGCAACGCGAGCCAGGTAGATCGCGTCGTGTCCTGCGCCGCTGACCACCGGCATGCGCGAGTGCCCGAGGCGCACCGCGGCGCGCGCCACCGCGTCGATGCAGCCGGCATCGAACGGCTGGGCCGGGTACGACGAGACCTGCGTGACCTCGATGGGAAGGCCCGTCTCGGCGGCGATGCGCGCGGCGGTGGCGCGGATGTCGGCGTCCATCGCGTCGCACAGCGCGTCGCTGGCGTTGCGCAGGTCGATCGAGAAGCGCACGCGCCCCGGGATCACGTTGCGGCTGTTCGGGTGCACCTGCACGCTGCCGACCGTCCCGCGGCCGTGCGGCGGGTGGCGATGCGCGCAGGCCACGACCTCCTGCATCAGCCGCGCGGCGACCTGCAGCGCGTCGCGCCGCAGCGCCATCGGCGTCGGACCGGCATGCGCTTCCATGCCCTGCACGACGCAGTCGTACCAGCGGATGCCCAGCGCACCGGTGACGATGCCGATGGTCACGCCGTGATCCTGGAGCACCGGCCCCTGCTCGATGTGCGCCTCGAAGTAGCTGCCCACAGGGTGCGCACCCGGCACCTCGTCGCCCAGGTAGCCGATGCGCGAGAGCTCGTCGCCCACGGTGCGGCCATCGGCGTCGCGCGCCGCGTGCGCCTGCTCGAGCGTGAAGGCCCCGGCGAAGACGCCCGAGCCCATCATCACCGGCACGAAGCGCGAGCCCTCCTCGTTGGTCCAGACCGCGACCTCGATCGGTGCCGCGGTGACGATGCCGTGGTCGTCGAGCGTGCGCACGACCTCGAGCCCGGCGAGCACGCCGTAGTTGCCGTCGAAGCGGCCGCCCGTCGGCTGCGTGTCGATGTGGCTGCCCGTCATCACCGGCGGCAGGTCGGGATCCCGGCCCGGGCGGCGCATGAAGATGTTGCCGATGCGGTCCACGGTGACCTGCAGACCGCACTCGCGGGCCCAGCCGACGACGAGGCCGCGGCCGTCGCGGTCGAGGTCGCTCAGCGCCAGGCGGCAGACGCCACCTCGAGGCGTCGCGCCGATGCGCGCCAGCGCCATCAGATGCTCCCACAGCCGTGCGCCGTCCACGCGCAGGTCGTCGCAGCCTGCCGCGCCGTCCGCCGCCGTGGCGTCGCCGTCCTGCGCCGCCGCCGGGCCCGTCGTGCCGTCCATTGAACCGTCCTCCCGCGCGGCATTGTGGCGCGGGGTGCGATGATCTCCGGCATGCATCGCCGAAGCCTCCTTCGTCACGCGGGCCTGCTCGCCGCCGCACCCTGGACGATGCTGCCCGCGGCACCGCGGTCGCTCGCGCAGGACGCGCTGCCGCGCACCAACCTCGTCGTCGAGGCCCGCGTCGCGTCGACCTCGCAGCAGCGCGACGCGGCCGCGCAGGGCGGGGTGGTCGTCGGCACCGTCGACGGGGCGCGCGCGGGCGCCGCGGTGGTCGCCGGGGCGGGCACGCATCGGCGCGGCGACGAGCAGCTGCAGCGCGTGCTCGTGCTCAACGGCGCGCGCGCGACGCTGCGGCTGGCGCGCCTGGCGCCGCTGCGCAGCGCCGAGTGGGTCTGGACCGGGCGCGGTGCCGGCGTGGCGCAGCAGGTGCTGTGGGTGGACACCGGACGTGGCTTCGAAGTGCGCCCGTCGTGGCCGGGCGGCGACGCGCAGGTGCAGCTGGACCTCGCGGTGGAGGCGACCGCCTCGCTCGCCGCGGATGCGCCGCGCACCCTGGTGCAGACGCAGATCCTCGTCGCCCTCGACGAGTGGACGCCGGTGGCACGCGTCGGCAGTTCTGCCGGGTCTCGCGGCGTCGCCTCGACCGGCGGCACGGTGCTGTCGACGCGCACGCTGGAGCGCGAAGTCGTCGTCGAGGTGCGTGTCGGCCTGCCGCCCTGAGGCCGTTCGGCAGGTCTCGGGGGCTCAGGGCGGCGGCCGCGTGCCGACCGGCCACAGCGCCCAGGCGCGCAGCGGCTGCTTCATGCGGCCGGCCTGCGCCTCGGCCGTTGCGCCCCAGCCCCAGAAGTAGTCGACGCGCACCGCGCCGACGATGGCGCTGCCGGTGTCCTGGGCCAGCACCAGGCGGCGCAGCGGCGTGGTCGCGAGCGGCTCGGTGGTGTCGATCCACACCGGGGTGCCGTAGGGCACGCTCGACGGGTCGACGGCGATCGAGCGTCCCGGTGTGAGCGGCACGCCGGCGGCGCCGCGCGGGCCGACGGCCGGGTCGGCGATCGGCTCCTCGCGGAAGAAGACCACGCGCGGGTTGGCCCACAGCATGGCCTGCGCGCGGCCCGGGTGACGCTCGGCCCAGTCGCGGATCGCGGGCCAGGACGCCCCTTCCGCGGTGAGTTCCCCCTGCTCGATCAGCCAGCGGCCGACCGAGCGGTAGGGCTGGTCGTTGTGGCCCGCGAACGCCATGCGCACCAAGCGCGTGCGGCCGTCGGCCTCGCGCAGTTCGAGACGCCCGGAACCCTGGATCTGCAGCAGCAGCGCGTCGAGCGGGCTCGCGACCCAGGCGATCTCGCGACCGCGCAGTGCCGCCATCGCGGCCGGCACCGTCTCGAGCTGCTCGCGCGTCCAGTACGGGCGCCGTGTCGCCAGGTCGGCCGGCGGCGCGTGCAGCGCCACGGAGAAACCGTCGCGGCGCTGGCGCGAGGCCGCGAGCAGCGGCTCGAAGTAGCCGGTGGCAAGGCCGTCGGCGCGGCCGTCGTGCGATTCGAGCCGCCACGGCTCGAGCCGGGCCTCGAGCCAGGCGCGGATCGCCGCGTCGTCCGCGGGCGGTGCGGCCAGCCACAGCTCGGCGCACAGCGCCGCCCAGCCCGGGGCCGGACGGACGCAGCCGGCGCGCAGGGCCGGCCAGGCCTCGGCCAGCGCGTCGGCCGACCAGCCGGGCAGCTCGCCCCAGGTGGCCGGCACCCAGCGCGCCCGCGGGCGCAGCGCCGGTGCACGCGGCGGCGCGTCGGCGGGCGCCATGACGGCCGGTGCGATGGCCGTCCCCGCCCCGGGCGGGCCCTGCGGGGGCGGCGTGCCGGCGCAGGAGGCGAGCATTCCTAGAATCAAGAAACCGGAAGCCCGACCCGACCACTGCCCCGCCTTCGCCATGTGGCTGATTCTCGTCGAGGCGCTGGCCGCGCTCGCCCTGCTCGTCTTCCTGGTCTGGTGGACCATGTTCTCGGGCCGCCGCCGCGGCGAGCGGCGCGATCCCGACGAGCGGCCCTGAGGCGCGCCGCAGCCGCGCGGTGCGCCATCGCACGCCCGCCGGGACTGGTGCACGCGGGGGTGCCGGCACCTCGGCCAGGCGTCGGCGGACCGGCGGGCTCGGGGTTGACCCGGGGGCGGTGGAACCCGGGGCCGCGAGGCGGCTCTGACAATGGGTCCTGCCGCGCCGGCGCTGACCGGCAAGTCGCCGACTGCCTTCCCGGCGTCGCCGTGCTGCGGGCGGCGTGTCCGCGGGCGCGCTCGAACAACCAGTCGAAGAGGAGGAGCCGATGCTGGAAACCATGGCCGGGTTTCTGCAGATCGACCCGTGGCCGCCCGAGCCGGGCACCGCACTGTACGTGGCGCTGGCGCTGGTCGCCGGTGCGCTGCTCGGCGAGGGCGTGCGGCGCGTGGCCGGCTGGCCGCGCATCGTCGGCTACAGCGCCGTCGGCCTGCTGATCGCGGCCACCGGCATCGGTCCGGGTCTCGCGCTGCCGGCGACGACGCGGCTGATCGTCGACCTCGCGCTCGCGCTGCTGCTCTTCGAGCTCGGCAGCCGCGTCGACCTGCGCTGGTGGCGCGCCAACCCGGCGCTGCCGCTCGCGGGTCTCGCCGAGTGCGTGGCCAGCCTCGCGGCGATCACGGTCGCGCTGCGCGCCTTCGGGCTGCCGTTCAACGCCGCGATCACGGTCGCGACGATGACCGTGTGCGCGTCGGCCGCGGTCGTCGGCCGAGTGACCAGCGAGCTCGGGTCCGCCGGCCAGGTGACCGAGCGGATGATCGTCCTCACCGCCATCAACACGCTGTTCGCCGTGCTCGCGCATCGCCTGGTGACCGGCTGGCTGCACATCGACCAGGCGGGCGACTGGGTACGCGCGGTGTCGCAGACGCTGTGGGTCTTCAGCGGCTCGGTGCTGCTGGCCATCGTGCTGGCGCGGCTCGTCGCGGCGGTGGCGCGGCGGCTCGAGCTGCGCGACGAGAACGCGGCGCTGCTGCTGCTCGGGCTGGTCGTGCTGGCGCTGCTGGCGGCGCGTGCGCTCGCGCTTTCGACCCTGCTGGTGCCCCTGCTGGCCGGCGTGCTGCTGCGCAACACCACCGATCGCCCCTGGGTCTGGCCGCGCCACTTCGGCACCGCGGGCGGCGTCCTCGTGCTGATGCTGTTCGTCGTCGTCGGCAGCGCGTGGAGCGTCGAGACGGTGCTGGCCGGTGCCGCGGCGGCGCTCGTCGTGCTGGCCGCGCGCGCCGCGGCCAAGACGCTGGCCGTCGTCGCGCTGGCGCGCTGGAGCGGCCTGTCGTGGCGCCAGGGCTTCGCGCTGTCGACCGGCCTGCTGCCGCTGTCGGCGACGGCGCTCGTCATGCTGCTCGAGCTGCAGCTCGCGCACCCGGGCTTTGCGGCGATCGTCGCGCCGGTCGTGCTGGCCGCGATCGTGTTCACCGAGCTGCCGGGGCCGCTGGCCGTGCAGTGGGGCCTGCGCCATGCCGGCGACCTGGGGCCCCGTGCCGACGCCCCGCCGTCGTTCTCGGCGTCGCTGGCGGGGAGGGCGCGATGAGCCTCGAGCCCTTCGCGACGTCGAAGCCGCTGACGCTCGGCGTGGAGCTCGAGCTGCAGATCGTCGGCACGCACGACTACGACCTCGCGCCGGGTGCCGCCGACCTGCTGCGCGTGCTCGGCCGGCGCCGGCTGCCCGGCAACGTGGTGCCCGAGATCACCGACAGCATGATCGAGCTGTCCACCGGCATCTGCAGCGGCCACGGCGACGCGCTGGCGCAGCTGCGCGAGATCCGCGATGCGCTCGTCGACTGCGCCGACCGCCTCGGGATCGCGCTGAGCGGCGGCGGCACGCACCCGTTCCAGGACTGGAGCCAGCGCCGCATCTTCGACAAGCCGCGCTTCCACCAGATCAGCGAGCTCTACGGCTACCTGTCCAAGCAGTTCACGATCTTCGGGCAGCACGTGCACGTCGGCTGCCCGTCGGCCGACGAGGCGCTCGTGCTGCTGCACGGCATGGGGCGCTTCATCCCGCACCTGATCGCGCTCGCCGCCTCGTCGCCCTTCGTGCAGGGCACCGACACGCGCTTCCACTCCGCACGTCTCAATTCGGTGTTCGCGTTCCCGCTCTCGGGGCGCGCGCCCTTCGCCGTCACCTGGGACGAGTTCGGGGTCTACTTCGGCAAGATGGCGCGCACCGGGGTCGTCGCCAGCATGAAGGACTTCTACTGGGACATCCGGCCGAAGCCCGAGTACGGGACCATCGAGGTGCGCGTTCTCGACACGCCGCTCACGATCGAGAAGGCTGCCGCGCTCGCCGGGCTGGTGCAGTGCCTCGCGCGCTGGCTCACGGTCGACCGGCCCTACACGCCGGCCGAGGACGATTACCTGCCCTACACCTTCAACCGCTTCCAGGCCTGCCGCTTCGGCCTCGACGGCACGTTCGTCGACCCGAAGACCGGCGAGCACCGGCTGCTGCGCGACGACCTGCGTGCGCTGCTCGTCCGGATCGCGTCGCACGCGGAGGCGCTGGGGGCCGAGGACGCGCTGTCGTTCATCGCCGCCGAGCTGGCCGGCGACGGCAACGACGCGACCTGGATCCGCCGCGTGCAGGCGCGCGAACGGCTGCTGCCCGAGGTCGTGCGCCAGCAGGCCCGGCGCTGGGCCGGGCGCGATCCGGGGGGCTGAGGGGCGGCCCGTGCGGCGACCCCGGCGGGCTCAGCGCATCGGAGCCACCGGCCACACGAAGGACAGCGGACGGCTGCGCAGCCGCTGGCGTATCGCACGCCCGATGCGCGCGCGATCGCGCACCTGCACGCCGCGCGCGCGCAGCGCGACCTGGAAGGCGCACCAGAAGCTCACCGTGACGTTGAGCACGCCGGTCACCGCGATGCCCACCAGGCACCACCACAGCGCCGGCTGCTGCCACGCCGGCCATCCGAGCGCCCCGATCGCGGCGCCGATCTGGCCGGTCGACAGCGTGACGTGCCGCACCTCGAGAGGAAGGGCGAAGAACGACGCCACCGCAGGCACCAGGCCGAGCATCATGCCCAGCGAGACGTTGGCCGCGAGCCCGGAGATGTTGGCGCGCCACCACGCGGCCCAGCGGCGCGCGCGCGATGCGCCGAGCCAGGCGACGATGCGCGGATTCCACTCGATGGCGCTGTCGAGCCGGTGGTAGACAAAGGCGTTCTCGGCCCAGCCGGCGATGAGCGAACTGGCGAACAGCAGCACGCCGGTGAACGCGGCGAAGAGCGCGGTCGGCCCGAGCAGCGTCAGGCTGTGAAGCACGTACTCGGCCTCCTCCGTGCCGACCAGCGGGGAACCGTAGGCCAGCGACCAGAGCCACTGCACCGCGAAGACGATGGGCCCGCACAGCGCGAGGTTGCCGATGATGCCGGCGGCCTGCGAGCGGATGAGCTGAGCGACGCGGTCGACGAAGCCCTCGATCTCGCCGTCGCTGGGGTCGCGCCCGACCGGCAGCGACGCGGCCATCGCCGGCGCGGTCATCGCGGGCTGCTTGGTCGCCACCGTCCAGTGCAGCAGCATCACGACGACGAAGCTGGCCGCATAGTTGAGCCCGGCCGCGAAGCCGGTCCAGAACGCGCCGAGCCCGAGCGCGGTGATCCAGAACTTGACGAAAGTGGTGCCGGCGATCACCGCACCGCCGCCGGCGGCGCGGCCGAGCATCTGGCGGTACTCGGCGGCGTCGCGCGTGATGTAGTGCCCGCCGGTCTCGGCGTTGCGCTCGGCGACCTTGCGCGCGAGCTGCGAGTAGTGGCGACCGAGCAGCGCCCGCACGCCGCGCTGCTCGGCCTGCACGGCCAGCAGCGACAGCACGAGCCGGCGCCATTCGCGGGCCGGGGCAGGCGCGAGCACGGCGTCGAGCAGCAGCTCGATGCGGTCGGCCCAGGCCCGGATCTGCTCGAGCTGGTAGATGATGCCCACCGAGATGCCGGAAGCGTCGAGGTGCCCGCGCACGCTGCGCGCCGCCTCGCGGCAGGCGTCGAGCAGCGCCCGCAGAAGCGTCGCCTCGCGCAGCGCCTCCTCGAGCCGCCCGGCCTGCAGCGCCGCGCGCAGGCGCTCGCCGCAGGCGCCGGTCTCGCGGAACGGCCGGTTCAACAGCCGCGCCGGATCCATGCGCGCGCGCAGCTCGGGGGCGAAGCCGCGCGCGTGCAGCGCCGCCGACAGCATCGCGATCGCCTCGGCGAGGGCATCGCGCAGCCGGGTGTCGGGCGGTGCAATCAGCGCGCCGAGCCGCGCCAGCGTCTCGTCGTCGATCGCCTCGATCCAAGCCGCGTCGGATGGCCGGAACAGCAGCTCGAGCAGCGCCGCGAGATCGTCGGTGTCGGGGGTGCCGGGGATCATCTTGCGCCCCACGCGCGCCAGCAGCTCGCCGCCGAACGAGGCGCGCGCGCCGAAGCCGAAATAGGCCAGTGCCGACGCGGCGTCGACCTCGCGCCACGACGCCAGCAGCAGGCGCTGCACGCGCTGCCGCAGCGCGGCGTCGCGGTCGAGCACGCCAAGCAGATGGCGCAGACGCACCACCGGCAGCGGCGAAGCGCGCGGTGCGTCGCCCGCGGGCGCATCGCGCAGCCACTCGAGCAGCCGCGCCAGCCACAGGTGGCGCTGCGCGCGCGGCGCTTTCGGGTCGGCCGCGTTGATGAGCGCGGTGAGATCCCAGGCCGCGGCCATCGGGCCTAGTGCAGCAGGGCCGGGTAGACGAGCTGAAACTCGGGCACCGCCGCGTCGAACGGGCGCGCGTCTTCGGTCATGCAGAAGAAGGTGCCGCGCATGCTGCCGTGAGGCGTGGGCACGCGCGTCCAGCTCGTGTACTCGAACTGCTCGCCGGGCTTGAGCAGCGGCTGGCGCCCGACGACCGCGAGGCCCCGCACCTCCTCGACGCGGCCGTCCGCGTCGGTGATCACCCAGTGCCGCGCGACGAGCTGGGCGGCGACGTCGCCGGTGTTCCGGATCGTCACCGTGTACGCGAAGGCGTACGGGCCCTCGGGCGGCTGCGACTGATCGGGCAGGTACTGCACGCGCACTTCGCAGGTGAACTCGGGTCGCGCCATGCCGGTCATTGTAGGCAGCTGCCTAGAATGAGCCGATGAACGTGCACCGCATCGCTCCGAGCCTGCTGTCGGCCGACTTCGCGCGCCTGGGCGACGAGGTGCGCGCCGTCGTCGCCGCCGGCGCCGACTGGATCCATTTCGACGTGATGGACAACCATTACGTCCCCAACCTGACCTTCGGCCCGATGGTCTGCGAGGCGCTGCGGCCGCATGCCGTCGACGCCGCCGGAGCGCGCGTGCCGGTCGACGTGCACCTGATGGTCGAGCCGGTCGATGCGCTGGCCGTCGCGTTCGCGCGCGCCGGCGCGGACTGGATCAGCTTCCATCCCGAGGCGAGCCGGCACGTCGACCGCACGCTGCAGCTCATCCGCGCCGAAGGTTGCAGGGCCGGGCTCGTCTTCAACCCGGCGACGCCGCTCGACGTGCTCGAGTGGACGCTGGACAAGGTCGACCTCGTGCTCGTGATGAGCGTCAACCCCGGGTTCGGCGGCCAGGGGTTCATCGATTCGGCGCTGCGCAAGGTCGAGCGCGTGCGCCGGCTGGTCGACGCGAGCGGCCGCGACATTCGCGTCGAGGTTGACGGCGGCATCAAGGTCGACAACATCCGCCGCGTCGCCGACGCCGGGGCCGACACCTTCGTCGCCGGCAGCGCGATCTTCGGGCGGCCCGACTATCGTGCGGTGATCGACGCGATGCGCGCCGAGCTGGCGCGCTGACGGCCCGCGCGGCCTACCGCTCAGCGTGCCGCCGGGCAGGTCTCCGAAGCCTGCCCGGACGCCGGGTCGTCCGGCGCGATCGGCAGGCCGGGGCACAGGCAGCGGTAGGGCTCGCCGGTGGGGACCCACTCGGCCCACTGGCGGCGGCTCGGGTTGTGGTCGAGCTTGGCGCAGAGGCCGGCGCTCCAGCCGGCCGGCGCCGGCCATGCCCGGCGGTCGCCCCGCGGGCCGGTCGCGACCACGTGACGGCCCTCCGCGTCGAACACGACCGACTGCACGGCGCCGTTGTGCACGAACTGCGGCTCGCCCAGCGGGCGCGCGCTCTCCAGGTCCCAGAACTGCATCGTGCCGGCCTCGGTGCCTACGACGAGGTGGCGCCCGTCCGGGCTCAGCGCCAGGCTGCTCGCCGGAGCGACGAGGCCGGGAAGCTCCTGCGGCGTCCCGCCGCGCTGGCGGTGGATGCGAAGTCCCAGGCCGCTCGTCGCGACGACCAGCGCATCGCCGCCGGTTCCGACGGCCAGCGCGACGACCCGCTCGCGGTCGGCCGGCGGGCGCATCACCACCCGGCCGCGGTCGTCCAGGACGAGCATCTGCCGGTCCGCGTCGGCGACGGCGACGAAGCGGCCATCGGCGCTCAGCGCCACGGCCTCGAGCGCGCAGCCGCTCACGTGCAGCGGCGCGCCGGCCGGGCTGCCCGAAGGCAGCAACCAGCGCCGCAGCCACCCGTCGCCGTGCGCCGTCACGCCGCGTTCACCGACGACGGCCGCGAGCGGCGCAGCCCCGGGCGCCGGCGCGCGGCCCGGCGCCGCCTCTTCGGGCGCGCGCCCGGGGTAGGCCGAGATGCCGCGCGACTTGCGCTGCGCCGGCGCGCTGTCGGTGCTGCAGGCCATCAGCGGCTCTGCCGGACCGGCCGACGACGTTGCGCTGGCGATGTCCAGCGGCCGCAGCGCGGAGCCGCCGTCGAGCAGACCGAGACGGTCGCCGGCCAGCCCGACCAGCCCCCCGGTGCCCGCGGCGTCGAGCGCCACCCGCGCCGCGTCGCGCGGCAGCCGGACCGGCGTCGACGGTGCAGCGGCCCACTGCGGGTCGAGCGACCAGACCCGCAGCCCCAGGTCCTCGCTGCTCGACACCAGCCAGCGTCCGTCGGGGCTGTAGACGACGTTGGTCACCGGCGCCTCGGCGCCGCGCAGCGGCAGCCCGACGGGACGGCCCTGCTCGACGTCCCACAGTTGCACCTCGCCGGCCGCGTCGCCGCTGGCCGCCCAGCGGCCGTTCGGGCTGAAGGCCACCGCCATCACCTCGGCGCTGGCGTCGGCACGCCACGAGGAGCGCAGGCCGTCGCGCTCGCCACCCCCTGCCTCGATCCGGCGCATGCGCACCGTGGCGTCGCTGCCGCCGGTCAGCGTCGACAGCCCTCGCGGGTCGATCGTGACGGCGAGGGCATCGCTCGAGTGGGCGTACCGGGTGTCGACGGACACCAGCGTCTCGGGCTCGAGCAGGATCAGCGAGGCCGTGTCGCGCGGCCCGCTGCCCGCGCTCGTCACGGCCACGACCAGCGGCCGGTCGGCGCTCGGGCTCCAGGCCACGCCGTAGATCGCGCGGTCGGCCATCGGCTGCTGGCCGCCCCGCATCGTCCCGTCGGCGGCGTCCCAGGTCCGGACCCAGCCGTCCTCGCCGCCCGAGACGAAGCGGCTGCCGTCCGGCGCGTAGGCCACGCTGTACGCGGCCCCTTCGTGGCCGGGGATCGGCTCGCCCTCGGGCGCCAGCGGTCCCGTGCGCCAGCGGCGCAAAGTGCCGTCCTGGCTGGCGCTGACCAGCCGCGTGCCGTCGGGGCTGACGGCGATCGACTGCACCCAGTCACGGTGGCCCTGGGCGCGTTCGATCACCTGCGCCGGCCGGGCCGGATCGCGCAGCGTCAGCGTGCCGTCCGCATGGCCGACGACGAGCCGCGGGGTCGGCCCCGGCAGGAAGGCGAGCGCGATCGGCTCGGTCTCGCGCGTCTCGGCGACCACGGTCACCGGCTCGAAGCGCAGCAGCTGCTCGCGCGCGAGCAGGGCGGCGAACACCGGCAGTTCGTCGGCGGCATCCGGCCGCAGTGCCTGCGCGACGAGCAACTGCTGGTAGGCGAGCGCGTCGCTTCCGGCGACCGAGCCGTTGAGCATGCCGCTCGACTGCAGCCCGAGCCAGCGAGCCTGCGCGAGATGCAGGTTGGAAACCGCCTCCCGGCGACGGTCCGACGCCTCCAGCGCGAAGAAGACGACGCCGAAGGTCATCACCGCGAGTGCGCCCATCGCCCAGCGCCAGCGGTTGCGCGAGCGCGCCGCCTCGCGCTCGCGCTCCCGGGCCTCCTGCTCGCGCCGTATGGCTTCGGCGGCGCGCTGCTCGGCTGCGCGCGCCTCCTCCCGGGAGCGGCGCTCGGCCTCGGCACGCTCGGCTTCGGCGCGCTCGGCGGCCAGTCGCGCTTCTGCCAGCCGCGCCTGGCGGCCCTCGTTGACGAGCCCGACGATGCGGTCGTGGATCAGCTCGATGCGCGGCACGTCGCCCTGCGGGTCCACGCGCAGCAGCCGGCGCTGGGTCAGCAGCTCGAGCTCGGCCTTCGTCAAGGCGCCGCTGGCCAGCGCCTCGTCGCGCGGATAGCTGGCGCGGTAGCGGCCGCCGAGAATCAGGTGGTCCTGGATGAAGTGCGCCACGCGCGGCTCGGTGCCGGCCAGCGCCTCGCGATAGAAGTCGAGCAGGATGTCCTGACCGGCGCTGGCCAGCAGCGCGGCGTCGATGCGCCGGCCCGGCGCGCGCCGGTTGTTGAGCTGGAAGCAGCACAGGCTCAGCAGCACCGGCTCGACCTCGGTCGCGCGTTGCCCGCCGCCGGCGTCGTCGCGGTCGAGGACGAAGTCGACGATGCGCTCGGCGACGCCGGGCTCGAGCACCGCCGCGCCCGCCTTCTCGACGGCTGCGACGGCGGTCTCGGGCGTCATCGCCTTCAGGTGCAGGGCTTCGTGCTTGGGCAGGTTGGCCTGGCGTTCCCAGCTCTCGATGTCGGCCAGGAAGTCGGAGCGGAACGACAGCACGACGCGGTACTGCTGCGACTGCAGGTTGAGCCGCTCGGCGCTCGCCGGGTCCTCGGCCAGCTCGCTGCTGAAGCGGTCGCCGGCGACGTCGGCGATCGCATCGAGCACCTGCTTGACATGCCCGGCAGACCCGCCGCGCGAGAACACCTCCTCGAACTGGTCGAAGACCAGCACGGGCGTCAGCGGGTAGTTGTCGGCGGTCCAGATCGGGCGCTCGCGCCGCTGCAGGTACGACCACAGCCCTTCGCCTGGCTCCGGCGGCTCGACGTCCGCGCCGGCGTCGACCGCGGCTTGCACGACGCGCGCCAGCGCCTGCTGCAGCGGCGGCTGCTCGGCCCCCTCGGTGTAGTCCAGCCGCAGGTAGACCGGCAGGAAGCGCGCCTGGCGCAGCTCCGGGAAGACGCCGGCCTGCAGCATCGAGGTCTTGCCCAGGCCCGACTTCCCGTACAGCAGCACGAACGGCGACTGGCGCACCAGCCGCAGCAGTTCGGCGCTGTCGGCGTCGCGGCCGTGGAAGTAGCGCTGCGCGGCCTCGGTGTAGCAGTCCAGGCCCGGCCAGGGGTTCTGGTCGCTGAGCGCCGCGGCGGCGCGGACTTCGGCGGCCATCGTCAGCCGGCGCCGCGAGCGCCGCGCACCAGCCGCGTCAGCGACGCGCGCGCGCGCTCGTCGGGCTGCCCGCCGGGCGCGTGTGCGAAGTTGAGGTTGCGGTCGACCCAGTCCTGCACCGACCGCTCGGCGTAGGTCTCGGGGTGGTTCGTGTCGTCGACGACCATCGGCACCAGGAAGGCGCGGTTCATGGCCTCGAGTCGCTCGGTGGCCAGCGCCCACTCGCGGAACACCCAGGCCTCCTCGCGCGCGGTGGCGCCGGCCGAGACGATCGGCAGGAAGTACCGGCAGCCCTTGATGCCCTCGACGATGCGGCGCCGGAAGTCGTCGCCCGGGTCGAGGTCCTTGCGGTCGAACCAGATCTCGGAGTCGGCCACGCCGAGCTCGCGCAGCGCGTCGTACAGCCGCACCGCGCGCGCGAGGTCGGTGGGACGCGAGTAGCTGATGAAGAACATCGCGCTCGTCGGCGTGGACGCCTTCGCCTCGACGCGGCCGTCGTCCGGGTCGGGCGGGGTCTGGCGCGCCATCCAGCGGCGGTGCAGCTCGGCGACGAAGTCGGCCGGCGGGATGTGGCTGAGCACGGCGGTGGCCGGGCTGTACTTGCCGAGGAAGCCGATCACCGGATCCTCGTTGCGCAGCGGCTCGACGAGCCAGCCCTGCACGCCCTTCAGGTCGGCGAGCCGGCCTCGGCGCGTGGCGCGCAGCATGAAGCGGGCGAGCCACTCGGGGAAGTTGCAGCCGATGAGAAGCAGGCTGCGATCCTGCAGCGCGCTGAGGAACTTTCCGGGCGTGTTGTTGCCGCCGACGATGACGTTGTGCGCGTACTCGAGCATGTCCTCGTCGTGGATCGAGTACAGCGGATTGGCGCGCGCCTTGCCGAACATGTACAGCAGCTGCGCCGGGCCGCCGTCGCGTGCCCAGTCGGCGGGCAGGTCGCCGCTCTGGTCGGTGGGCAGCTTGGGCGCATGCACGATCTCGTTGACCGCGCGGCCCGCGCCTTCGAGCGCCCGCGCCATCAGCGAGTCCGGCGTCACGGTGACGAAGAGCCTGAAGTCGCTGATCTGCGCGAGCTGCTGCATCGGCCTGGGGATCGCGAGCCCCTGGCGCCGCAGATCCTCCATCGCCTGGAAGATCGGGTGGTACAGGCGCTGCACGTCCTTGCCCAGCCCCTTGAGCAGCGTGACCGCCTCGTTGACCTCTCGAAACTGCGGCAGTCCCTCGGGCGGAGGCTGCACGCCGTGCGAGGCCAGCAGCCGCGCCGCGACGCGTGCCTGCAGCGACGACCCGTCGGCATCGAGCAGGAGTCGCGCGCCGACCACCGGCACCACCATGCCCTCGCTGATGCTGCCCAGCAGCTCGTCCCACTCGGCGTCGGTCATCGCAACCTCTCGCGGCGGCCCCGGGCGCAGGCCCGCTTTCGATCCGCGGGCGCGAGTGTGAGCGCAAACCCCGCCCGGTGCCACCCCTAGGAGGAGGACGGCGCGGCCGGCGCTACAGTCCGCGCTCCGGGACGCCGCCGCCGTGCGCCGTCCGCCTGCGCGCCACGACCGCGCGGCCCACGGGCCGCGCGGCACAGGAGACCGCCGATGCACGCGCGCCAGCAGCAGCACATCCGCAGCGTCATCCATGTCGCCGCCGAGGGCCGGCCGCTGCCGCCGCAGCTCGCGGCGCTGCACGACCCGGACGCGCTGATCCGCGCGTCGTGGGCGCGCTGCGTGCACGAGCACCGGCTCGACCCGGCGCGCATGCAGGAACCGGTGATCCTGCCCGCGCACCGGGTGCGCGAGCACCGCGAACGGCTCGACGACTTCCTGCGCATCGCGCGCCACGGTCTCGAGGCGCTCTACCAGCAGGTGGCCGGCATGGGCTACTGCGTGCTGCTCACCGACGCGCGCGGTGTCACCGTCGACTTCATCGGCGACCTTCAGCTCGACGCCAGCCTGCGCAAGGCGGGCCTGTACCTCGGCGCCGACTGGAGCGAGCAGCACGCCGGCACGTGTGGCGTCGGCACCGCGATCGCCACCGGGCAGGCACTGGTCGTGCACCAGGACGACCATTTCGACGCCACGCACATCCCGCTGACCTGCACCGCCGCGCCGGTCTACGACCCGCTCGGCCGACTCAACGCCGTGCTCGACATCTCGGCGCTCGTCTCGCCACAGGCCAAGAGCAGCCAGCACCTGGCGCTTCAGCTCGTGAAGGTCTACGCCAGCCGCGTCGAGAACGCCAACTTCCTGCGCTGGTTCCGCAACGACTGGGTGGTCAAGCTGCACCCGTCGCCCGAGTTCGTCGAGATCAGCCCGGACCACCTGATCGCGCTCGACGCCGCCGGCCGCATCGTCGGCCACAACCGGGCCGCGCAGCAGATGCTCGAGGCCGAGGCGGGCACCACGGTGCTGGGCCTGCCGTTCGACCGCTTCTTCAACGTCCGCTTCGACGACCTCGGTCGCTTCGTGCGATCGGTCTCCGGCGACAGGCGCGGTGTCACGCTGCGCGCCAGCGGCCGCGTCCTCTTCCTGCACGCGGTGCCGCCGCCGGCGCGCGTGGCGACGTCGCCGGCCGGTGCCGCCGAGCCGGCGATTCCGTCATCGCTGGCCCGGCTGTCGGGCGGCGACCCGCGGCTCGACCGCCAGATCGATCGGGCGGCGCGGCTCGCCGACACACCGGTGGGCATCCTGCTCACCGGCGAGACCGGCAGCGGCAAGGAGTTCTTCGCAAGGGCGCTGCACGACGCCAGCCAGCGCCGTGCCAAGCCCTTCGTCGCCGTCAACTGCGCTGCGATCCCCGAAACGCTGATCGAGAGCGAGCTGTTCGGCCACCTGCCCGGCAGCTTCTCGGGTGCGGCGACCAAGGGCAAGCGCGGCCTCATCCAGGAGGCCGACGGCGGCACGCTGTTCCTCGACGAGATCGGCGACATGCCGCTCGCGCTGCAGTCCCGGCTGCTGCGCGTGCTGGCCGAGCGCGAGGTGCAGCCGGTGGGGGCGACCCGGCCGGTGCCGGTCGACATCCGCGTCGTCGCCGCCACCCATGCCGACCTGGAGGCGCTGGTGCGCGAAGGCCGCTTCCGCGACGACCTGTACTACCGCCTCGCCGGCGCGCACCTGACGCTGCCGCCGCTGCGCGAGCGGCGCGACCTGCCCTGGCTGATCCAGCGCCTGGTGCGCGAGGGCACGCCGGTCGTGCAGCTCTCGGCCGACGCGGAGGCGCTGCTGCGCGCCTGGCACTGGCCGGGCAACGTGCGCGAACTGCGCAACGCGATCGACTTCGCGCGCGCCGTCTGCCGCGGCGGCGTGATCGAGGTGCACGACCTGCCGGATCGCCTGCTCGGGGCGGTGCGCGGCGAACCCGGACCGCATTCGCCCGCGGCCCTGCCGGCCGAGGCGCAGCTGCTGCTGCAGTACCTGCGCGCCGCGCGCTGGAACGTCAGCGCCGTCGCGCACCAGATGGGCCTGTCGCGGATGACCGTCTACCGGCGCATGAAGCGCTGGGGCATCGGGGCGCCCCGGGGTGGCGGGTAGGCCCTGGCGGAGCGCGGCTCATGCCGCCCGGCTGCAGCGGGGCCGCGGCCGGGCGGCATCCGCGCCGCGTCAGAAGAAGCCGAGCGCGCTCGGCGAGTAGCTCACGAGCAGGTTCTTCGTCTGCTGGTAGTGGTCCAGCATGGCCTTGTGCGTCTCGCGCCCGATGCCCGATTCCTTGTAGCCGCCGAAGGCGGCGTGGGCCGGGTAGGCGTGGTAGCAGTTGGTCCAGACGCGGCCGGCCTGGATCGCCCGGCCCATGCGGTAGGCGCGGCTGCCGTCCCGCGTCCAGACGCCGGCACCGAGCCCGTAGGGCGTGTCGTTGGCGATCGCCAGCGCCTCGGCCTCGTCCTTGAAGGTCGCGACGGCCAACACCGGGCCGAAGATCTCCTCGCGGAAGATGCGCATCTGGTTGTGGCCGAAGAACAGCGTTGGCTGGATGTAGTAGCCGCCAGCCAGGTCGCCGCCCAGCTGGGCCGCGCTGCCGCCGCACAGCACCTTAGCGCCTTCCTGCCGGCCCAGCTCCAGGTAGGTCTGGATCTTGTCCATCTGCATCGCCGACGCCTGCGCGCCCATCATCGTCTGCGTGTCCAGCGGGTTGCCCTGCCTGATCGCCGCGACGCGCGCCAGGGCGCGCTCGATGAAGCGGTCGTAGATGCTCTCGTGGATCAGCGCACGGCTCGGGCAGGTGCAGACCTCGCCCTGGTTGAAGGCGAAGAGCACCAGGCCCTCGATCGCCTTGTCGAGAAAGGCGTCGTCGGCGGCCATCACGTCCTCGAAGAAGACGTTCGGGCTCTTGCCGCCGAGCTCGAGCGTCGCCGGGATCAGGTTGCCCGCGGCGGCCTGCGCGATGACCTTGCCGGTCGCGGTGCTTCCGGTGAAGGCGATCTTGGCGATGCGCTTGCTGGTGGCGAGCGGCGTGCCGGCCTCGCGACCGTACCCGTTGACGATGTTCAGCACGCCCGGAGGCAGCAGGTCGGCGATCAGCTCGGTCAGCACCATGATGCTGATCGGCGTGCTCTCGGCCGGCTTGAGCACGACGCAGTTGCCCGCGCCGAGCGCCGGCGCCAGCTTCCACGCCGCCATCAGGATCGGGAAGTTCCACGGGATGATCTGACCGACCACGCCGAGCGGCTCGTGGAAGTGGTAGGCAATGGTGTTCGCGTCGATCTCGGACAGCGCCCCTTCCTGCGCGCGCACGCAGCCTGCGAAGTAGCGGAAGTGGTCGACCGCCAGCGGGATGTCGGCGTTGAGCGTCTCGCGGATCGGCTTGCCGTTGTCGACCGTCTCCGCATAAGCCAGCAGTTCGAGGTTGGATTCGATGCGGTCGGCGATCTTCAGCAGGACGTTGGCGCGCTCGGCCGGCGGCGTGGCGGCCCACTTCGCAGCCGCTGCATGCGCGGCGTCGAGCGCGTTCTCGATGTCGCGCGCACCCGACCGAGCGGCCTGCGTGTAGACCTTGCCGCTGATCGGAGTGACGACGTCGAAGTACTGGCCTTCGGCGGGTGCGACGAAGCGGCCGTTGACGAAGTTGTCGTAGCGGGCCTTGAAGGCGACTTTGGCGCCGGCGGCGCCGGGGGCGGCATAGATGGTCATCGTGGGCTCCTGGACGGGTTCGAGGTCGGGTTGGCGTACCGGCGCGCCGGGCACGGGCCTGCCCGCCGGCTGTCCAGGCAGGTGCAGCCGGCGTGCCAGCGCCGGCTTCGGCGCGAA
>JALORQ010000149.1 GCA_025458805.1 Rubrivivax sp.
CAGGGGGTGGTCACTGCGGCCGAGTTGCTCGCCGTTGCGGCCTTCGAGCAGGGCCGCCACGCGCAGGCCTTTCCGAGCTTCGGCAGCGAACGCACCGGCGCGCCGGTGGTCGCGTTCTGCCGCATCGACGAGCGCGAGATCCGCGTGCGCGAGCCCATCCTCGCGCCCGACGTGCTGATCGTGCAGGACCCGACGCTGCTGCACCAGGTCGACGTGTTCCAGGGGCTGCAGCCCGACGGCTGGGTCCTGATCAACAGCCGGCGCAGCTTCGACGAACTGGGTCTCGGCGAGATCGCGCTGCGTTTCCGCCACGAGCGGCTGGCCACCGTGCCTGCCACCGAGATCGCGCTGCGCCACCTCGGCCGGCCGCTGCCGAACGCGGTGCTGCTCGGTGGCTTCGCCGCGCTTTCGGGGCTGGTCGGACTCGACGCCGTGGCGCACGCGCTTCGGGAGCGTTTTCCGGGCAAGGTCGCCGAGGCCAACGTCGCCGCGGCGGCCGAGGCCTACGAGTACGTGCGCCTGGAAGTCCGCCAACTGCAGGACGAGGCTGGCCATGCTGCAGCAGATTGAAGGCTCGCGCGCGGTCGCGCAGGCGGTGGCGCTGGCGCGTCCCGAGGTGATCTGCGCCTACCCGATCTCGCCGCAGACGCACATCGTCGAGGGGCTCGGCGAACTGGTGAAGACGGGTGCGCTGTCGCCCTGCGAGTTCATCAACGTCGAGAGCGAGTTCGCCGCGATGAGCGTCGCGATCGGCGCGTCGGCTGCGGGCGCGCGTGCCTACACCGCGACGGCGAGCCAGGGGCTGCTCTTCATGGCCGAGGCGGTCTACAACGCCGCCGGGCTCGGCCTGCCGATCGTGATGACGGTGGCCAACCGGGCGATCGGCGCGCCGATCAACATCTGGAACGACCACAGCGACGCGATGAGCCAGCGCGACTGCGGCTGGATCCAGCTCTACGCCGAGACCAACCAGGAGGCGCTCGACCTGCACCTGCTCGCGTTCCGCCTCGGCGAGGAGCTGTCGCTGCCGGTGATGGTGTGCATGGACGGCTTCATCCTCACCCACGCCGTCGAGCGCGTCGACATCCCGGGGCAGGCCGAGGTCGACGCCTTCCTGCCGCCCTACGAGCCGCGCCAGGTGCTCGACCCGAGCGAGCCGGTGTCGATCGGCGCGATGGTCGGCCCCGAGGCCTACATGGAGGTGCGCTACCTCGCGCACGCGCGCCAGCTGCAGGCGCTCGAGCGCATGCCGCAGATCGCCGCCGAGTTCGCCGGACGATTCGGCCGTGCCTCGGGCGCGCTCGTGCGCAGCTATCGCTGCGACGACGCGCAGACGATCGTCGTCGCGCTCGGCTCGGTGATCGGCACGCTGAAGGACACGGTCGACGAGCTGCGCGAGGCGGGGCTGAGGGTCGGCGTGCTCGGCATCCAGTCGTACCGGCCCTTCCCGCTCGCCGCCGTGCGCGAGGCGCTGCAGGGCGCACAGACGGTGGTCGTGCTCGAGAAGAGCTTCTCGGTGGGCATGGGCGGCGTGGTGTCGAACGACGTGCGCATCGCGCTGTCTGGCCTGCACCTGCACGGCCACACGGTGGTGGCCGGGCTCGGCGGGCGCGCGATCACGCGCGCGTCGCTCGCGCGCATGATGCGCGAGGCCGCGGCCGGCACGCTGCCGGCGCTGAGCTTCCTCGACCTCGACGAGAAGATGGTCGCGCGCCAGCTCGAGCGCGAGGCGCATCGCCGCCGCAGCGGGCCGGTGGCCGAGGCGCTGCTGCGCGACCTCGGCACGGTCGCGTCCAAGGTCGTCTGAAGGAGGGCTGCGTGGTCCAGACCGTACGCTTCTACCAGACCGGCACCTTCACCGTCGGCAACCGGCTGCTCGACCCGGCGCTGCGCAGCGTGCAGGCCTCGATGGCGCGCAGCAACGCGCTCAACTCGGGCCACCGCGCCTGCCAGGGCTGCGGCGAGGCACTCGGCGCACGCTACGCGGTCGACGCCGCGATGCGCGCCAGCGGGGGGCACCTGATCGCCGCCAACGCCACCGGCTGCCTCGAGGTGTTCTCGACGCCGTACCCGGAGACTTCGTGGCAGCTGCCGTGGATCCACTCGCTGTTCGGCAATGCGGCGGCGGTGGCCACCGGCATCGCCGCGGCCCTGCAGGTGAAGGCCCGGCAGGGCGGGCGCGAGCACAGCCACGTGCGCGTGATCGCGCAAGGCGGCGACGGCGGCACCACCGACATCGGATTCGGCTGCCTGTCGGGCATGTTCGAGCGCAACGACGACGTGCTCTACATCTGCTACGACAACGAGGCGTACATGAACACCGGCGTGCAGCGCAGCAGCGCGACGCCGCCGGCCGCGCGCACCGCCACGACGGTGGCCGCGGGCAGCGCGCCGGGCGCCGCGTTCGGGCAGGGCAAGAACGTGCCGCTGATCGCGATGGCGCACGGCATCCCGTACGTGGCCACCGCCACGGTGGCCGACCTGCACGACCTCGAGCACAAGGTCGAGCGCGCGATGGGGCTGCGCGGCGCGCGCTACCTGCACGTGCTCGTGCCGTGTCCGCTCGGTTGGGGCGCGGCGAGCCACGAGACGATCCGTCTCGCGCGGCTGGCGCGCGAGACGGGGCTGTTCCCGGTGTTCGAAGCCGAGCACGGCGAGGTGACGGCGGTGACGAAGATCCGCCGCCGGCAGCCGGTCGAGGCCTACCTGAAGCTGCAGAAGCGCTTCGCGCACCTGTTCGCCGGCGACGGTCGGCCCGACCTCGTGGCGCAGATCCAGGCGATCGCCGACCGGCACGTCCGCCGCTTCGGGCTCGTCGACGACGGCGAGGCCGCTGGCGACTGGGTCGACTCGGGCATCGACGCGGGGGTCCCGGCATGACGATGCACAAGCCCTTCGCGATCACGCTCGACCCGGGCTCGTCGCTCGCCAACAAGACGGGCACGTGGCGCACCGAGCGCCCGGTCTACGTCGACCGCCTTCCGCCGTGCAACGCGCAGTGCCCGGCCGGCGAGGACATCCAGGGCTGGCTCTTCCACGCCGAGAGCGGCGACTACGAGACGGCCTGGCGCCACCTCGTGCGCGACAACCCGTTTCCCGCGATCATGGGCCGGGTCTGCTACCACACCTGCGAAGGCGCGTGCAATCGCGGCAAGCTCGACGAGGCGGTGGGCATCAACGCCGTCGAACGATTCCTCGGCGACGAGGCGATCCGCCGGGGCTGGGCGTTCGATGCGCCGGCGGCGGCGAGCGGCCAGCGCGTGCTCGTGGTGGGTGCAGGGCCGTCGGGCATGGCGGCGGCCTACCACCTGCGCCGCTTCGGCCACGCCGTCACCGTGCTCGAGGCGGGGCCGATGACCGGCGGCATGATGCGCTTCGGCATCCCGAAGTACCGGCTGCCGCGCGACGTGCTCGACGCCGAGATGCAGCGCGTGATCGACCTCGGCGTCGAGGTGCGGCTGAACACGAGAGTCGACGACGTCGCGCGCGAGATGGCCGACGGCGGCTTCGACGCCGCGTTCCTCGCCGTCGGCGCGCACGTCGCGAAGCGCGCCTGGATCCCGGCCAAGGACTCGTCGCGCGTGCTCGACGCGGTCTCGATGCTTCGCTCGATGGAGCAGGGCGAGCAGCCGCTGCTCGGCCGGCGCGTCGCCGTCTACGGCGGGGGCAACACCGCGATCGACGTCGCGCGCACCGCGCGGCGGCTCGGCGCCACCGAGGCGGTGATCGTCTACCGCCGCACGAAGGAGAAGATGCCCGCGCATCCGTCGGAGATCGAGGAGGCGCTCGACGAGGGCGTGATGGTCAAGTGGCTGTCGACGATCACGCAGGCCGGCGAGGGCACCCTGACGATCGAGAAGATGACGCTCGACGAGCAGGGGCGCGCGGTGCCCACCGGCGAGGTCGAGACGCTGGCCGCCGACTCGCTCGTGCTCGCGCTCGGCCAGGATGTCGACCTGTCGCTGCTCGACGGCGTGCCCGGCCTCGAGGTCAAGGACGGCGTCGTGCAGGTCGACCCGGCGACGATGATGACGGGGCACCCGGGCCTGTTCGCCGGCGGCGACATGGTGCCCGCCGAGCGCAACGTGACGGTGGCCGCCGGCCACGGCAAGAAGGCCGCGCGCCACATCGACGCCTGGCTGCGCGGCGCGACGCTGCCGGCGAAGCCCGGGCGGGCCATCGCGACCTTCGATCGCCTCAATCCCTGGTACTACGCCGATGCGCCGAAGACGGTGCGCCCGCAGCTCGACGCCGCGCGACGCACCGGCAGCTTCGACGAGGTGCAGGGCGGCCTGACCGAGGCGAACGCGCTGTACGAGGCCCGGCGCTGCCTGAGCTGCGGCAACTGCTTCGAGTGCGACAACTGCTACGGGGTGTGCCCCGACAACGCGGTGGTCAAGCTCGGTCCCGGCCGGCGATTCGAGTTCAACTACGACTACTGCAAGGGCTGCGGCCTGTGCGCCGCGGAGTGCCCGTGCGGGGCAATCGACATGCGGCCCGAAGAGGTCTGACGGCTGCGGGGTCCGCGACCGATCATCGTGCCGGTGCGCCCTGCGCCAGGGCCGCCAGCCGCGACTGCGCCTGCCGTGCCGCGGGGCTGCTCTGGTCGACCTGCAGATAGGCGCGGTAGTGGTCGGCGGCACGTCGCGGCTGCCCCATCCCCTCGAGCGCCACGCCCTTGAGAAACAGCACCCCGGGGTCGCCGGGCAGCAGGCGGTCGTACGCCTGCAACTCGGCGTACGCGGCACCGGGGTCGCGCTGGGCGAGACGGATCGCTGCGCCGAGGCGCGCGGCCTGCGCCTCCTGCGGATAGATCTCGCGCGCGGTGTCGACGTAGCGCCGCGCCTGTGCGGTGCGCCCCATCGCCTGCTGGCACTGCGCCATGCGCAGGTTGGCCGCGTAGTCGCGCGGCGCGAGCGCGAGCGCGCGGCCGAACTGCGCCTCGGCGTCGCGCCAGGCCTTGCGCGACATCGCCGTCTCGCCGTTCTTGCAGGCGTCGATCGCCGGATTGAGCCGGCGCAGCGACGTCGTGCGGTCCATGAAGCGCTCGCGCCCGGCCGACCGCGACAGGCTCGCCGCGTAGGTCGTCTGCGCCTCGCGCGCCGCGGTGTCGCGGCGCTCGGCGCTCATCGGGTGCGTCGAGAACATCGTCGCCAGCAGCGACGGCTGCGACCGCTGCTCGTCGATCAGCAGCTGGTGCAGGCCCGTCATGCCGCTGGCCGGGTAGCCGGCGCGCACCATGTAGGCCTGACCGAGCGCGTCGGCCTCGCGCTCGTTGTCGCGCGAGTAGCTGGCCAGCAGCGCGCTGGCGCCGATCTGGGCGCCGACGCCGATCAGCGGCGCCCACTGTGAATCGGACGCGGCGACCGCGACGCCGATCAGTGCCGCCTGCGCGACCAGCGCCTGGCCCTGCCGCTGCGCGGCGTGGCGGGCGTTGACGTGGCCCATCTCGTGGCCGAGCAGCGCCGCGAGCTGCGCCTCGTCGTCCAGCTCGGTCATGATCCCGCGCGTCACCCCCATCGCGCCGGCCGGGAAGGTGTAGGCGTTGACGTAGTTGGCGTTGAGGACGCGAACGCTGTACGGGAGGTCGGGCCGGTGCACCTGCGACTGCACGCGCGCGCCGACCTCCCGGACGTAGGCGTTGACGGCCTCGTCCTGCACGGCGCCGAGGTCCTGCGAGAACTGGTGCGGTGACTGCCGGGCGTCGACTGCGCGCTCGTCCGCGGCGCTCATCCCGACGAGGATCTTCTCGCCGGTGACCGGCGAGGTGGCGCAGCCCGAAAGCGCGACTGCCGTCGGTGCCGTCGCGGCCACCGCGGCCAGCCAGAGCGAGTCGCGGCGGGTCAGGCGGTTGCGTCGCAGGCGGCGCGCGAATCCTTCGGTGCGGGCGATGTCGTCGGTCATGGCGGCGGGGGGTGGGACTTGCCGGGTGCTCGGGTGGCGATGATCGCAAGTGTCGCGCCGCGGGGGCCGTGCGGGGTCGTGCCCCTGCCTACCTCCGCGTCTTCGCGGGGCGCAGGCGGGCCGTCGCGCGGCCGAGTCGCGGCTCAGCGGGACGGGGGCCACTCCGGCCCCGGCTCGCCGCGCACGACGAGCCGGCCGCCGTCGGGATGCGGCAGGTCGATCTGCACCGCGTGCAGCCACAGCCGCGCCGTCCCCAGCCAGGCCGCGACGGCGCGGTTGTGGGTCCCCTTGCCGTGCGTGCTGTCGCCGATCAGCGGGTGGCCGAGGTGCTTGAAGTGGCGTCGGATCTGGTGCCGCCGCCCCTGCAGCGGCGCGGCGCGCACGAGGGCGTAGCGCGAGGTCGCGTGGCGCGCGTCGACGGCGAAGGGCCACTCGAAGGTCGCGAGCCGCTCGAAGTGCGTGGTCGCGGGTCGGGCCGGCTGGCCAGCCGACGGACGCTCCGGGTCGCGCGCGAGCGGGTGGTCGATCACGCCCTCCGGCGCGGGCCAGCCGCGGACCAGCGCGAGGTAGTGCTTGACGACCTCGCCGGCCGCGAAGGCATGGCCGAGCGCGCGCGCCGCATCGGCATCGCGTGCGAAGACGAGCACCCCCGAACTGCCCTTGTCGAGCCGGTGCACGGGCCACAGCGGCCGGCCGGTCTCGGCGCGCAGGCGGTCGAGCGCGCTGTCGCCTTCGTGCGCGTCGAGCGCGCTGCGGTGCACGAGCAGTCCCGTCGGCTTGTCGACGACGAGCAGGCGTTCGTCGTCGACCAGACGGCGCAGCGTCAGATCGCGCACGGCCGCCCGGTCGCCGGGCCCGCGAAGCCGGCCGCGGGGCCCGACCGGCGTGCCCGGTCAGCCACGCGTCTCGCCGTCGACGTAGAACCACCGGCCGCCCTCGCGGACGAAGCGGCTGGTCTCGTGCAGCCGGTGCGCGCGGCCTCCGAGCTTGCTGCGCGCGACGAACTC
Organism: Rubrivivax sp.; assembly: GCA_025458805.1. Taxonomy (GTDB): domain Bacteria; phylum Pseudomonadota; class Gammaproteobacteria; order Burkholderiales; family Burkholderiaceae_C; genus Rubrivivax. The sequence goes on from JALORQ010000149.1 coordinate 6,912, forward strand.
GACGATCGCGTGATCGGCGTCGGTCGACGCGTGACGCCGCACCTCCAGCCCCAGCCAGCGCAGCCCGCGCTCGAGCGGCGGCAGCTCGGACGGCCGCGTCGATGGGTGCCAGGTGTCGAGCAGATAGTCGAGCCGGCCGAGGGCATAGGCGCTGTAGCGCGACCTCATCAGCGCCTCGGCGTCGGGCGCCTGCAGGCGCTCCGGCCCCTCGTGCCAGCGGCCGCAGCAGTCGGCGTAGGCGCGCGGCAGGCCGCAGGGGCAGGGGATCGGGGCATCGCGGGCGGGCATGGTCGGCTCGTGCGGTGGCGGGCGATGCGGCGCGGCTGGCTACACTGCCCGCGCCCAATCTACACGACGAGGCGTCCGATGCTCGACCCGCAGGCCCGCCGGCTGCTCGACCTGATGATCGAACGCGGCGTGCCGCCGATGCACCTGCTCGCGCCGGTCGAGGCGCGGCGCGCGTACCTCGAGCGCCGCGCCGTCACGCAGCCGCCGCCGCCGGCGGTCGGCCCTGTGCGCGAACTGGCGGCCGAGGGGCCCGCGGGCGCGATCCCGCTGCGCCTGTACGAGCCGCCAGGGCGCGCCGGGCCGCATCCGGTGCTCGTGTACTACCACGGCGGCGGCTGGACGATCGGCGACCTCGAGAGCCACGACGTGCTGTGCCGCCAGCTCTGCGTGGCCGGCGAGGTGGCGGTGGCCGCGGTCGATTACCGGCTCGGCCCCGAGCACCGGTTCCCGGCCCCGGTCGACGACGCGAT
>JALORQ010000267.1 GCA_025458805.1 Rubrivivax sp.
TCGCCGCGCCACCAGTCGCCGCTGCCGGTGCCGCGGCGGAAGTTGCGCGCGCCGGCCTGGCTCTGCAACGGCAGCGTGACCTCGCCTTCCCGGTCCCGGCGCGCGCCGTGATCGCCGCCTTCCGGCACGACCGCCGACACGTGTCCGGCCTGGCCGTCGTTCTTGCGCCGCGCGATGACCAGCGCGACCGCGCCCTGGTTGGCGGCGAGCTGCAGCTTGGTGAGCGTGCCGGTCTGGCGCCAGCCGAAGCCGGCGCCGAAGTCGCGCAGCCAGCGGAACAGGTCGTTGGCGCGCATCTCTGCGATGGTGTTGCCGATCAGCGGCTCGACGCTCTCGCCGCGGGCCAGGCGCACGAGCGCGCCGGGCGTCCACCAGACGCGCGGCAGGTAGACGCCGGCAAGGTGGCAATAGTCGTGCGCGTAGACGTTGCAGAACGTCGTCCGGCCCTGTGGCTGGTAGCGCAGGTGCGCTGGCTCGTCGACGCCGAGCCAGTCGATGATGGCGTCGAGCTCGGCGCGCAGCGTGGCCGGGTCGCTGCCCTGGCGGCCGGGCTGCCGGGCTTCGCTGAGCGAGTGGCCTGTGGCGGGAGCGGCCGCGGGCTCGGGCGCCGGCGCAGGCGCTGCGCCGCGTCCCCGCGACGGGGCGGGTTCCGGCGCCCGCACGGGCGCGGTTGCCGCGGGCGCGACGACGGGGACTTCGGCGGCGTCGGGCGCAGGCACCAGAAACTTGGCCGAGCACCAGCCGCGGTGCAGCGCACCGTCGAGGCTGGTCTCGATCTCCATCCAGCCGCGCACGGCGCGCCCGGTGACCGCGCGCACGAGATGCCCGTCGGGCAGGTTGATGCGCACGTTGGCCTCGGGCGGGTCGCTGACGACCGGCTCGCTGCGCAGGCGCAGCGGCGAGGTCTGCGTCTCGACCCGCAGCAGCGGCCCCTCCGCGGCGACATCCGACGGCGGCGGCACGACCGCCTGCCCCGGGGCGGCAGCCTGCAGCGTCGCCGGCCGGCCCGGTGCCGCCACCGTGCGCGACAGCCGGATGAAGTCGAACAGCGCCTCGCCGTAGTACTGGCGGCCGTTGAAGTGCCCCTGGCGCAGGCCCTTCTCGGGGCGGAAGCGCCCGGTGTTGTAGGCGATGCCCAGCGCCGCCGACTGCAGGTCGTCGAGCGACGCGGCGCCCTCCAGACCGAGCTTGCGCAGCCCGCGGCCGAGCTCGGCCAGCGCATGGGCCAGCGTGTCTTCGAAGTGCTCGTAGCGCTTCTCGAGGAAGTAGTCGGGGTCGGTGCGGAAGAACTGCAGGTCGCGCTGGAACAGGCCGTATCCCCGACAGAACTTCGACGCCTTCGCCGCCACGCCCCGGTAGCCGGGGTCGAAGGCCGCGAGGTCGACCAGCGCCTGGCGCGCGATCGCGAACATCTCGGCACCGCGCGGCGCAGCGAGCAGCTGCGCCTTGTCGATCGGGAAGGCCCTGCGGCCGCTGACGCCGTCGCCGTCGATCGAGTCGCCGACGCACAGCGCGAGGATGCGCTCGACCGGCAGCCCCTGGCGCCGCGCGCGCGCCCACATCGGCCCGGTCTCCTGGCAGGCGATGCCGACCACCAGGTCGATGCCGATCGGCGTGCCCGCGACCGCGGCCTCGATGCGGTCGGCGAACTGCTGCTTGAACCAGGCGATGTCGTCGGCGGTCGGCATGGCCGCGCTCCTTGCACACGATGGGGCCGCGACGATAGGTCCGCGCCGCCAGCGCGGCAAGGCGCTCGGACCCGCGGCGCCGTCCGCCCCCCCTAGACTGTCGGGATGCAGACCCGATGGCTGGGCCGGCGCCCGCATGCCGAGGTCGACGCGGCGATGCGCGCCTTCACGGCGGCGCGGCGCGCGGGCGACGACGACGACGAACTCTGGATCGTCGAGCACGATCCGGTCTACACGCTCGGGGTCGGCGGCCGCGATGCCCACGTGCTCGCGCCGGGCGACATCCCGGTCGTCCGCACCGACCGCGGCGGACAGGTCACCTACCACGGGCCGGGACAGGTGGTGGCCTATCCGCTGGTCGACCTGCGCCGGCTCGGCATCTTCGTCAAGGAGTACGTCTTCCGTGTCGAGCAGGCGGTGCTCGACGCGCTCGCCGGCTGGGGCGTGACCGGCCACCGCGTGCGCTCGGCTCCGGGCATCTACGTGCGGCTCGACGATCCCTTCGGCCACGCGATGCTGGCGCCTCCGCCGCCCGGGACCGACCCTTTCGCCGGCCTCGGAAAGATCGCCGCGCTGGGCATCAAGGTCGGCAACCACTGCACGTACCACGGCGTGGCGCTCAACGTCGCGATGGACCTCGGCCCCTTCGATCGCATCGACCCGTGCGGCTACCGCGGGTTGCGCACGGTGGACCTGCGCAGCCTGGGCGTCGACGTGCGCTGGGACGAGGCGGCGCAGGCGCTCGCCGCGGCGCTGGCGCGCCGGCTCGCCTGACCCTCCGCGCCGCGCCGTGGCGGCGTGCCGCCTAAAATCCGCGGGTTTCCCCGGAGTCCATGATGAGCAGCACGCCCGCGCCGGCCTACGACCCGACCGCCAAGCAGAAGTCGCAGGCGAAGACCGCGCGCATCCCGATCAAGGTGGTGCCCGGCGAGGTGCTGAAGAAGCCGGAGTGGATCCGCGTCAAGGCCGGCAGCCCGACGACCCGCTTCTACGAGATCAAGCAGATCCTGCGCGAGCACAAGCTGCACACGGTATGCGAGGAGGCGAGCTGCCCGAACATCGGCGAGTGCTTCGGCAAGGGCACGGCGACGTTCATGATCATGGGCGACAAGTGCACGCGGCGCTGCCCGTTCTGCGACGTCGGCCACGGCCGGCCCGACCCGCTGGACGCCGACGAGCCGCTGAA
>JALORQ010000150.1 GCA_025458805.1 Rubrivivax sp.
ATGCCGCCGTTCAGCAGGACCATAGCCGAGGAGGGTGTGCGCTTCGACAACTTCCTGCTCGTGCGCGACGGCCGGCTGCGCGAGGCCGAGCTGAACGCGGCGCTGGCGAGCGGCCCGTACCCGGCGCGCAACCCGGCGCAGACCATCGCCGACCTGCGCGCCCAGATCGCCGCCAACGAGAAGGGCGTGCAGGAGCTGCGCGCGATGGTGGCGCAGTTCGGTCGCGCCACCGTGGCGGCCTACATGAAGCACGTGCAGGACAACGCCGAGGAATCGGTGCGCCGCGTCATCACGGCGCTGCGCGATGGTTCCTACACGCTCGAACTCGACAACGGCGCCCGCATCACCGTCAAGGTGACCGTGCGCCCCGCCGAGCGCGCCGCGACCATCGACTTCACCGGCACCAGCGCCCAGCTGCCGAACAACTTCAACGCCCCGAAGGCGGTGACGATGGCGGCGGTGCTCTACGTCTTCCGCACGCTGGTCGACGACGAGATCCCGCTCAACGCCGGCTGCCTGAAGCCGCTGGAGGTGATCGTGCCGCCGGGCTGCATGCTCAACCCCGACCCGCCCGCGGCGGTGGTCGCCGGCAACGTCGAGACCTCGATGTGCGTCACCAACGCGCTCTACGGCGCGCTCGGCGTGATGGCGGCCAGCCAGTGCACGATGAACAACTTCACCTTCGGCAACGCCACGCACCAGTACTACGAGACGATCTCGGGCGGCTCGGGCGCCGGTGTCGAGACCGATGCCGCGGGCCGGGTCGTCGGCGGCTTCGACGGCACCAGCGTCGTGCAGACGCACATGACCAACTCGCGCCTCACCGACCCCGAAGTGCTCGAGTTCCGCTTCCCGGTGCGGCTGGAGAGCTATGCCATCCGTGCCGGCAGCGGCGGCGCCGGGCGCTGGAAGGGCGGCGACGGCGGCGTGCGCCGCGTGCGTTTCCTCGAGCCGATGACGGCCGGCATCCTCAGCAACGGCCGCCGCGTGCCCGCCTTCGGCATGGCCGGCGGCGCGCCGGGGGCGCTGGGCGTCAACCGCATCGAGCGCGCCGACGGTCGCGTCGAGGCGCTTGACCACATCGGTTCGGCCGAGATGCAGCCAGGCGACGTGTTCGTGATCCAGACGCCGGGGGGCGGGGGGTTCGGCGAGCGGAGTTCCTGATCGGCTGCCATCGCGGCCCTCGCCGGGCTTGACCGTGGTCAAGTCGCGGGGGGCCGCCAGCGGCCAGACTGGCGCCGCCCGCCGAGCCGCCGATGACCGACACCAGCCCAGCGAACGACGCCGCGATCGACGAGGTGCTGGCGCGTCGCGGCCATCGCCGCGACCAGCTCGTGCAGATCCTGCGCGAGGTGCAGGCGCACACCGGCTGGATCTCGCGTCCGGTGCTGGCGCGCGTGTCCGCCGGTGTCGGGCTGACGCCGGCGGTCGTCGAGGGCGTGGCCGGCTTCTACCGCTTCTTCCACCTGAAGCCGGTCGGCCGCGTGCACCTGCTGTGGAGCGACAACGTCACCGACCGCATGCTCGGCAACCAGATCCTGGTGCAGGACCTGTGCCGCCGGCTCTGGGTCGAGCCCGGCAAGGTCAGCGAGGACGGGCTGGTCAGCGTCGGGTTTGCCTCGTGCACCGGCCTCGGCGACCAGGGGCCCGCGGTGCTCGTCAACCAGCACCAGGTGCTCACGCGCATGGACAGCCAGCGCGTCTTCGAGCTCGCCGACCTGGTGCGCGGCCGCGTGCCGCCGGCGCACTGGCCGGCCGAGTGGCAGCGCGTCGACGATCAGGTGCGCCAGCCCGGCGCTCTGCTGGCCGCGGCCCCGCTGCAGGGCGCCGCGCTGCACGCGACGCTGGCGCGCGGCGCCGACCCGACCCTGGCCGAGATCCACGCGTCGAAGCTGCGCGGCCGCGGCGGCGCGGGCTTCGCGACCGGCACCAAGTGGTCGCTCGCGCGCCATGCCCCGGTGCCCGAGGGCGGCACGCGCATCGTCGTCTGCAACGCCGACGAGGGCGAGCCCGGCACCTTCAAGGATCGGGTCCTGCTCACGCGGCAGCCCGATGCCGTCGTCGAGGGCATGACGGTCGCCGCCCGGTTGCTCGACGCACGGCGCGGCTTCATCTATCTGCGCGGCGAGTATCGCTACCTGCTCGAGTCGCTCGAGGCGGTGCTCGAGCGTCGCCGCCGGGCCGGACTTCTGGGCACGCGCATCGCCGGCACCGACGGCTTCGACTTCGACATCGAGATCCACCTCGGCGCAGGCGCGTACGTCTGCGGCGAGGAGTCGTCGCTGATCGAGTCGCTCGAGGGCAAGCGCGGCACGCCGCGCATCCGCCCGCCGTTCCCGGTCGAGAAGGGCTACCTCGGCCAGCCGACGGTGGTCAACAACGTCGAGACCTATGCCGCGGCCGCGCACGTCGCGCTGCACGGCGGCGCGTGGTGGGCCGGCATCGGCACGGCGCAGAGCAGCGGGACCAAGATCCATTCGGTGAGCGGCGATGTCGCGTGGCCCGGGATCTACGAGTTTCCGTTCGGTGTGACCGTCGACCAGATCCTGCACGCGGCCGGGGCCTACGACGGTCGGCGGCCGCAGGCCGTGCAGGTCGGCGGGCCGTCGGGGCTGTGCCTCGCGGCGCACGAGTTCGGGCGCCGCATCGGCTTCGAGGACGTGCCGACGGCCGGCGCCTTCATGGTCTTCGACGAGCGGCGCGACATGTTCGAGGTCGCACGCGGCTTCGCGCACTTCTTCGCGCACGAGAGCTGCGGTTTCTGCACGCCTTGCCGGGTCGGCACCGAGCTGGTGGTGCGGCGCATGGACAAGCTCGCCGCCGGCCATGGGTCGCTGTTCGACGAGCGCGAGCTGCGCGAGCTCGAATCGCTGCTGCACGGCACGACGCACTGCGGCCTGGGCGCGACCGCGACCAACCCGCTGCGCGACACGCTGCTGCGCTTCCGCCCGGCCTACGAGCGCCGGCTGCAGGCCCCGCGCTTCACCCCGGCCTTCGACCTCGACGCCGAGCTGGCGCCGGCGCGGCGCGCCACCGGACGCGACGACGCGCTGGCGCACCTCGAGCGCAGCGGATGAACGCACCGCCATGACGACCCCGCAGCAGCCCGCGACCTTCACGCTCGACGGCCAGACCGTGCCCTTCGAGCCCGGCCAGACGATCATGGAGGCCGCGACGCGTGCCGGCCATCACGTGCCGCACCTGTGCTGGCATCCCGAACTCGGCCCGAGCGGCGCCTGCCGGCTGTGCACGGTCGAGGTCGACGGCCGCCAGGGCGCGGCCTGCACGACGCGCGCCGCCGACGGCCAGGTGGTGGGCAACCGCACGCCCGAGCTCGACGGGCGGCGGCGCCTGCTGCTGCAGATGCTCTTCGTCGAAGGCAACCACTTCTGCCCAAGCTGCGAGAAGAGCGGCGACTGCCTGCTGCAGGCCGAGGCCTACGAGATGGGCATGCACGGCCCGCAGTGGGAGGAGTTCTATCCGCACCGCCCGGTCGACGCCAGCCACCCGACGATGTGGCTCGACCTCAACCGCTGCATCCTGTGCAAGCTGTGCGTGCGCGCCAGCCACGAGAAGGACGGCAAGGACGTGTTCGCGATCGGCGGCCACGGCATCGGGGTGCACCTGGTCGTCGACTCGCCGAGCGGGCGGCTGGGCGACAGCAGCTTCGCCGACACCGACTTCGCGGCGCGCGTGTGCCCGGTCGGCGCGATCCTGCCCAAGCGCCGCGGCTTCGCGGTGCCGATCGGCGAGCGGCGCTTCGACGCCGCGCCGGTCTCGGCGACGCCGACCGCCGTGCTGCACGGAGGCGACGATGACCGCAGCTGATCCCGTCGCCGCGCCGCTGCGCCGGCCCCGCATCGCGACCGTCTCGCTGGCCGGCTGCTTCGGCTGCCACATGTCGCTGCTCGACATCGACGAGCGGCTGTTCACGCTGGCCGAGATCGTCGAGTTCGACCGCAGCCCGCTCACCGACATCAAGCACTGCGGCCCCTGCGACATCGGCCTCGTCGAGGGCGGCCTGTGCAACGCCGAGAACGTGCACGTGCTGCGCGAGTTCCGGGCCGCCTGCAAGACGCTGGTGGCGGTCGGCGCGTGCGCGATCAACGGCGGGCTGCCCGCGCAGCGCAATGCGCTCGACATCGGCCACATCCTGGCCGAGGTCTACCACGCGCGGCCCGGGCTGGCCGCGGGCGGCGCGGTGCCCGATGACCCCGAGCTGCCGCTGCCGCTGGCGCGCGTGCACCCGATCCACGAGGTCGTGCACATCGATCACTTCCTGCCCGGCTGCCCGCCCTCGGCCGACGCGATCTGGACCTTCGTGACCGCGCTGCTCGAAGGCCGCACGCCGCACCTGGGACACGGACTCATCCACTATGACTAGCGCCGCCCTCGAAACCGCCCGCGACGCGGCCGGCCTGCGCCGCGTCGCCATCGACCCGGTCTCGCGCGTCGAGGGCCACGGCAAGGTCACGCTGCTGCTCGACGAGCACAACCGCGTGCGGCAGGCGCGGCTGCACATCGTCGAGTTCCGCGGCTTCGAGAGCTTCATCGTCGGCCGTCCCTACTGGGAGGTGCCGGTGATGGTGCAGCGGCTGTGCGGCATCTGCCCGGTGTCGCACCACCTGGCCGCGAGCAAGGCGATCGACGTCGCGCTCGGCTTCGGGCGCGACGGCCAGGCGTCGGTGCCGCGCGCGGCCGAGGTGCTGCGCCGGCTGATGCACTACGGCCAGGTGATGCAGTCGCACGCGCTGCACTTCTTCCACCTCTCGTCGCCCGACCTGCTGTTCGGCTTCGCGAGCGAGGTCGGGCGGCGCCACATCGTCGGCGTCGCCGCGGCGCACCCCGAGATCGCGCGCCAGGGCGTGCTGTTGCGCAAGTACGGGCAGGAGGTGATCCGCATGACCGCCGGCAAGCGCGTGCACGGCACCGGCTCGGTGCCGGGCGGCGTCAACCGCCACCTGACGCGCGACGAGCGCGACGCGCTGGCGGCCGAGGTGCCGCAGATGCTCGCCTGGTGCGAGGCCGCGGTCGAGCTGTGCCACGCGCTGCATGCGCAGGATCCGGCGCTGTACGACGGCTTCGCGCCGGTGCGCTCGGGCTGGATGTCGCTGGTGGCGCCCGATGGCGCGATGGACCTGTACGACGGCGCGCTGCGCGTGCGCGACGCCGACGGCCGCATGCAGGTCGACCAGCACGACGTGCAGCGCTACCTCGACCTGATCGAGGAGGAGACGCGGCCCTGGAGCTACATGAAGTTTCCGTACCTGAAGGCGCTCGGCCCGGCCGACGGCTGGTACAAGGTCGGCCCGCTCGCGCGCGTGCAGAACTGCGACCGCATCCCGACGCCGCGCGCCGAGGCGGCGCGCCAGCGCTTCGTCGCGGGCGGCCCGGTGCACGGATCGCTGGCCTTCCACACGGCGCGCATGATCGAGATGCTGCACGCGATGGAGGTCATCGCCGTGCTGCTCGACGACGAGGCGGTGATCGGCGCCGGCGGCCCGCTCGTCGCGCCGCTGGCCGGCGAGCGGCCGCCGCAGCGCACGGGCGTCGGCGTCATCGAGGCGCCGCGCGGCACGCTGATCCACCACTACGCGATCGGCGACGACGACCTCGTCACCTGGTGCAACCTCATCGTCAGCACGACGCACAACAACGAGGCGATGAACGAGGCGGTGCGTGCGGTGGCGGCCGAGTACTTCGACGGCCGCGAGCCGACCGAAGGCCTGCTCAATCACGTCGAGGTGGCGATCCGCGCCTTCGACCCGTGCCTGAGCTGCGCGACGCATGCGCTCGGGCGGATGCCGCTCGAACTGCAGGTGGTGGCGCCAGATGGCCACCGCGGCACGTTGATGCGCCACGGCGACGGCCGCGTCGAGCGGCTGGCCCCGGGCTGAGCCGCGGCGGGGCGCCGCGAGCGCCGGCATGCCCGTCGCGCCACTGCTGATCCTCGCGGTCGGCAACCCCTCGCGCGGCGACGACGCGCTCGGTCCGGTGCTCGTCGAGCGCCTGCTGGCCGAGGGCGTCGGGCGCGACGGCGGCATCGAGCTGTTGACCGACTTCCAGCTGCAGGTCGAGCACGCGCTGGACCTGGCCGGACGCCGCGCGGTGCTGTTCGTCGATGCCGCGTGGCCGTGCCCCGCCGCGGCCGGCGGCACGCCGCAGCGCATCGTTGCCGACGAGGCGGCGCCTTTGTCTTCGCATGCGCTGCGGCCGCAGGCGGTGCTGCGGGTGTTCGAGCGCGTGCACGGCGCGCCGGCGCCGCCGGCCTGGCTGCTGGCGATCGAGGGCGCGTCGTTCGAGCTCGGGGCCCCGCTGTCGGACGCCGCCACGGCCGGGCTGGACACCGCGTTGGCCGCCGTGCGCCGCTGGATCGGCGAGCGGCGGACCGACCCGGGCCGCGCGGAGCGCGGCTGAGCACGCCCGCACCCCGGGAGGACGACGGCGCTACGATGTCCGGGGATGGATCCGCTCTCTCGTTCGCCGCCGCGCCGCGGCCCCGCCCGCGGGCGCCGCGCCGCGGCCGCGCTCGTCGTCACCGCGGCCGCCGGCGTGCCCGCGGCGGTCGGCGCGAACCTCACGCCGCTGCCCGATGCGGCCGGCGCGCTCGCGGCGCCGTGGCGCATCGTCGCGCTGCCGGACGGCAAGGCGCCGTCGACGCGCTTCGAGCGCGCGACCATCGACGGCGTGCCGGCGGTGCGGATCGTCGCCGAGGGCTCGTACGGCAACCTGGTCCACGACCTGCCGACCGGCACGCCCGCCGCCGGCACGCTGCGCTGGCGCTGGCGCCTCGAGCAGGCCAACGCCGCGGCCGACCTGCGGCGCAAGCCGGGCGACGATGCCGCGCTCAAGGTCTGCGCGAGCTTCGCGATGCCGATCGACCGCGTGCCCTTCGTCGAGCGGCAGATCCTGCGCCTGGCGCGCTCGGTGAGCGGAGAGGACCTGCCGGCCGCCACGGTCTGCTACGTCTGGGACCCGAGGGAAGCGACCGGCACGCTGCTGCCCAACGTCTACAGCGCGCGCCTGCGCTGGATCGTGCTGCGCGGCAGCGGCACGGCGACCGGCAACTGGTTCGACGAGTCGCGCGACATTGCCGCCGACTTCCGCCGCGCGTTCGGCGACGAAAGCGCCGAGGTGCCCCCGCTGCAGGCGATCGTGGTCGGCGCCGATGCCGACAACACCGGCGGCCGCTCGAGCGGTGCCGTGGCGGCGCTGCGCCTCGATCGCTGACGCCGGCGGCGCCGGCGCGGTCGCCCGGCGCTACTCGTTCGGCCTGAAGGTGATGACCAGCGGCGAAGGCACGCGGCCGTCGGTGTCGCGCGGCAGCGTCGCGGTGCGGTCGATCGCGCGCAGCACCGCCTCGTCCCACTCGGGGTGGCCGCTGCTGCGCACCAGCCGGCGCGAGATCACGGTGCCGGTGGGCCCGGCGCGCACCTCGACCTCGGCCGCCGGATTGCCGGGCAGCGTGTCGGTGAACACGATGTTCGGCTTGATCGCCGCCACCAGCCGCCCGAGGTAGCTGGCCGACGGCCCGGCGTCGCGCGCCGCGCTGCCGGTGCTCGACGGCGTGCCGCTGCCGCCGGCCTGGCCCATCATGCGGCGCAGGTTCTCCTCG
>JALORQ010000151.1 GCA_025458805.1 Rubrivivax sp.
TCGGTTCAGGAGCGCACGCGCGACCCGGCCCGGGGGGCGGCAGGCAGGGCGGCGGCGCGCATGGATCGGGTGTCGTCGTGGCGCCGGTTCGGTGCGCGGCGGGCCGTCCGGGGCGGCCCGTGCCCGGGCGCCGCGGCGGCCGCTGCGGGCGGCGGTGCGGCGCGGCGCAAGGTGTGGCGGATCGCCTGGGATAATAAACCATCGTTCTCCTCGCTCCCCCTGCGAGCGGGTCCCGGGCATCGCGCCCCGCGCGATGCCGGCGGCCCTGCCCGCCGGTCCGCACCCGACCCGCCATGGCCCTGACCCCCCTCGACGTGAGCCGCATCGCGCACCTCGCGCGGCTGGCGCTGACGCCCGCCGAGGAAGCGGCGATGCTCGAGCAGCTCAACAGCTTCTTCGCGATCGTCGAGCAGATGGGCGCCGTGGACACCGCCGCGATCGAGCCGCTGTACACGCCGCTGGCGGCCGTGGAGGCGGTGCGCCTTCGGCTGCGCGACGACGTCGTCACCGAGCCCGACCGCCGCGACGCCAACCAGGCCAGCGCGCCGGCGGTGGAGGGCGGCCTCTATCTCGTGCCGCGGGTGATCGAGTGAGCGCGCCGCCGCTGCACGACTGGGGCGTGGCCGAGCTCTCGCGCGCATTGCGGGAGCGGCGCATCGGCGCCTTCGAGGCGGCCGGCCACTTCCTCGCCCGCGTCGCGGCGCATGCGCCGCTCGGCGCGTTCCTCGCCGTCGATGCCGAGCGCACGCTCGCCGAGGCGCGCGCGGCGGACGAGCGCCTGGCGCGCGGCGATGGCGGCCCGCTGACCGGCGTGCCGGTGGCGCACAAGGACATCTTCGTCACCGACTTCGCGCGCACCGGCCTCGCGTCGACCGCCGGCTCGAGGATGCTGGCCGGCTACCGCAGCCCCTTCGACGCCACCGTCGTCGCGCGTCTCGGGCCCGGCGAACCCGGCGGTCCCCCGGGCGCCGGCATGGTGACGCTGGGCAAGCTCAACTGCGACGAGTTCGCGATGGGCTCGGCCAACGAGAACTCGGCCTTCGGACCGGCGCGCAACCCCTGGGACACCTCGCGCGTGCCCGGCGGCTCGTCGGGCGGCTCCGCCGCCGCGGTCGCCGCGCGCCTCGTGCCCGGGGCCACCGGCACCGACACCGGCGGCTCGATCCGCCAGCCGGCCGCGTTCTGCGGCATCACCGGCATCAAGCCGACCTACGGGGTGTGCTCGCGCTACGGCTTGATCGCCTTCGCGTCCAGCCTCGACCAGGCCGGACCGATGGCGCGCTCCGCCGAGGACTGCGCGCTGCTGCTGTCGGCGATGAGCGGCTTCGACGCGCGCGACTCGACGAGCGCCGAGCGGCCGCCGCAGGACTTCCACGCGCTCATGCAGCATCCGCGCGAAGGCGCGACGGCGGCACGGCCGCTGCAGGGGCTGCGCATCGGCCTGCCGCGCGAATTCTTCCCGGCGGCGCTGTCCGCCGACGTCGCATCCGCAGTGCGCGCCGCGCTGGCCGAGCTCGAGGCGCTCGGCGCGACGCTGGTCGACGTGAGCCTGCCGCGCACCGAACTGTCGATCCCCGTCTACTACATCATCGCGCCGGCCGAGGCCAGTTCGAACCTGTCGCGCTTCGATGGCGTCAAGTTCGGCCACCGCGCCGCGCAGCACGCCGACCTGCTCGACATGTACAAGCGCACGCGCGCCGAAGGCTTCGGCGCCGAGGTCAAGCGCCGCATCATGATCGGCACCTACGTGCTCAGCCACGGCTACTACGACGCGTACTACCTGCAGGCACAGAAGCTGCGCCGCATGATCGCCGACGACTTCCGCCAGTGCTTCGAGTCCTGCGACGTGATCGCCGGCCCGGTCGCGCCGACCGTGGCCTGGTCGATCGGCGAGCAGGGCGGCGACCCGCTGCAGGCCTACCTCGCCGACGTCTTCACGCTGCCGGCGAGCCTGGCCGGGCTGCCGGGGATGAGCGTGCCGGCCGGCTTCGGCGCACACGGCATGCCGGTCGGGCTGCAGCTCGTCGGGCGCCACTTCGACGAGGGCACGCTGCTGCACGCCGCGCACGCGCTGCAGCAGGCGACCGACTGGCACCGCCGCGTCCCCGGGGGTGCGACTTGAGCGCGCCGATTCTGGTGCGCGGCTGGGAGGTCGTGATCGGCCTCGAGACGCATGCGCAGCTGTCGACCGCGAGCAAGATCTTCAGCGGCGCGCCGACCGCGTTCGGCGCCGCGCCGAACACGCAGGCCTGCGCCGTCGACCTCGCGCTGCCGGGTACGCTGCCGGTGCTCAACCGCGGCGCGGTCGAGCGCGCGATCCGCTTCGGCCTCGCGGTCGGCGCGACGGTGGCGCCGATGTCGGTCTTCGCGCGCAAGAACTACTTCTATCCCGACCTGCCCAAGGGCTACCAGATCAGCCAGTACGAGATCCCGGTCGTGCAGGGCGGGCAGATCGGCTTCCTGCTCGCCGGCGAGCCGCGCCGCGTGCGGTTGGTGCGGGCGCACCTCGAGGAGGACGCCGGCAAGAGCCTGCACGACGGGGTCGGCCCATCGGGGGGTCTGGGCCCGGCGATGTCCGGCATCGACCTCAATCGGGCCGGCACGCCGCTGCTGGAGATCGTCTCCGAACCCGACATGCGCTCGAGCGCCGAGGCGGTCGAGTATGCGAAGGCGCTGCACGCGCTCGTCGTCTGGCTCGGCATCTGCGACGGCAACATGCAGGAGGGCAGCTTCCGCTGCGACGCCAACGTCTCGGTGCGGCGCCCCGGCGGGCCGCTGGGCACGCGGCGCGAGATCAAGAACCTCAACAGCTTCCGGTTCCTGCAGCAGGCGATCGACTTCGAGGTGCGCTGGCAGATCGACCGCCTCGAGGACGGCCTCGCGATCGAGCAGGCCACCGTGCTCTTCGACGCGGCGAGCGGCGAGACGCGGGCGATGCGCACCAAGGAGGACGCGCACGACTACCGCTACTTCCCCGACCCGGACCTGCCGCCGCTGGTCATCGCGACCGACTGGGTCGAGCGCGTGCGCGCCGCGATGCCGGAGCTGCCCGGCCGCATGGCCGAGCGCTTCCAGCGCGACGACGGGTTGCCCGCCTACGACGCGGCGATGATGACGCAGAGCCTCGCCTTCGCGCGCTACTACGAAGCGGTGCGCGACGGCTGCGGGCAGCCGAAGCTGGCGGCCAACTGGCTGATGGGCGAGGTGAGCAAGCGGCTCAACGCCGAGGGCTCCGGCATCGAGGCGGCGCCCGTCGCGCCGGCCACGCTGGCGGCGCTGATCCGGCGCGTGGTCGACGGCACGGTGTCCGGAGCCGGCGCGCGGCAGGTGTTCGACGCGCTGTGGACCGGCGATGCGACCGACGTCGACGCGATCATCGAGTCCCGCGGGCTGCGCCAGATGAACGACGCCGGGGCACTCGAGTCGATCGTCGACGAGGTGATCGCCAGGAACGAGAAGTCGGTCGCCGAGTACCGGGCCGGCAAGGACAAGGCCTTCAACGCACTGGTCGGGCAGGTGATGAAGGCGAGCCGGGGCCAGGCCAACCCGGCGCAGGCGGGCGAGATGCTGCGGCGCAAGCTCGGCGCCTGAGCCCCGCCGGACGCGACGCCGGGGGCGCCCTCAGATCGCCGGGGCCGGATCGCGGGCCAGGCACGCCGCGAAGGCGGCAGCGGGCATCGGCTTGCCGTGCAGCCAGCCCTGCTGCCGCGTGCACCCGGCGGCGCACAGCCAGTCGCGCTGCGCCGCCGTCTCGACGCCCTCTGCGACGACCGCGATGCCGAACGCATCGGCCATGCCGCGAACCGCACCGACGATGTTGCGGTCGTCCGCGTCGTCGGGCAGGCCGTCGACGAAGTCGCGGTCGATCTTCACGGTGTCCGGTCGCACCCGCTTGAGGTAGCGCAGCGCGGAATACGCGGTGCCGAAGTCGTCGATCGCGATCGTCGCGCCGGCCTCGCGCAGACGCGCGAGCTGCCGCATCACGACGTCCTCGTCGCCGAGCAGCACGCTCTCGGTCAGCTCGATCTCGAGCTGGCCGGGCGCCAGCCCGTGATCGCGCATCGCGCTGCGCACGGCCTCGGCGAACAGCGCGTCGTGCAGCTGCGCCGCCGAGACGTTGACGGCGACATGCCCGATCTCGAGTCCGCGCCCACGCCACGCGGCGAGCTGCGCGCAGGCCTCGTGCATCACCCACAGCCCGAGCTCCCGGATGAGGCCGGTCTCCTCGGCGATCGGCACGAACGCGGCCGGCGCGAGCAGGCCGCGCTCGGGGTGCTGCCAGCGGACGAGCGCCTCGGCGCCGACCACCGTGCCGGCCGACGCCTCGACCACCGGCTGGTAGTGCAGCACCAGCTCGCCGCGCTCGATGGCGGCCGCGAGCTGCCGCTCGAGTTCGAGGCGGTCGCGCAGCGCGGCGTCGAGCTCGGGCTGGTAGAAGCTGAACCGCGCGCGTCCGAGGTCCTTGCTGCGGTACATCGCCAGGTCGGCAGCGCGGGCGAGCGCGTCGAAGTCCTCGCCGTCATGCGGGTACATCGCGATGCCGATGCTCGCCGAGACCTGGCCGGACGCGCCTGCACCGCGCAGCGCGACCGGCCGGCCGACGACCTCGAGCAGCCGCTGCGCGGTCGCGGCGACCTGGTCCCAGCCCTCGACGTGCGGCAGCAGCACGACGAACTCGTCGCCGCCGAGCCGGCAGACGATGTCGGACTCGCGCAGCGCCACCTTCAACCGGCGCGATGTCTCGAGCAGCAGCTCGTCGCCGGCGGCGTGGCCATGCGTGTCGTTGACGTTCTTGAAGCGGTCGAGGTCGATGAACATCAGCGCGAGCTGGCGGCCGGCGCGGCGCGCCGCCGCGGCCTCGTGCCCGAAGAGCTCGGCCAGCAGCGCGCGGTTGGGCAGGTGCGTGAGGTGGTCGTACATCGCCAGCCGGTGCAGCTGCTCGTTCTTCGCCTCCAGCTCGCCGATCAGTTCGCGCAGGCGCCGTCTCGCCTCGTTGAGGTGCTGGCCGAGCTGGCCCAGCTCGTCGCGCCGCGTCCAGCGCTCGTCGACGACCGCGTCGCGCGACGACAGCGTCCCCGCCTGCTGCTTGAGGCGGTCGATCGGCCGCAGCAGCCGCACCGACAGCACGCCGGCGAGCACCAGCACCCCGAACACGACCTGCGCGGCGACGAGCAGCGCGGTGGTGAGCAGCCGCTCGCCGAGCACGCGCTCGATCTCGGTGTCGTCGAACTCGATGCGCAGGCGCGCGATCGACTGGCCCTCGTGCAGCACCGGCGTCTCGGCCACCGTCACCGGGTGGTCGGGTGCGCACTTGCGGCCGGCCAGCGCGCCTGGGACGGTGGCGGAGTTCTCGGTCGAGTCCGGCTGCAGCCCGAGAAGCTCGACGGCGCACACCGACGGCTCGCGCAGGATGCGGTCGACGGCGGCGCGCAGCCCGGGCTCGCTGAGCGTCCACGCCGGCTCGGTGACCACCGCGGCGGCCAGCACCTGGACCGCCGAGCGGTTGGCCGCGACCACCGGCTCGTGCGCCTTGCGCGCGCCGTGACGGTCGATCGCGATCACGACGAGGGCGGGGATCAGCATGCCGACGACGATCGCCAGCAGCACGGTCGCCCGGATGGAGAGCGCGGGAACGCGCATGGGGCGTCGGCCGTCAGCGCAGCGGCGCGAGCGCGCTGTCGAAGCGGGAGAGCCAGTCGTCGGGCACGGCGCGATTGCAGTAGAGGTGACGGGTCGGACCGGAAGGCACCTGGCTCAGCCGGATATTGCGCAGGGCACTCACCGGGGTATCGGCCCGGGCCAGCAGCTCTTGAGCCTCCTCGGGCGCGACGATCGTCCAGCCGGCGCGCCCGGCCGCGAGCATGCGCGCGATCTGCGTCATCTCGGCAGCCGTGCGCCTGGGCGCCGCAGGCAGCGCGGCGATCGCGGCATCGAGCACCGGGCCGTACGAGTAGCCCTCCTTCAGCAGCAGCGACGCCGCGTGCCCGCTCAGCGCGTCGCCCACCGGCATGCCTTCGACGAGCCCGGCGTCGTTGCGCGCCAGGGCGCCGAGCGGCTGGTCGCGGTACAGCGGACGGGAGTACTTGCCCAGTGCTTCGCGCTCGGCATTGCGATACCAGCCGATCCCGCAGTGCAGCCCCTGCCCTTGCTGGATCAGGGCAAGCTGGCGCTGGCTGGGCGTCAGGCTCCAGGCCACCGCGAGCCCGGCGGCCTCCACCGCAGAGCGCGCCGCGTCGGCGACGAGGCCGCGCGGCACGCCACCGGCACCCGGGGCCGAGTAGGGCGGCCGGTCCTGGTAGTGCAGCGTCACGACCGCAGACGCAGTGGACGGCCCGGCGGCTGCCTGCGCCGCCGCGGTGCCCGTGATCGCGACCGCCAGGGCGCAGCAGCGCGCGCGCGCGCCGAAGGCACGACGCAGGCCCGGCGGCAGCGTGCGCGACATGCGGCGATTCTGCCTGCGTTACCCTCGCCCGCCATGGCCGGGATCAAGCTCCTGTTCTGCGCCGACCTCGACCCCGCCGAGGCGGCGACGTGGCGGCACCACCTCGCGGCGGCACTGCCCGAGGCCGACTGGCTCGACGCCGACGCCGCCCGCGCCGCCCCGGCCGCGGCGTGCGCCGCGGTTGTCGCCAACCCGCGGCCAGGGGCGCTGGCGGGCCTGCCCGGGCTCGGCTTCGTCCAGTCGCTGTGGGCGGGCGTCGACCGCCTACTCGCCGACCCGACGCTGCCGCCCGACGTACCGGTCGCGCGCATGGTCGACCCGGCGATGAGTGCCGCGATGGCGGAGACGACGCTGTGGGCCGCGCTGTCGCTGCACCGTGGCTTCTTCGCCTACCAGCGCCGGCAACGCGAGCGCCGGTGGCACGTGCACGCGCAGCGGCGGGCGGACGAAATCGGCGTCGTCGTGCTCGGCGGCGGCGCGATGGGGCAGGCGGCGGCGTCCAGGCTGGTCGCGCAGGGCTATCGTGTCGGCGTGTGGAGCCGCAGCGGCGCCCGGCCGCCGCCGGCCGGCGCCGAGGGACTTGCTGGGGACGACGGGCTGGCGCGCCTGCTGCCTCGCGCCGACGTGCTGGTCAACCTGCTGCCGCTCACGCCGGCCACGCGCGGGCTCCTGGGTGCACGCCGTCTCGCCGCGCTGCCGCCAGGGGCGGGTCTGGTCAACCTGGGACGCGGCGCCCATCTCGTCGAGGCGGACCTGCTCGACGCGCTCGACCGCGGCACGCTGGGCCATGCGGTGCTCGACGTCTTCGAGACCGAGCCGTTGCCGGCCGGCCATCCGTTCTGGACGCATCCGCGCATCACGGTGCTGCCTCACGCGGCGGCGCTGACCGATCCGCGCAGCGCGGCGTCGGTGGCCGCCGCCAACCTGCGCGCATGGCATGCGGGCCGACCCATCGAGCACCTCGTCGACCGCGCACGCGGCTACTGAGCGCGCACCGGCTGGGCCGCCTGGACGTCGCGTGGCGACGCGAACCTACGCCGGAGGGGGGCGCTGTGGCTCCGGCCGGCGCCTGGCGGCGCCTTCACGTCGCCTTCGGCGACATGAGCCTACGCCGCAGGGGGCGCCCTGTGGCTCCGGCCGGCGCCTGGC
>JALORQ010000152.1 GCA_025458805.1 Rubrivivax sp.
GACGAGGGCCCGATCATCGAGCAGGACGTCGAGCGCGTGGACCACTCGCTCTCGTCCGACGACTTCGCCGCCGTCGGCCGCGACGTCGAGTGCCGCGTGCTCGCGCGCGCGGTGCGCTGGCACGTCGAGCACCGCGTGCTGGCCAACGGCCACAAGTGCGTGGTCTTCCGCTAGACGCACCCGCGATGGCCGGTCGCAAGCCGCCCGCCGCCGCGCTGCACGGCGGATTCGCCTCGGCGGACGAGGCCGAGGCGCAGTTCTACGAGGCGATGCGGCTGGGCGACCTCGAGCGCATGATGGCGGTCTGGGCCGACGACGACGAGATCGTCTGCGTCCACCCGGCGGGTGCGCGCGTGATCGGCGCGGCCGCGGTGCGGGCCAGCTTCGAGGCCATCTTCGCCGCCGGTGCCGTGCCGGTGGAGCCCGGGCAGGTGCACCGGCTCAGCGCGGTCGGCAGCGCGGTGCACCACCTCGTCGAATGCATCCGCGTGCGCACCGACGAGGGCGAGCAGACCGGCTGGGTGCTGGCGACCAACGTCTACGTCAAGACCGCGCGCGGCTGGCGCATGGTGGCGCACCATGCCAGCCCGGGCAGCCCGCACGAGGTGCCGACCCTCGGCGAGGCGCCGTCGGTCCTGCACTGACGCGGCCCGCCCGTCGATGCACGCGTACCGCGCGCCGCGCTGGCTGCCCGGCGGCAACCTGCAGACCATCTGGTCGGCGCGCATGGCGCGGTCGTCGCCGGCCGTGCCGGTCTACCTGCGCGAGCGCTGGACCACGCCCGACGGCGACTTCGTCGACGTCGACGTGCAGCCGGCGGCCGCCGGGTCGGCGCCGCGCGACGCGCCGTGGCTCGTGCTCTTCCACGGCCTGGAGGGCAACTCGGCGAGCCACTACGCGCGCGCGTTCGCGCACGAGGCGGCGCGCCGCGGCTGGCACTACGCGGTGCCGCACTTCCGCGGCTGCTCCGGCGAGCTCAACCGCGCGCCGCGCGCCTACCACTCGGGCGACTTCGAGGAGATCGGCTGGATGCTCGGCCGGCTGCGCCGGCTGCGCGAGCGCGCCGGCGCGCCGTTGCGCGCGGTGGGCATCTCGATGGGCGGCAACGCGCTGCTGCGCTGGGCCGAGGAGGCCGGCGACAGCGCCGCGGCGACCGCGCGTGCCGTCGCCGCGGTGTCCTCGCCGTTGGACCTGGCGGCCGCCGGCCACGCCATCGGGCGCGGCTTCAACCGGCTCGTCTACACGCGCATGTTCCTCGCGTCGATGAAGCCCAAGGCGCTGGCCAAGTGGCAGCAGCACCCCGGGCTGTTCGACCGCGATCGCGTCGCGCGCGCGACGACGATCCACGACTTCGACGACGCGTTCACCGCGCCGCTGCACGGCTTCGCCGGCGTCGCCGACTACTGGGCGCGCGCGTCGGCGCGGCCGCACCTGCGCCGGCTGCGCATTCCGGCGCTGCTGCTCAACGCGCGCAACGACCCGTTCGTCCCTGGCGCGTCGCTGCCGGGCGCGCACGAGGTGTCGGGCCACGTCACGCTGTGGCAGCCGCCGCACGGCGGGCATGTCGGCTTCGCGCAGGGCGGCTTTCCGGGCCGGCTGGCGCCGCTGGCCGACGCGGTCGCCGGCTGGCTCGACACGGCGCGCTGACCGCGCCCCCCGCACATCCGGCCGGGCCGGCTTTGCGGCACCATCGCGCGATGGACGAGATCGTCGCCGCCGCACTGCGCAAGTGGCCGAACGTGCCTCACTGCCACGGCTGGCTCGCGCTCGACGCGCGCGGCGACTGGTACATGCGCGACGACCGCACGCAGGCCGCGGGGCCGTTCCCGCAGGCGCGCGGCAGCCGCATCACGCACGACAAGCTGCTGGCCTTCATCGCCCGCAACTACATGGCCGATGGCGACGGCGGCTGGTACTTCCAGAACGGGCCGCAGCGCGTCTACGTCGACCTCGAGGCGGCGCCCTGGGTCTGGCGCCTCGACGCCCCGACGGGCGGCGAGGCCCCCGCGGTCACGTCGCACACCGGCCTGCCGGCGCGGGCGCTAGGCGCGTGGCTCGACGAGGCGGGCCGGCTCTACCTCGAGACCGACCTCGGCTTCGGGATCGTGCACACGCTGGACATGGGCCTGGCCGCCGATGCGGTCGAGGCCGGCCACTGGTTGCCGCGCGAGCTGGGCTTCGCCGAGATGCCGCAGCGCTTCGGCTACCGGCTCGCGCCGCGGCCCTCCGCCGGGGGCTGAAGCAGCGTCGCCGAGACGCTTCAGTTGGGCGCGCTGGCCGCGCCGTCGGCGGCCGATGCGGCTGCCGCGGGGGGCTTGGGTTCGTCGAACTTGCCGCCGCTCTGGTTGACCAGGTGGACGACGGCGCGCCCGATCTCGTAGTCCGAGTACTCGCCGCCCCCCTGCTTGGGCATCGCGCCCTTGCCGTTCAGCGCCGACGCCAGCAGTGCGTCGTAGCCGGTGCCGATGCGCGACGCCCATGCCGCGGTGTCGCCGGTCTTCGGCGCGCCCGCGGCACCGATCGAGTGGCAGGCCGTGCAGGCCGCCTTGTAGACCTGCTCGCCGGTGCGGATCGCGACCGGCGCCGACGCGTCGCGGAACTCGACGCGTCCGACGCGCTGGAGGCGCTCGGCCACCGCCTGCGGCCCGAGCGCGTCGGTGCCGGCGGCCGGCTTGTCGCCGAACGCGACGTAGTTGACGAGCATGATGATGATCACGATCGGGACGACGAACGACGCGACGACCGTCCAGACCAGCTGCTTGGGCGTCTTGATCGGACCCTCGTGGGCGCCGGACTCGTGGGCGTCACTCATCGATACCTCGTGCGCGGGGGCAGCCCGCCGGGGCGGGCAAAACCCCGCGATTATAGGTTTCGCCCCTGCACGAGCCTGACGCCGTGCACCCCCCGGCGCAGGGCCGCGCACCGCCCGCGAGCTAGAATCGGCGGCTCGCCAGCGACCGTGGTGAAGTGGATATCATGCGGCCCTCCGAAGGCCGCGTCGCAAGTTCGATTCTTGCCGGTCGCGCCAGCCGCGGGGGCCCTCAGCGCCCCCCGTGCCGCCTCACCCGCGCTTCGTGCAGCGCGTGCAGCGTGATGCGGCGCACCTCGGCCTTGCTCTGTTCGATGTGGCTGCGCAGCAGCATCTGCGCCTGCTCGGTCTTGCGCTGCATCACCGCGCGCAGGATCTTGGCGTGCTCCTGGTAGGTGGCCTCGATGCGGTCGGCGCGCGTGAAGTCGAGCCGGCGGACGATGCGGATGCGCTCGGTGACGTCGCGGTGCACGCGCGCGATCTCGGCATTGCCCGCGGCCCGCACCAGCGACGCATGGAACTCCTCGTCGGCGGCGCCGACGGCATGGCCGTCGACGATGCGCTCGGCAGCCGGCACCAGCCAGACGTCCTTGAGGGCGGCCAGCTCGGGCGGCTCGCGGTCGCGCTGGGCCAGCCGCGCCAGGCTCGCCAGCTCGAGCACGATGCGCAGGTCGTACAGCTCGTCGAGCGTGTCGAAGTCGATCGGACGCACGAACCATCCGGTCTTGGCCTCGACCTCCAGGTAGCCCTCGTTGCGCAGCCTGAAGAGTGCCTCGCGCACCGGGGTGCGGCTGACGCCCAGGCGCGCGCCGATCTCGGCCTCGGAGAAGCGGTCGCCGGGCACCCAGAGGAAGTCGTGCAGCTCGGCCTTGAGGGCCACGTAGACCTGCTCGGCCAGATTCGTGCGCGGCGCGGCGGTGACGGGCGCGGGGATCGCCAGCATGGCGCCGATCATCGCGCAGCGCGGCGGGCGTGGCGCGTGCGGATTCGCCGCATCGCGGTCGCCGGCGTGCAGCGGCGGGGTCGCGGCGGCATCTCAGCGCGCGCCGGCCGGCGCGTGCGCGAGGGCGTCGAGCACGGCCGCCAGCGGCGCCACCCAGCCGACGATGCCGCCCTGCGCGACGATCATCTCGATCGTCGCCGCCTTGAAGGCCGGGAGGTAGCTCGCGGTCGCCTCCTCGACGAGCAGGGCCTCGTAGCCGCGGTCGTTGGCCTCGCGCATCGTCGTCTGCACGCAGACCTCGGTGGTGACGCCGGCGAAGACGAGCTGCGTCACGCCCAGCCGCTGCAGCTCGGCCTGCAGCGGCGTCGCGAAGAATGCGCCCTTGCCGGGCTTGTCGATCACGACCTCGCCGGGCGCGGGCGCGAGCTCGGGAACGATCTCGCAGCCGGGTTCGCCGCGCACCAGCAGCCGGCCCATCGGCCCGGGGTCGCCGATGCGCAGCGCGGGCGAGCCGCGGTCGCGCTTGGCCGGCGGGCAGTCCGACAGGTCGGGGGCGTGCGACTCGCGCGTGTGCACCACCGGCCAGCCGCGTGCGCGCCACGCGTCGAGCAGCGCACGCGTCGGCGCGATCGCCGAGGCCAGCAGCGCCACGTCGTTGCCCAGCGCGGCACCGAAGCCGCCTGGCTCGACGAAGTCGCGCTGCATGTCGATGACGACGAGCGCGGCGCGGCCCGGATCGAGCGCGAAGTCGAACGGCCGGGCGCGGACGGCGAGGCGGGGCGGGGCGGGCGGGGTCAT
The DNA here is from genome assembly GCA_025458805.1 of Rubrivivax sp. GTDB lineage: Bacteria > Pseudomonadota > Gammaproteobacteria > Burkholderiales > Burkholderiaceae_C > Rubrivivax. The sequence continues at coordinate 4,551 of JALORQ010000152.1, forward strand.
GCGGCGATGCGGTCGGTGTCGGCGACGGCGGCCGGGGGCGGCGCCGGCGCTGCCGGCTCGTGCGCGCCGTGCCCGCCCATGAAGCGCCCGATGTCGTGGCGGTCGGCGCCGGCGGCCGGGCAGGCATGCACGAGGCGTCCGCCGCTCATCACGACGATGCGGTCGGCGACATGCAGCAGCTCGTCGAGGTCCTCGCTCACCATCAGCACCGCCGCGCCGCGGTCGCGCGCCGCGACGAGCCGCGCGTGCACCTCGGCCACCGCGGTGAAGTCGAGGCCGAAGACCGGGTTGCTGACGAGCAGCACCTCGGCGTCGTCCGACAGCTCGCGCGCCAGCACCGCGCGCTGCACGTTGCCGCCCGACAGCGAGCCGATCGGCGCGCCCTCGCCCTGCGTCTTCACGCGGTAGGCGGCGATCAGATCGCGCGCGCGCTTCGCGAGCGAACCGGGCACGCGCCAGCCTGCGCGCGCGTGCGGCGGCACGTCGAAGCTGCGCAGCCCGATGTTGTGCGCCACGCTCATCGACGCCACGCAGCCGTTGCGCAGCGGCTCCTCGGGCAGCCCGCGCACCTTCAGCGCGCGGTACTCGGCGCGCGTGGCGCGGAACGGCCGCCCGCCCACCTCGACGCGACCGGCCTCGCGCGCGCGCTGGCCGGCCAGCGCCTCCATCAGCTCGCGCTGCCCGTTGCCGCTCACGCCGGCGATGCCGACGATCTCGCCGGCCCGCACGTCGAGGTCGACCGCGTCGACCGCCGTCTCGCCGCGGTCGCCGAGCACGGTCAGGCCGCGCAGCGCCAGCCGTACCGCGCCGGGCGGCGCCGGCGATCGCGTCAGCGCGTGCGTGTCGGCGGCCTCCTCGCGCGCCGCCGCATCGTCGCCGACCATGCGCGCGGCCAGCTCGGTGGCGTCCGTCTCGGCGACGGCCATGCTCGCGACCAGCCGCCCGCGCCGCAGCACGGTGACGTCGTCGGCGAAGGCCATGACCTCGCGGAACTTGTGCGTGATCATCACGACACTGCAGTCGCCCGCGTGCGCGCGGTCGCGCAGCGCGCCGAGCACCTCGTCGGCCTCCTGCGGCGTCAGCACGGAGGTCGGCTCGTCGAGGATCAGCAGCCGCGGCCTCAGGTACAGCTGCTTGAGGATCTCGAGCTTCTGCTTCTCGCCGGCCGACAGCTGCTGCGGGGTGGCGTCGAGGTCCAGGCGGAACGGGGCCGTGGCCATGAAGTCCGTCAGCTCGGCGCGCACGCGCTTCCAGTCGATCACCGCCGGCAGCGCGCCCCTGGCGATGAGCAGGTTCTCGGCCACCGTCATCCCCGGCACGACGGTGAAGTGCTGGTAGACCATGCCGATGCCGAGCGCGCGCGCCACCGTCGGCGCGTGGATGTCGTGCTCGCGGCCGTCGACCATCACCGCGCCGTCGTCCGGGCGGTAGTAGCCGACGATGCACTTGACCAGCGTGCTCTTGCCGGCGCCGTTCTCGCCCAGCAGCGCGTGCACCGTTCCCGGGCGCATGCGCAGCGAGACGCGGTCGAGCGCGGTGAAGGCGCCGAAGCGCTTGGTCAGGTCGACGGTCTCGAGCGAGAGGGCGGTCATCGGGGGCGTCCGTCTCAGGCGGCGCCCAGCGCGTCGAGGATCGCGGCCGACGACGCGACGGCGCCGAACACGCCGCCCTGCATCGTCACCATCTTCAGCGCGGCGCGGTGGTTCCCGAGGTCCGTGGCGCCGGTGCCGTCCTCGACGATCAGGCACTCGAAGCCGCGGTCGTTGGCCTCGCGCATCGTCGTGTGCACGCAGACGTCGGTCGTGATGCCGGTGAGGATCAGGTTGCGGATGCCGCGCGTGTGCAGCATCAGCTCGAGGTCGGTGGCGCAGAAGCTGCCCTTGCCGGGCTTGTCGATCACCGGTTCGCCCGGCATCGGCATCAGCTCGGGGATGATCTGCCAGCCGGGCTCGCCGCGCACCAGGATGCGGCCGCAGGGCCCGGGGTCGCCGATGCCCGCACCGATGCGCTGCGAACGCCAGCGCTTGTTGGCCGGCAGGTCCGACAGGTCGGGGCGGTGGCCCTCGCGCGTGTGCACCACGTGCAGGCCGCGCGCACGCGCGGCCGCGAGCAGCGCGCGGATCGGCTCGATCGGCGCCCGCGTCAGCGACAGGTCGTAGCCCATCTTGTCGACGTAGCCCCCGACGCCGCAGAAGTCGGTCTGCATGTCGATCACGACGAGCGCGGTGTTCGCCGGCCGCAGGTCGCCGTCGAACGGCCAGGGATAGGGGTCGGCCGCGACGGTGCGCATCAGGCCACCTTCTTCAGTCCCGCCGGCGCCGCCGCCTCGAGCGGATTGGCCTCGGCGCCCCGGTAGGCGCGCACGGGCGCCTCGAAGCCGCAGGGCGTGCCGTCGCGCACCTGGATGCTCGCGTCCCAGGGCAGCCGGTAGCGGCCGGCGACCATGTCGTGCATGAAGGTGTAGGGGCAGTCCTGCGCGCCGCCCTTCACGGCCACGTAGCCACGGTGGTAGAGCTGGTACGGGTTGTTCTCGACACCCCAGTGTGCGCGCGCCTCGCGCACCAGGTCGGGCCGCAGCTCGGCGGTGACGATCTCGTCGGGGCGGTTGCCGCCTTCGGCGAGGACGGTGCCGTCGAAGTGACAGAACATGCCTTCGCCCATGCTGTCGAAGCTGCCGTCGCTGCCGCACAGGCACACGCTCGCGGTCTGGGCCAGGTTCTGGAACGCGTTGGCCTGGTTGGTGATCTTCCAGGCGTGGCGGATCGGCGCCGTGTAGCCGGCCGTGCGCAGGATGATCTCGGCGCCCTTGTACGCGGCCTCGCGTGCCATCTCGGGGAACATGCCGTCGTGGCAGATGATCAGCGCGAGCTTGCTGCCGTTGGGCCCCTCGCACACCGGGATGCCCATGTTGCCGGGCTCCCAGGCCTCGACCGGCACCCAGGGGTGCAGCTTGCGGTAGTACAGCCGCAGCTCGCCGCGGTCGTCGAGGATGATCCCCGTGTTGTACGGGTTGCCGTGCGGGTTCTTCTCCATGATCGAGAAGCAGCCCCAGATGCGGTGCTCGATGCAGGCCTTGCGGAATAGCGCGACCTCGGGCCCGTCGAGGCTGACCATCAGCTCGTCGGCGGTGCTCATCGACAGGCCCTGCAGCGAGTACTCGGGGAACACGACCAGGTCCATCGTGCCCAGGTTGCGCCGCGCCTTGCCGACCATCCACGCGATGCGCTCGGCCTGGGCCTTGAGCTGCGCGGGCGTCTCGACCACCGGCAGCTGCAGCTGCACCAGGCCGACGACGACGCCGTGCGGCGACTTGTTGAGTCCTCCGAGTCCGTTCATCGAATCGCTCCTCGCAAGGGGGTCGTCATCGCGCGACACCCAGCTCCATCGGCGCGCCCTGCAGGCTGCGTCGCGGCGAGCAGGTCCAGACCAGGATCGCCAGCGTCAGCGCGTAGGGCACGGCGTTGAACAGGTAGTAGTAGCCGCTGACGCCGACCGACTGCAGCGCCGGGCCGAGCGCGCCGGCGCCGCCGAACAGCAGCGCCGCCCACAGGCAGCGCACCGGCTGCCAGCGCGCGAAGATGACGAGCGCCACCGCGATCAGCCCCTGGCCGCTGGACAGCCCCTCGTTCCAGCTGCCGGGGTAGTACAGCGACAGCGAGGCGCCTCCCAGCCCGGCGACGAAGCCGCCCGCCGTCGTCGCCGCGACGCGCACCGCGGTCACCGAGGTGCCGAGCGCGCGCGCCGCGTCGGCCGAGTCGCCGACCATACGAACCTGGAGTCCCCAGCCGGTGTTCGCCAGCCCCCAGGCGAGCAGCAGCGCCAGCGCGACACCGACCGGGAACAGCGCGTTGATGCCGAGCGCGGCGTGCAGCGCGCTGCCGGGCGTCGCGCCCAGCCAGTCGCCGAGCGGCAGCGAAGGCACCTGCGGCGCCTGCGGCTGGATCAGCGGCTTGCCCAGGTAGAAGGCCAGCCCGGTGCCCAGCAGCATGATGCGATCAGTGCACCGCTCGCCCCGGCGACGAGCACGCCGACCCACCACAGCCCGCTGAGATAGGCCCCGCCGAAGCCGGCCATCGCCGAGAAGACGAGCACGCCCTCGAGACCCAGGTTGATGCGGCCCGCCTTCTCGGTGATGCACTCGCCCAGGCTGACGAAC
>JALORQ010000153.1 GCA_025458805.1 Rubrivivax sp.
TCTGCTTCATGCGCTCGAGCAGCTGGCCGGCCTCGTCGCGGCCGCCGGCCTCGATCGCGAACGACAGGTCGCCCGCCGCCACGGCAGAAGCGGCGTCGAGCGCGTGGTTCAGCGGCCGCGTCGCGGCCCGAGTGATCGCCCAGCCCAGGACGGTCGAGACGAGCAGGGCCAGCGCCGCGAGCCCGAGCAGCAGCGTCTGCGCCTGCCTTTCCTGTTCCATCGCGTCGGCGGAGGCCTGCTCCTTGACGGCGACCTGGCGCTCGACCATCGCCTGAGACGCCCTCATCGCGGTGGCCAGCGCGGGCAGCAGCGTGCCCTGCGCGTAGGGGCCGGCCGCGGGGTCTCCGGCCAGCACCTTGGCGATGCCCTGGTCGACGGTGCTCGACAGCTCGGCGGCCGCGGACTTGAGGTCGTCGACCAGGCGCTGACCCTCGGCCGAGCTGACGAGCTTGTCGAGCTCGGCCAGGTGCTCGTAGGTCTTCTTGCGCTCGACGAGGCAGGCCTGCTGCAGCTCGCGCACCTTGTCGGCGGAGCGCGCTGCAAGCACCTGCGCCACGATGCCCTGTCGCACGAGCAGCGTCTCGCGGACCTGCTGCGCCAGCACGAGCCGGACCATGACGTCGTCGCTCAGGCTCTGGACGGTACGGTTCAGCGAGGAGAGGTTCCACGCGGCCAGTGCCACCAGCCCGGCCATCAGCGCCAGCAGCACGCCGAAGCCCGTCCCGAGCTTCCAGCCGAACTTCATGTTGCGAAACATCGAACGGTCTCCGGTGAGAACGAAGGGGATGGCGTCGTCGCGGGTCAGAACCGCCCGAAGTGCGTCTCGTCGATGTCGGTGACGAGGGTGTGGGCGGTGGGGGCGGCGGCGGCGCGCGGGGGCGTGGCGCGCGGCGTGGCCCTTCCTGGCGGTGGCGGTGGACGGCGGCGGCTGCGCGGTGTCGCCTTCGAGGGTGAAGCGCGCCATGAGCGTCTGCAGCTGCTGGGCCTGAGCGGAGAGCTCCTCGGCGGTGGCCGAGAGCTGCTCGCTGGCGCTGGCGGTCTGCTGGGTGTTCGACGACAGGTGGTTCATGGCCGAGGTGATCTGGGCCACGCCGTCGGACTGCTCGCCGCAGGCCGCCGAGATCTCCTGCACGAGCTCGCTGGTCTTGTGGATGGAGGGCACCATCTGCGCGAGCAGCGAGCCGGCCTTCTCGGCCATCTGCACCGACGAGCCGGCGAGCGCGCCGATCTCCTGGGCGGCGACCTGGCTGCGCTCGGCGAGCTTGCGCACCTCGGCGGCGACGACGGCGAAGCCCTTGCCGTGCTCGCCGGCGCGCGCGGCCTCGATGGCCGCGTTGAGCGCCAGCAGGTTGGTCTGGTAGGCGATGTCGTCGATGATGGAGATCTTGGTGGCGATGGACTTCATCGCCTCGGTGGTGCGGCCCACGGCGTCGCCGCCCTCCTTGGCCTGCGAGGCGGCCTGGGTGGCGATGCCGTCGGTGACGGTGGCGCTGTCGGCGTTGCCCTTGACCGAGGCGCTCATCTCCTGGAGCGAGGCGGTGGTCTGCTCGACGCTGGCGGCCTGCTGGCTGGCGCCGTGGGACAGGCTCTGCGAGGTCTGCGAGACCTGCTCGGAGGCGGCGCCGAGCTGGTCGGCGGCGGAGCGGACCTCGCGGATGGTCTGGGCGATGGTCTGCGAGAGCTGGTTGAACTTGGCGCACAGCTGGGCGTGGAAGTCGCTCTTGCCGGCGGTGTCGATGCGGTGGGTGAAGTCGCCGGAGACGGCGGCGTCGACGGCTGCGCCGATCTCGTGGGCGAGCTCGGTGGCCGCGCGGCTCTGGGCCTCGGTCTCGGCCAGGCGCTGCTGGTCCTCGAGGGCGCGCTGCTGCAGGGCGTGCTGCATCTGCTTCATGCGCTCGAGCAGCTGGCCGGCCTCGTCGCGGCCGCCGGCCTCGATCGCGAACGACAGGTCGCCCGCCGCCACGGCAGAAGCGGCGTCGACCTCGATCGCGAACGACAGGTCGCCCGCCGCCACGGCAGAAGCGGCGTCGACGGCATGCGCGATCGGCCGCGTCACCGACCGCATCACGGCCCAGCCCAGCGCGGCGGACGCGGCGGCGAGCGCCAGCAGCAGCGCCAGCAGCGTCGCCCGCTCGCGCTCGATGGCCTCGATGCGCGCATGCAGCACGTCGTCGAGCACCTGCGCCGTGCCCTCGACGAGCCTGTACTGCGCATCCAGCGCCGCCGTTCCTGCGGCGAAGAATTCCGCGGCACCGATGCCGGGCCTCTCGGCCGCGACCAGCTCCCGGCGCGCCAGTTCGACGAAGCGTCCGGCCGCCGTGGCGCTGGTCTCGATGGCGCCGGCCAGCGCCGGCTTGAGCCCGGGATCGATGGCGATCGCCTTCTCGATCTGCCCGAGCCCGCGGCCGCGCAGGTAGTCGGAGCCGGCCACGAGGTGCTCCAGCCCTGCGCGGTCCGCCGGCGTGACGGCCGTTGCCGCGATCATCGCCGCGCCCTTGCCGCGCAGCTGCGCCACCTGCTCGGCCAGGCGGGGCAGGTGGTCGACGGCGGCCGTCATCAGGTAGTAGCTCTCGGCCACCGGGTCGAGCGACAGCCCCGACGCGTCGGCGATCTGGTCGACGAGCTGCAGGTTGCGATCGACGAGCGCGGTGTGCGCGGCGAAGCTCTCGCGCGCCGAGAGCTGTCGCGCCTCGACGCGCCGGGCGAGCGCCGTCCACTCGGTGCGCAGCGCGGCGGCCGTGGCGGCCGGGATCTCGTAGCCGAGCGCGTCGAACTGGCCGGCCAGCCGGCCGAGCGCGGCGTCGACGGCGGCCTGCCGCGTGCGGCGCTCGCCGTCGGGGGACGCGTCGCCGTTGAGCACGATGCCCGACAGCCCTCGGTGCGCCTGCAGTGCCCTCTGCAGCTCGACGGCCGAGCGCAGCGGATCGATGCCCGCATCCTCGGACTGGGCGACCGCCAGTTCCGCGGACTTCTGCTGCACGACCAGCGTCAGCGGCACGGCGCACAGCAGTGCGCCCAGCACGCCGAGCACGGCGAACTTGCGGCCCAGGGCGACGTTGCGGAGGATCTTGTTCATCGCGGGACTCCGTGGACGCCGGCGGTCACGGCGCGCTGCGCGTCGGCCACCAGCGCCTGCATGTCGAGCACGAGCGCGACATCGCCCGAGCCGAGGATCGTCGAGCCGGCCAGAGCCTTCAGCTCGGAGAAGATGCCGGCCAGCGGCTTGATCACCGTCTGGTGCTCGCCGAGCAGACGGTCGACGACGAGGCCGATGCGCACCGTGCCATCGCGCACGACGATCAGGCTGCGGCGTCGCCCGCCCGCGGGCGCGACGCCGTAGTACGCCGCGAGGTCGATGTAGGGCAGCACCTCGCCGCGCAGGTCGAAGGTGCCGACGGCGCGCGCGCCGCGTCCATCGTCGTCGGCGCGGCACTCGGCGGGCAGGTCGATGCACTCGGCCACCACGTCGAGCGGCAGCACGTAGTGCACCCCGCCGACCATCGCCAGGAAGCCGTCGATCATCGCCAGCGTCAGCGGCAGCCGGATCTGCGTCGTCGTGCCGTGGCCCGCGTGGCTGGCCAGCGAGATCTGCCCGCGCAGGCTCTCGATGTTGCGCTTGACGACGTCCATGCCGACGCCGCGGCCCGACAGGTCGGTGACCTTGTCCGCGGTCGAGAAGCCGGGCGCGAAGATCAGCTGCCAGACCTCGGGATCGGCAAGCTGCACGTCGGGCGCGACGAGCCCGCGCTCGACGGCCTTGGCCAAGATGCGCTCGCGCTGCAGACCGCGTCCGTCGTCGCTGACCTCGATGACGATCGCGCCGCCCTCGTGGTACGCGTGCAGCCCCAGCCGGCCGCCCGCCGGCTTGCCGGCGGCGGCGCGTTCCGCCGGGGTCTCGATGCCGTGGTCGATGCTGTTGCGCACCAGGTGCATGAGCGGGTCGGCGATCACCTCGACCATCGACTTGTCGAGCTCGGTGTCGCCGCCGGAGACGACGAATTCGATTTCCTTGCCCAGCTCCTTGCCGGTGTCGCGCACCACGCGCTGGAAGCGCGAGAACGTCTCGCCGATCGGCACCATGCGCAACGCCAGCGCGCCGTCGCGCGTGGCCTGCACGAGGTCGGCGACGCGCTGCGCCGCCTCGCCGAAGGCGGCGTGGCCGGCGCCGATGGCCACCATCTGCGCGCCGGAGCTGGCGATCACCAGCTCGCCGATGAGGTCGATCAGGTGGTCGAGCTTGTCGGCACGCACCTTGACGAAGCGCGTCTCGTCGCCCGGCCGCGCGGCGCGCCGGTCGCTGCCGCCGCGTCGGTCGGCGCCGGCGACTCGCCGGTCGTCGTCGCCGTCGCGCCGCTCGATGGCGACCGCGGGCGACCGGGAGGCGCCCGCCGCCGGCGCGGGGCGGCGCTCGAGGTCGATGCCCAGGCCCTGCCACACCGCGAGCAGCGCGGCGCGTGCCGCGTCGTCGTCGCCGCAGCGTCGGGCGAGCAGCGCGTCGAACTCGGCGGCTCCGGCGAGCGGTGGCAGGATCTCGACGCTGCAGTCGTCGAGCGCGAACTCGAAGACGCGTTCGATCTCGTCGCGCCCGTGCTCGGTGACGAGCCGCAGCTCGAAGCCGAGGTGGCACGACTCGGCGTCGAGTTCGTCGAGTGCCGGCACCTCGTCGGCCAGCGTGCGGCAGGCCGTCACCTGCCCCAGCGTGGCCAGGTAGCGCAGGAAGGCCAGCGGATCGAGTCCGTTGCGCAGCGCGTCCGGGCCGAAGCGCAGCGACAAGTGCCACGTCGCGTCGGCGCTGACCGGGTCCGCCGGCGTCCGGGCGGCGGCTGCCTGGGTCGCGACGGGGGCGTCGCCTTGCGGACCGGCACCGTGCAGCGCACGCAGCCTCGCGGCCAGAGCCGCGCCGCGCGCCGCGACCGCAGGGTCCCGGGCCCCGCTGCGCACCTCGTCGATGAGCGCGGTCATCTGGTCCAGCCCCTCGAGCAGGGCCGCGGCCACCGCCTCGTCGAGCGTGCGGCCACCGGCGCGCAGCGCCTCGAGCAGGGTCTCGACCTCGTGCGTGAACGCGACCACGTCGTCGCAGCCGAAGAGCCCGGCCGTGCCCTTGATCGTGTGCGCCGCGCGGAAGGCGGCATTCAGCGTCTCGGCGTCGTCGGGCGCGGCCTCGAGAACGAGCAGCGCCTGCTCGAACTGCGCCAGCGTGTCGGCCGCCTCGTCGAGGAAGCCCGCACGCGCGGCGGCGATGATGGCGGCGTCGTCGTCGGCGGTCACCGGGCGTCTCCGGCGGCCGGCGCGGGAAGCGCGAGGCCGAAGGTCTCGAACGCGGCGCGCACCTCGGCGCTGGCCGCGCTGCACGCGAGCGCGCGGCCGCCGGCCGCGGCGTGGCGCTGCAGCGCAAGCACCAACTGCACGCCGGCACTGTCGATCTCCTGCACGCCGCCGAGATCGAGCGCGATCGGCTCGCCCGGCGTGGCGACCAGCGCCGCGAGCCAGGTCTCGCGCCGCGCCGCCGCGTGCACGACGGTCAGTTCCGGACCGGCATCGAGGGCCATCTTCGCGCCCCTCAGACGCAGAGCTTGCCGACCGCGTCGATCAGCACCGAGGGCTGGAACGGCTTGGTGATCCACGCCCGCGCGCCGGCCGCCTTGCCCTCGGCCTTCTTCGCGTCCTGCGACTCGGTGGTCAGCATGATCACCGGGGTGAACTTGTAGCCGCCGGTCGTCTTCAGGTGCTTCAGGAACGAGATGCCGTCCATGTTCGGCATGTTCACGTCGCAGACGATCAGGTTGAGCTTGCGCCCGTCGAGCTTGGTCGCGGCGTCGGCGCCGTCGATCGCCTCGACGACGGCGTAGCCGGCCTTCTGCAGAGCGAGCTTGACGACGGTGCGGAAGCTGCCCGAGTCGTCGACGATCATCACGGTCTTGGGGTTGCTCATCGCGATGCTCCCAGGGGTGCTCAGAAGAATTCGACGGTGCTGCCGCGGTCGACATGCACGTTGCCGTGGTGCTGCGAGCGCTGCTCTTCCATCGTGTAGCTGGCCTCGAGCGCGGCCAGCCACTCGGCGGCGTCGCTCTGCGTCGCGTGCGGATCGGCCTGCACGCGCTTGACGAGGTGGGCCATGTCGTTGGCCAGGATGGCCAGCATCTGGCTCACGCGGTCGCCGAACTGGAAGTGCACGAAGGCCTCGTCGACCTTCGCGCGCAGCTGCGCGCCGACCTGCTGCACCGCGGACGATCCGTGCAGCGAGGCGCCCACCGCGGCGGCGAGCGCGGCCAGAGCCTCGCGCGCGCGCATCCCGATCTCGATGCGCAGCTCCTCTTCGCTGGTGTCGGCGATCTCGCCGCTGCGCCGCGCCTCGGCCACGCAGCGATGCAGTGCCGCGACCAGACGGTCGATCTGCTCGGCGCTCTCGGCCATGCGACCCGCGAGCATCCGCACCTCGACCGCCACAGCCTGCTGCCCGCCGACCGCGCCGCGCGCCTCGCCGCCGTGTCGCTGCGCCTCGATCGCGGCGTTGAACGCGACCAAACGCGTGTGGCGCGCGATCTCGCGGCAGCGTTTGGCGTGCTGCTGCAGCTGCGCGAGGCCATCCGCGCAGGTGCCCAGCGCGGCGACCGCGGCGTCGCGGTCCGCGAAGGCGCGGCGGCTGGGTGCGAGCAGTGCGGCCAGCGCGGGGTGCTCGGCCTCCAGCGCACCGCCGGGAGTGCCGGCGCCCAGCGCGGCGTCGCCGACCTGGCGCGCCAGTTCGTCGATCGCGCTCGAGAACCCGTTGAAGGCCTCGAGCAGTTGCGCCAGGCCCTGGTCGGCCACGTCGCGCGAGGCCAGCACCTGGCGCTGCCACACCGGCACGACGCTGGTCACCAGCAGGGCCGCGCCGCTGCGCGCCGCGCTGCCGGCATCGCCGTCGCCGGCGGGGCCGGCCACGGCGGCGACGGCGGAGCGGTCCGGCGCGGCGCGCGGACGCCAGGTCGCCGCGGCAGCCACGGCGACGAGGGCACCGACAACGCCGGCGACGTCGCCCATGAAGGCCGCGGCGACACCGCCGGCCATGGCGGCCACGCCGATCACGGGGCGCCAGCGCGAAGGAATCGTCAGCCCGGCCGGGCGCGTCGCGGGCGGCTTCGTCGTCGTCAGGGCGGCGGCGTCGGTCGTCATGGGCGGCGGAACTCGGGAGGCAACACACGGGACGACCCCGAGGCCGGGCCCGACTTCGAGCGTTATCGGCCCGTGCCGCGAATGCTGAAGTGCTGCGCCGCGTCATGGCCGGGGAAAAGCGGGGCGCCGGTTACCCACTTCGGGTCGCATCGGCCTCGCCGTCCGCATCCAATCGGCCGCTCAAGCCCGCCGCCCGGCGGCCGAAAGCCTGCTCAGGCGGCCGGTGCCTGCAGCGGCCGCGGGCCGTCCCTGCAAGGTAGCTGCCGATGAACCCGACCCCCGCGCCCCTGTCCCCGTCGCTTCCCGAGCCCGCGCGTGCGCGGCCGTGGGGCCACCCGCGCGGATTCTTCCGCTTCCACGGCATCTGGGCTCCCGGCGTGAGGCTGCTGCGCCGCTGGTCGTTCCGCGACAAGCTGCTTCTGGTGCTCGCGCTGATGGGGCTGCCGCTGCTGGCGATGACCTGGACACTGCTGGCGAGCGAGCACCGGAAGGTCCAGGCGCTGGAGCAGCGGCAGGCCGGTGCCGATGTCGCGATCGCGGCCTTTGCGCTGGGCATGCAGTTCAACGTCGAGTGGCAGGCGCTGGTGGCCGGCCGCACGCCGCCGGCAGGGCAGCCGTCCACGCTGCGCGACGAACTGGGTCTCGCGATCAACGCAGCCCTGGAGGCCGGCGTGCCGATCCGCGCCGACTGGGAGGCGCACGCGCCCGCCCTCGACCGCGCCGCGCAGGGCAAGGCGCCGGCGCGCTCGACGCGCATCGACGAACTGGGGCAGGGCCTGCTCGCGATCGTCGCCCTGCACGACGCCGCGGTGCGCGGCTCCGACCTGCTGCTGTCCAGCGACCGCGCCCTGGCGGCGCGGGCACGGCTGGCGTTCGAGGCGCTTCCGACGCTGCAGGCCGACGTCGGGCGCCTGCGTGCGCATGCTCACCGGCGTGCCGAGCTGACCCCCGCCGATGCCCCCGGCACGCTCGCGGCCTCGACGGTGGCGGTCGCCGGTCTCGTCGAGTCGGTCGATCGCACGATGCGGCGTGTCGAGGGCGAGCTGGCGAGTGCATCGGTCGCGACCCTGCCGGTCCCCGGCGCGCTGCCCGCGGTGCGCGCGGTGGCCGAGCGCAGCCGGCAGGGCCTGATGCAGGCCGCCGAGCAGCCTTGGGACGCAGCGTCGATCGCTGCCGCTGCCGACGCCGCCCGCACCGAGGTGGTGACGCTGCGCCACGCGCTGGCCGGAGAGATCCGGGTGCAACTGCAGTCCGAGCACGAGGCGGCGGTGCAGGCGCGCGCGGCGCTGGCCGCGGTGCTGATCACCGCCCTGCTGGGCGCGGTCTATGCGTTCTACAGCCTGTACCTCGTGATGCACGGCGGGCTGGACGTGCTGATGAAGCAGATGGAGCGGCTGGCGCAAGGTGACCTGACGGCGCGGCTGAAGCCGCACGGACACGACGAGATCGCGCGCACGATGGGGGCCATGACCGCCTCGCTGGTCGGGCTGTCGGACCTGCTGGCCTCGGTGCGCGAGAGCGTCTCCGCCTTCGGCCAGGCGTCGGGACAGGTCGCCGCCGGCAACGCCGACCTGTCGATGCGCAACCGCAGCGCGGCGCAGGGGCTCGAGCAGCTGGTCGCCGGCGTCGCCGCCTACAGCGCCCAGCTCGAGGCGTGCGGCCGCCAGGTCGACGCGGTGGTCGGCACCGTGCAGGCGTTGCGCCTGGAGGCGGCGCGCAACCGCAAGCAGATGGCCCGGCTGGCCGAGCGCCTGCAGGGGCTGCAGCGCAAGAGCCGCGAGATCGGCGAGATCGTCACGCTGATCGACGGCATCGCGTTCCGCACCAACATCCTGGCGCTGAACGCCTCGGTCGAGGCGTCGAAGGCCGGCGAGTCCGGCCGCGGCTTCGCCGTCGTCGCGCAGGAGGTGCGTGCGCTGGCCCTGCGCAGCGCCGACTCGGCGCGCCGCATCGGCGACATCGTGACACGGTCCACCGAGGACATCGAGACCAGCGGTGTCCTCGCCGAGGCCACGGGCCGTTCGCTGGGCGCCGCCGACGAGCACGTCGACCGCATCCACGCGGCGATGAACGACGTCTCGGCGCTCACGCGCAGCGGCGAGGAGCAGTCGGCCGCGATCCTGGCCGAGATCACACGGCTCAAGGACAGCACGACCTCGAACCTGCGCATCGTCGAGCAGCTGGCGCTGGCGTCGAAGGCATTGCGCGTGCAGGGCGAACGGCTGGCCCACAAGGTGGGCCAGTTCAAGCTGTCCTGAGCCGGCGACGACGCGGCCTGAGGCGTCGCCGGCCGCTCAGCCGCCGGCGATCTCGCTCATCGGCACGCAGCTGCAGAAGAGGTTGCGGTCGCCGTGCACGTTGTCCCGGCGCCCAGTACTTCTGCCGCTTCAGGCCCGGCACCGGGTAGGCGGCCTCTTCGCGGCTGTAGGGCCGCGTCCACTCGCCGCTGATCAGGCTGGCCGCGGTGTGCGGCGCGTGCTTGAGCGGGTTGTGATCCTGCGGCCACTCGCCCCGCTCGACCTTCGCGATCTCGCCGCGGATGGCGATCATCGCGTCGCAGAAGCGGTCGAGCTCCGCCAGCGGCTCGCTCTCGGTGGGCTCCACCATCAGCGTGCCGGCCACGGGGAAGCTCAGCGTCGGCGCGTGGAAACCGTAGTCGATGAGGCGCTTGGCGACGTCCTCGGCCGTCACGCCGCTGGTCTTCTGCAGCGGCCGCAGGTCGAGGATGCACTCGTGCGCGACGCCGCCGCCCTTGAGGCCGGCGATGCCGCCGCTGAAGTG
>JALORQ010000154.1 GCA_025458805.1 Rubrivivax sp.
GCAGTACAGCCGCCAGGCCGGTTTCCTGCTCGAGGAAGGCTGCACGCCGCAGCAGGTCGACAAGGCGATCGAGAAGTTCGGCTTCGCGATGGGGCCGTTCCGCATGGGCGACCTGGCCGGCAACGACATCGGCTGGGCGATCCGCAAGCGCCGTTACGTCGAGAAGCCCGACCTGCGCTACAGCCGCACGGCCGACCTGCTGTGCGAGCTCGGCCGCTACGGCCAGAAGACCGGTGCCGGCTGGTACGACTACAAGCCGGGCAAGCGCGACGCGATCCCGTCGCCGCTGGTCGAGGAGATGATCGAGAAGCACCGCGCCGAGCTCGGCATCGCGCCCCGCCGCATCGCCGACGACGAGATCGTGCACCGGCTCGTCTATTCGCTCGTCAACGAGGGTGCGCGCATCCTCGAGGAGGGCATCGCGGCGAAGGCGAGCGACATCGACATGGTCTACCTGACCGGCTACGGCTTCCCGCTGTGGCGCGGCGGCCCGATGTGCTACGCCGACACCGTCGGCCTGTTCAACGTCGTGCAGGCGATGAAGCGCTTCGCCGCCAACCCGCACGACGACGCCGCCTTCTGGCAGCCGGCCCCGCTGCTGGCGCGCCTGGCCGCCGAAGGCAAGAGCTTCACCTGACGCGGCGCGCCGCACGAGGAGCCCCGACCATGAGCCGAGCCGTCATCGTCTCCACCGCACGCACGCCGCTGGCCAAGAGCTGGAAGGGCGCCTTCAACATGACCCACGGCGCGACGCTGGGCGGTCACGCCGTCCAGGCCGCGGTCGCGCGCGCCGGCGTCGACCCCGGCGCGGTCGAGGACGTGTTGATGGGCTGCGCCAACCCCGAAGGTGCGACCGGCATGAACATCGCCCGCCAGATCGCGCTGCGCGCGGGCCTGCCCGTCACGACCGGCGGCGTCACGATCAACCGCTTCTGTTCGAGCGGCCTGCAGACGATCGCGATGGCCGCGCAGCGCATCGTCGCCGGCGAGGGCGAGGTCTACGTCGCCGGCGGCGTCGAGAGCATCTCCTGCGTGCAGCAGGAGATGAACCAGCACATGATCCTCGACCCGGCGCTGCAGAAGGCCAAGCCCGAGATCTACTGGACCATGCTGCAGACGGCCGAGAACGTCGCCAAGCGCTACGGCATTTCGAAGGAGCGCCAGGACCACTACGGCGCAGCCAGCCAGCAGAGGGCCTGCGCGGCGCAGGAGCAGGGCCTGTTCACGGACGAGATCGCGCCGATCACGGTGACGGCCGGCGTGGCCGACGCGGTGCTGGGCATGCGCAGCAAGTCCGTCACCGTGAGCGCCGACGAGGGCCTGCGCCCAGGCACCACCTACGAGGGCATCAAGGACATCCGTCCCGCACTGCCCGGCGGCGTGATCACCGCCGGCAACGCCAGCCAGTTCAGCGACGGCGCCGGCGCCTGCGTCGTCGTCAGCGAGACCTGCGCCGAGCAGAAGGGGCTCAAGCCGCTCGGTCGCTTCCTCGGCTTCGCGGTCGCCGGCTGCGAGCCCGACGAGATGGGCATCGGCCCGGTGTTCGCCGTGCCGAAGGTGCTGGCGCGCCTGGGGCTGAAGGTCGACGACATCGACCTGTGGGAGCTCAACGAGGCCTTCGCGGTGCAGGTGCTGTACTGCGCCGATCGGCTGGGCATCCCGATGGACCGGCTCAACGTCAACGGCGGCGCGATCGCCATCGGTCACCCCTACGGCGTCAGCGGACAGCGCCTCACCGGCCACGCGCTGATCGAAGGCAAGCGGCGCGGCGCGAAGCGCGTCTGCGTGACGATGTGCATCGGCGGCGGCATGGGCGCGGCCGGCGTCTTCGAGGTGCTCTGACCGCGCCGGGCGCCGCACGATGACCGATCTCGAGGCCGCGCGCGCCTTCTTCCGCATGGCACCGTTCATGGTCGATCTCGGCGTCGAGCCGGTCGCCGTCGCCTCGGGACGGATGACGACGCGTCTGGCGGTGCAGCCGCGCCACCGCCAGCACACCGGCTTCGTGCACGCCGGCGTCTCGTCGGCGATGGCCGACCACACGATGGGCGCCGCCGCGCAGACGCTCGCCCCGGAGGGCCACTGGGCACTCACTGCCGACCTGCGCACCAGCCTGCTGCGGGCTGCCCAGGGCGAGCGCCTGGTCTGCGAGGCCGTGGTGCTGAAGTCCGGCCGCACGCTGGCCTTCACCGAGGCCGAAGTCTTCGTCGAGCGCGACGACGGCACGCGCGTGCTGGTGATGAAGGCCTCGGCGACGATGGCGCTGGCCACGCACGTTCGCGCCGTCGCCGCGGCGGAGGGCTGAGCGGCCGTGCGCGCCACCGTCGACTTCCTGCTGCACGACTGGCTGCGCGTCACCGAGCTGACCGCGCGGCCCCGCTTCGCCGAGCACTCGGCCGAGACCTTCGCCCAGGTGCTCGACACCTGCGAGCGCATCGCGCGCGAGAAGTACGCGCCGTTCAACCGCCTCGTCGACACCGAGGAGCCCCGCTTCGACGGCGAGAAGGTGATCCTGCCTCAGGCCACGCACGACGCCTGGAAGGCCTACGCCGAGAGCGGCATGCTCGCCGCCGCGCAGGACGTCGAGCTCGGCGGCATGCAGCTGCCCTACACGGTGGAGTCGGCCGCCAACGCCTTCTTCGCGCGGGCCTCGGTGAGCATCGGCGCCGGCATGCTGACCACCGGCAACGCCAACCTGCTGATGTCGCACGGCACCGAGCGGCAGAAGGCGGTGTTCGCGGCCAACGAGTTCAGCGGGCGCTGGAGCGGCACGATGTGCCTGAGCGAGCCGCAGGCCGGCTCGTCGCTGTCGGACGTCGCGACGCGCGCCACGCCCGACGGTGACGACTTCGAGGCCGACCCGCTCGGCCCGCGCTACCGCCTGCGCGGCCACAAGATGTGGATCTCGGCCGGCGAGCACGAACTCACCGAGAACATCGTCCACCTGGTGCTGGCCAAGATCCCGGGACCGGACGGCAAGCTGGTGCCCGGCACGAAGGGCATCTCGCTCTTCATCGTGCCGAAGAAGCTGGTGGACGCCGGGGGCTGCCTCACCGGCGAGCGTAACGACGTCGCCCTGGCGGGGCTCAACCACAAGTGCGGCTGGCGCGGGACGACCAACACGCTGCTCAACTTCGGCGAGGGCAAGTTCCGGCCGGCCGGCCAGGCCGGTGCCATCGGCTACCTCGTCGGCCGGCCCGGCGACGGCCTGCGCTGCATGTTCCATATGATGAACGAGGCACGCATCGGCGTCGGCATGGCGGCGACCATGCTCGGCATGGCCGGCTACGAGGCGAGCCTCGAGTACGCGCGCCAGCGCCCGCAGGGACGCGCCATCGGCCCCGCGGGCAAGGACCCGTCGCAGCCGCAGATCCCGATCATCGAGCACGCCGACGTCAAGCGCATGCTGCTGGCGCAGAAGACCTATGCCGAGGGCGCGCTGGCGCTCGAGCTCTACTGCGCCCGCCTCGTCGACGAGCAGCACACCGGAGACGAGGCCGCGGCGCGCGACGCGGCGCTGCTGCTCGAGGTGCTGACGCCGATCGCCAAGAGCTGGCCGAGCGAGTGGTGCCTGGAAGGCAACTCGCTCGCCATCCAGGTGCTCGGCGGCTACGGCTACACGCGCGACTTCCCGGTCGAGCAGTACTGGCGCGACAACCGCCTGAACATGATCCACGAGGGCACGCACGGCGGATGAGCTCGACGATCGAGCGCGCCGGCCAGGTGGCCGGTCTCGCCGAGCCGGCGAACCAACTCGCGGGTGCGCTGCAGAAGCTCGGCGCGGCGACGAAGGGCGCCTGGGCCACCGGCGTGCCCGAGGAGGCGCTGGCCAACGCGACGCCTTACCTGCAGGCCTTCGGCCATGTCGTGCTGGCGTGGATCTGGCTCGACGTGGTCCTCGCGGTGGAGCAGCGGCCCGACCACGGGCTCGCGCCCGGCAAGCGCGCCGCGATGCGCTACTTCTTCGCCTACGAGCTGCCGAAGATCGACGCCTGGCTCGGGCCGGTCGCGCGCCGCGATCCTCTCTTCCGCGAACTGCGCGAGGAGTGGCTGTGAGCCTGTCGACGCGCACCGTCGAGCGGCTGGCCTGGGTGCTGATCTACGGCGGCCTGCTCGTGCTCACGCTCGGGCTGTTCGTCCAGCGCCTGCACGACCCGATCGGCTGGACGCTGGTCGTGATCGGCGGGGCCGCGACCGCCGGCGGCGTCGTGCTGGTGTGGTGGCGTTCGCGCATGAGCGGCTGACCGCGGCGGTGCCGCACCCGACGATTCCGGAGGCAGACCTCGATGAGCACCCCAGTCCACAAGCTGTTCGACCTCACGGGTCAGACCGCGCTCGTCACCGGCGGGTCGCGCGGCCTCGGCCTCCAGATCGCCGAGGCGCTCGGCGAGGCCGGTGCGAAGATCCTGCTCACGTCGCGCAAGGCGGCCGACCTCGAGGAGGCCGCGGCCGACCTGCAGGCCAAGGGCATCGACACGCGCTGGGTCGCGGCCGACGCGAGCCGGCCCGACGAGGTGCAGCGCGTCGTCGGCGAGGCCCTGCAGCGGCTCGGGCAGGTCGACATCCTCGTCAACAACGCCGGCGCCACCTGGGGCGCGCCGGCCGAGGACCACCCGCTCGAGGCCTGGGACAAGGTGATGAACCTCAACGTCCGCTCGGTGTTCCTGTTCTCGCAGGCGGTCGGCAAGGCGACGATGATCCCGCGGCGGCGCGGGCGCATCATCAACGTCGCCTCGATCGCCGGGCTCGCCGGGTCGCTGGAGATGAAGTTCCTCGCCTACGGCACCAGCAAGGGCGCGGTCGTCAACCTCACGCGCACGCTGGCCGGCGAGTGGGGGCCGTACGGCATCACCGTCAATGCGCTGGCGCCGGGTTTCTTCCCGAGCAAGATGACGCGTGCGACGCTGGCCGAGTTCGGTGTCGAGCGGCTGGCGAATGCCGCGCCGCTGCGCCGCATCGGCGACGACGACGACCTGAAGGGCGCTGCGCTGCTGTTCGCCAGTGCGGCCGGCAAGCACATCACCGGCCAGGTGCTGGCCGTCGACGGCGGCGTCTCGGCGGTGCACTCCGGCGCCTGAGCGTCGCGGCACCCGGCGGCGATGGAGTTCCAGGTCCGCATCCCCTTCGTCGACTGGCTCGGCCTCGAGCTCACGGGCTTCGAGGCCGGCTCGGCCGCGGTCGAGCTCGCGCTGCGCGACGAGCTGCTCAACTCGTGGGGCGTCGCGCATGGCGGGGTCACGATGACGCTGCTCGACGTGGCGATGGCGCATGCGGCGCGCAGCCCGCTGGCGCCGGGCGGCGAGCCCCAGCCCGGGGTGGTCACGGTCGAGATGAAGACCAGCTTCATGCGACCCGGCGAAGGCCGGCTGGTGGCCCGCGGCCGACGGCTGCACCGCTCCGCGACGCTGGCCTTCTGCGAAGGCACCGTGCACGACGCGACCGGTGCGCTGGTGGGCCACGGCAGCGGCACCTTCAAGTACCTGCGAGCGCTGCCGGTGGCCGGCGGGCGCCGCATCCGCAGCAGCGGCGCGTCCGACTGAGCGACGCGCCGCGTTCCCGAGGAGACCTCCGATGCGCAACCCCCAGATCCTGCTCGCCTCGCGGCCGGCCGGCGAGCCCACGCCCGACAACTTCCGCCTCGTCGAGACCGAGACGCCGCCGCTGGCCGACGGCCAGGTGCTGGTGCGCCACCATTACCTGAGCCTGGACCCGTACATGCGCGGCCGCATGAACGAGGGCCGCAGCTACGCCCAGCCGCAGCCGCTGGGCGAGGTGATGATCGGTGGCACCGTCGGCGAGGTCGTCGAGTCGCGCCATCCGGGCTTCGCGCCTGGCGACCACGTCGTCGGGATGGGCGGCTGGCAGCAGTACTCGGTGGTCGACGCGGCCCAGCCAGGGCTGCTGCGCAAGGTCGACACGCGGACGATCCCGCTGTCGGCCTACCTCGGCGCCGTCGGCATGCCCGGGGCCACGGCCTGGGTCGGGCTGACGCAGATCATCGCGCCGAAGGCCGGCGAGACGGTGGTCGTCAGCGCGGCCAGCGGTGCCGTCGGCGGCGCGGTCGGCCAGCTCGCCAAGGCGCGCGGTTGCCGCGTCGTCGGCATCGCCGGCGGGCCCGAGAAGTGCGGCTACGTGACCGGCGAGCTGGGCTTCGACGCCTGCATCGATCACAAGGCCAACGGCGACCTGAAGTCGATGCTGAAGGCGCTGAAGGAAACCTGCCCGGACGGCATCGACGGCTACTTCGAGAACGTCGGCGGTGTCATCCTCGACGCCGTGATGCTGCGCATGAACGCGTTCGGCCGCATCGCGATGTGCGGGATGATCGCCGGCTACAACGGCGAGCCGATCCCGATGGCCAACCCGTCGCTGATCCTCGTCTCGCGCCTCAAGGTGCAGGGCTTCATCGTCAGCGAACACATGAACCTGTGGCCGGAGGCGCTCAAGGAGCTCGGCGGCCTTGTCGCCAGCGGGCGGCTGAAGTACCGCGAGACGGTGGCCGAAGGCCTGGCCAGCGCGCCCGAGGCCTTCATCGGGCTGCTCAAGGGCCGCAACTTCGGCAAGCAGCTCGTCAAGCTCGTCTGATGGCCGCTGGGGCCGGCCCGCTGCGCTGGAGCTGGTGCCGCTTCGGCGACCTCGGCGTCGACGACCTGCACGATGCGCTGGCGCTGCGCTGCCGGGTCTTCATCCTCGAGCAGGGGCCGTACCAGGACCCGGACGAGTTCGACCGCCGATCCTGGCACCTGCTCGGGCGCGACGACCGCGGCGCGCTGCAGGCGGTGCTGCGCGTCGTCGAGCCGGGCGCGAAGTACGCCGAGCCGTCGATCGGTCGCGTCGTGACCGCGCCCGAGGTGCGCGGCACGGGTCTCGGCCGCGTGCTGATGGCCGAGGGCCTGGCGCGCTGCGAGTCGGTCTTTCCGGGGCAGGGCGTGCGCATCAGCGCCCAGGCCCGGCTGCAGCGCTTCTACGAGGGCCTCGGCTTCGTCGTCGTCGGCGAGACCTACCTCGAGGACGGCATCCCGCACCTGCAGATGTGGCGCCCCTCGCCCGGCGGGCGCTGACGGTCACGACGGGGAGCCACGCGATGAGGGTCACGCACGAGGTCGTCAACCAGAGTGCGCCTCTGGTCGGCGTCAACCTGTTCGGGGCGAACCGGGCGCTGCGCGACGCGCTGCGGGCGCTTGCGCCGCAGGTCGGCACGGCGCCGCTCGACGCGGTCGGCGCGGCAGCCGGATCGGCGGCGCTGCAGGAGCACGCCCGGCTCGCGAACCTGCACCCGCCGGTGCTCAGGACGCACGATCGCTTCGGCCGGCGCATCGACCAGGTCGAGTTCCACCCGAGCTACCACGCGCTGATGGCACAGGCGCTGGCGCAAGGGCTGCACGGCACGCCATGGTCCGAAGGCCCGGGGGGCCACGTGCGGCGCGCCGCCGCCTTCATGCTGTTCACCGAGGCCGAGCCGGCCGTGCTCTGCCCGGTGTCGATGACCTATGCGGTGACGCCGTCGCTGCGCGCGAACCCGGCGCTGCATGCGGCCTGGGGCCCCAAGCTCGCAGCGACCGCCTACGACGGCCGCTTCGTGCCGCCGACCGAAAAGCCGGCCGTCACGATGGGCATGGGGATGACGGAGAAGCAGGGCGGCTCCGACGTGCGCGCCAACACCACGCGCGCGGTGCCGGACGGCCGCGACGCCTGGGGCGAGCGCTTCGCGCTGACCGGCCACAAGTGGTTCCTGTCGGCCCCGATGTGCGACGCCTTCCTCGTGCTCGCACAGGCGCCGGGGGGGCTGAGCTGTTTCTTCGTGCCGCGCTGGCGGCCCGACGGCACGGTCAACCCGGTCGCGATCCAGCGACTCAAGCACAAGCTCGGCAACCACGCCAATGCCAGCTCCGAGGTCGAGTTCGACGGCACGCACGGCTGGCTGGTCGGCGAGGCCGGCCGCGGCGTGCCGCAGATCCTGGCGATGGGCGCGTTGACGCGGCTCGATTGCGCGCTCGGCACGGCCGGGCTGATGCGGCAGGCGCTGTCGCTCGCGCTGCATCACGCCGCGCAGCGCCAGGCCTTCGGACGCCGGCTGCTCGACCAGCCGCTGATGCGCGCGGTGCTCGCTGACCTCGCCCTCGAGAGCGAGGCTGCGACTGCGCTCGCGCTGCGGCTGGCGGTCGCGGTCGACCGCAGCGAGCACGACGGCGACGGGCACGAGGCGCTGATCCGCCGCGTGCTGACGCCGGTGGCCAAGTTCTGGATCTGCAAGCGCGGCAGCGCGTTCGCGCAGGAGGCGATGGAGTGCCTGGGCGGCAACGGCTACGTCGAGGAGCAGGGCGAGGGCGTGATGGCGCGCATCTACCGCGAGATGCCGCTCAACAGCATCTGGGAAGGCGCCGGCAACATCATGGCGCTGGACCTGCTGCGCGCGCTGCGCTCGGGCGCTCCGCGACCGGGCGCGCGCCACGCGCCGATCGTCGATGCGCTGATGCACGAGGTGGCGCCGGTCCGAGGCGCGCACCCGGCGCTCGACCGGCTGGCCGATCGCGTCGCGCGGCGGCTGGCCGACGTCGACGACGAGGTCGCGGCACGTGCGTTGGCCCGCGATGTCGCGCTGCTGCTGCAGGCGGCGGTACTGCACCGTACCGCGCCGGGCCTCGTCTTCGACGCCTTCTGTGCCGGCCGCCTCGACGGCGCGGCGGATGTCTTCGGCCTGCTGCCGGCCGGCATCGACACCGGCGCACTCGTGCGGCGTGCCATGCCGGTCGACAGCGACTGACCCCCCCGCGCGGCGGTCGCCGCCGGCACCGACAGAGGAACGACCGATGAGCGAACAACGACCCTCCACCCGAGCCGGTACCGCCGTGATCACGGGCGCGGCCTCGGGCTTCGGCCTCGAGGCCAGCCGCATCGCCGCGCGTCGCGGCATGAACGTCGTGATGGCCGACGTGCAGCCGGAGGCGCTCGCGCTGGCCGCCCACGAGGTGCGCCAGCTCGGCGCCGAGGTGCTCGAGGTCCGCGTCGACGTGTCGCGCGCCGAGGACGTCGACGCGCTCGGCGCCGCGACTCGGCAGCGCTTCGGCGCGCCGACGCTGGTGTTCAACAACGCCGGCGTGGCCGCGGGCGGGCTGGTCTGGGAGAACAGCGCGGCCGACTGGGCCTGGGTCGTCGGCGTCAACCTGATGGGCGTCGCGCACGGGGTGCGGGTGTTCACGCCGATGATGCTGGCCGCGGCGTCGGCCGACCCGGCCTGGCGGGGCCACATCGTCAACACCGCGAGCATGGCCGGGCTGCTGGCCCCACCGAACATGGGCATCTACAACGCGACCAAGCACGCGGTGGTCGCGCTCAGCGAGACGCTCTACCAGGATCTCGCGCTGGTCACGTCCCAGGTCCACGCGCACGTGCTGTGCCCTTACTTCGTGCCGACGGCGATCCATCTCAGCGATCGCCACCGGCCGCCGGGCGAGGGCGAGGTGGCGCGCACGCGCAGCCAGGCCATCGCGCAGGCGATGAGCGAGAAGGCCGTCACGTCGGGCAAGGTGACCGCCGCGCAGGTCGCGCAGGCGGTGTTCGACGCCGTCGACGAGAACCGCTTCTACGTTTACAGCCACCCGAAGGCACTGGCCGCCGTGCAGACGCGGCTCGAGGACGTGGTGCTCGGCCGCAACCCGAGCGACCCGTTCCGCGACCGGCCCGAGATCGGGGCGCATCTCAGGGCCGCGCTGCGGTCGACGCCCTGACGCGGGGCCGCGCGCTCCCGGCGCGGGCGGCGGTCCTGCGGCCGCTGCCGTGGCGCGGGTCCTGCGGACCCGCGCGCGGGTTCGGTCCGCCGCCGAGGTGACTGGAGCCGGCCGCCCGGCGGCGCCCGTAAACTGCCGCCCGCCCGCGCGGGCCATCCCGCGCCCGACGCCGCGCCCGCGGCCAACCGTCCGTGTCCCACGATCCCATCGTCCAGCAGATCGCCGCCGAACTCCAGGTGCGGCCGGCCCAGGTCGCCGCCGCCGTCACCTTGCTCGATGGTGGCGCCACCGTGCCGTTCGTCGCCCGCTACCGCAAGGAGGCGACCGGGGGCCTCGACGACGTGCACCTCCGTACCCTCGAGACCCGGCTCGCCGCGCTGCGCGAGCTGGCCGCGCGGCGCGAGGTCGTGCTGCGCACCATCGACGGCCAGGGCCGGCTGACCCCCGAGCTGCGCGCCGCGATCGAGGCCGCTCCGACGCGGCAGGCGCTCGAGGACCTGTACCTGCCATTCAAGCCCAGGCGCCGCACCAAGGGCCAGATCGCGCGCGAGGCCGGGCTCGAGCCGCTCGCCGACCGGCTGTTCGGCGATCCGACACTCGACCCGGCGGCCGAGGCCGCGGCCTTCGCGGCCACCGCGCCCGGCGGCGCCGCCGCGCTGGCGGAGGCCGGCTTCGGCGACGCCGCCGCGCTGCTCGACGGGGTGCGCGACCTGCTCTCGGAGCGCTGGGCAGAGGACGCGGCGCTCGTCGGCGCCCTGCGCGAGTGGCTGTGGGCCGACGGACTGTTGCGCAGCCGCCTGGTCGACGGCCGCGACGGCACGCAGCCCGATGCGGCCAGATTCCGCGACTACTTCGAGTACGACGAGCCGATCGCCCGCGTGCCGAGCCACCGCGCGCTGGCGGTCTTCCGCGGCCGCGCGCTCGAGGTGCTCGACGCCCGCCTCGTGCTGCCCGAGCCGGCCGAGCCGCCCGTGCCGCCTCCGCCTGGAGCGCGCGCCGCGCCCACCCCGGGCGAGCAGCGCGTCGCGCGGCACGTCGGCTGGCAGCCCGCGGGGCGGCCGGGCGACGAGCTGATCAGGCGCTGCGTGGCCTGGGCCTGGAAGGTCAAGCTCGCGCCCGCGCTCGAGCGCGACCTGTTCGCGCGGCTGCGCGAGCAGGCCGAGGGCGTGGCGATCCAGGTCTTCGCGGGCAACCTGCGCGACCTGCTGCTCGCCGCACCGGCCGGACCGCGTGTCGTGATGGGGCTCGATCCGGGCATCCGCACCGGCGTCAAGGTGGCGGTCGTCGGCGACACCGGCCGCGTGCTCGAGACGGCGACCGTCTACCCGCACGAGCCGCGCAACGAC
>JALORQ010000268.1 GCA_025458805.1 Rubrivivax sp.
AGCGGCGCGTCGCGCAGGTCGTTGCTGCCGAGCAGCTCGGTGGTGACGAAGTGGCGGCCCGCGTCGACCTGCGCCGTGGCGGTGCCGGCGACGTCGATCAGCGCGCCGTCGCCGACGACGATGCGCGCGCCGGCGTCGAGCGCGTCGAAGCGCGATCCGGTGACGGCGTCGGCGCGGTAGTCGGGGGCGGACAGCGCGCGCAGGTTCACGCTGGCGCCGGGCGCGACGATCGTCGCGCCATCCTGCAGCTCGATGGTGCGGCCGGCGAGCTCGATGCGCGAGGCGACGAAGCCCGCGCTGTCGCTGGACGCGGGTGCCGCGCTGCCGTCTGCCGGCCGGTCGGGGGCGATCGACAGCTCGCTGCCCGGCCCGAGCACGAGCGTGCCGGATTGCGTCGCGCGCTTGTAGATCGCGCTGCCGCTGGGCTGGCCGTCGGGCGTGCCACTTTGGGCGAGCAGCAGGATCGACCCGTTCTGCGACACGCTGGTCGTCGCGCTGATGCGCCCGGACTGGTTGACCGCGAGGCCCACGAGCGTCGTGTTGCCGCGCGGCGTGTCGATGCGGCCGCCGGCGAGGTTGGCGACGCTGCCGTGCTGCGCGCCGATCACGCCGTCGACGCCGGGGCCCTGCGCGGTGCCGACCTCGACCAGCAGCCCGCGCAGCGCCGGCACGTCGGGGTTCGACTCGCTGGCGTAGAGCGGCTCGGTGGTCGGCAGCTTGAGCATCACCGCGCCGCCGCCGGCGAGCGCGACCTGGCCGTCGGGCGACTCGAGCGTGCCGGCGTTCTCGACGCGCTTGGCGAACAGGAAGATGCGCCCGCCGCTCGCGCTGCGCAGTTCGGCACCGGCGTCGACACGGATGAAGCTCTTGCCGTCGACGAAGTCCTCGGGCGTGCCGCCGTGGCGGAACGCGTAGCGCCCGCCGAGCACGTTGTCGTTGAGGCTGCCCAGGAAGTCGGCGTCGCTCAGGTCGAGCGTGCTCGCGACCAGTGCGCCGACGTCGACGCGCGCGCCGCGGCCGAACAGGATGCCGTTCGGATTGATCAGGAAGAGCTGCCCGTTCGCGGTCAGGCTGCCTTCGATGACGCTCGGCCCCGACGCGATGCGGTTGAGCGCGCTGCTCGACGCGCCGGGCATGCGGAAGTCCACTCCCGCGCCGCGCCCGATGTCGAAGCGGTCCCACTGGTAGATCGCGCGCTGCGTCGACTGGTCGATGCGCATGCGGTTCGGCGCCGGCTTCGCGATCGTCGCCTGGCCGCTCGTGACGCGGCCGCCGCTGGGCAGCGCGTTCGCGGGCAGCGCGGCGCCGGCCGGGCGCTGCGACCACGATTCGAGCGGCCACAGCGCGGCCAACGCGATCGCCAGCGGCGTCAGCGCGGGCGGTGCGAGGCGATGGCGGCGCCGAGTCATGGCCGGTCGCTCAGAAGCTCGCCGAGAGGCGCAGGTGCAGCCGCGGGTCGCGCGCGTCGGTCGTCGCGCCGTCGCGCAGCGGCCAGGCGAGGTCGAGGTCGGCCGCCAGCCCGCCGAAGCCGCGCGCGCTGATGCCGATGCCGGTGCCGGCGAGCGTCGTCGTCTCGGGCTGGCCGACCGAAGGCTGCTTGACGCGAATGCGGCCGATGTCGACGAAGGCGCTGCCGAACAGCTCGTCGACGCCGGGCCAGCGCGCGTCGCCGGTCGGCGCGAGCTGCGGGCTGCGCCAGGCCAGCGAGCCGAGCAGCGCGTCGTCGCCGCTCGCCTCGGCTTCGAGGTATCCGCGCACCGACTCGGCACCGCCGATCGAGTACTGCTCGGCCGAGACCAGCGGCGAGTCGGCCCACTGCAGCCCGAGGCGGGCCGACAGCGTGCCGGGCGCGCCCGGCAGCGGCCGCTCGTGGCGCAGGTCGCCGCGCAGGATGCCGAAGCTGCCGTCGCCGCCGAACCGCTTGCACGCGAACTGGTCGACCGGCCCGGTGTTGCCCGGGCACTCGACCGTGCGGTCGAGGATCGACCGCAGCGCGAAGACCCACTGCGTCGACAGCGTCGTCGTCGAACGCTCGCCGAACCAGCGGCCGTTGAAGTCGATCGTGAACGGCAGGTAGCGCACCGGCGTCGACAGCGTGTCGACGCCGGCGACGATGTCCTCGTCGATGTCCTTGTAGTCGGCGCCGAAGGCGATCGAGTGCACGCCGAAGACGCGGGTCGCACGCAGCCCGAGGGTCGTGCCCTGGCCGAGCACGGTGGCGGCGCCGAGCGGCTCGACCTCGCTGTCCGACCACAGCAGGTAGCCCAGCAGGCTCCAGTCGCCGCCCAGCGGTGCCGAGTAGGCGCCGTAGAACACCTGGGCCTGCTGCGGTTCGCGCGGCGCCAGCACCGCGGTGAGCGAGATCGTGTGGTCGCGCTGGAACAGGTTGCCGTAGCGCAGCGTGCCCTGCAGCCGCCACGGGTCGGTGTCGGCCGCGTGGCGTCGCAGCACCGGCTGGATGCGCCTCTCGGCACTGCCCAGCTCCGCCAGCTGCGTCTGCACGGCATTGAAGTCCGGCACGCGGCCGGGGGCCAGCGCAGGCACGCCCGAGCGGATCATCCCCTGGTCGACATAGCGCGCGCCGGTCACGCGCAGCCGGTCCACTCGGCCCTCGACGACGCGCAGCCGCACCACGCCGCCGTCGATGCGCTGCTCGGGGATGTCGACGCCGACCGAGAGGTAGCCCGCCTGCTGGTAGGCCTGCTCGAGCGCGGCGCGCGCGCGCTCGACGTCGTCGAGCGTGCGCCCCGGGCCCAGGTGCGGCATGACGGCGCGCTCGACGTCGCGCACCGGCAGCACCGAGTTGCCCTCGATCTCGAACTCGAGCAGCGCGAAGCGGGGCGTCTCGCCGGCAGGGGCGTCGGCGCCGTAAGCGGGGGCGGCCAGCGCCCACGCGGCGCTGGCCAACACCAATGCGCCGCGAAGGCGCGCGCCCGTGCGAACGAGGGCCGTCGTCACGCGAGGTCGGGGCAGGCGGGAGCGGGAGCGGTCAGCGTCGGCGGCGTGCCGCCCAGCCCAC
>JALORQ010000024.1 GCA_025458805.1 Rubrivivax sp.
CGTCGCGACCGGCCGGCCGAAGCGGGCGACCAGCCGCGCGGCGAGCGTGCGTGCCGCGGCCACCGAGACCTGCTGGCCGAGGATCACGCGCACCGCGGTCTCGAAACCGTCGAGCGCGCCGGCCAGACGCAGACCGGGTCGCGGGGGCACGGGCAGCCGCGCGAGCACCGGGTCGATGCGCGCCGGCTCGGCGTCGAGGTCGAAGGCCTGGCGCGCCAGGGCGATCAACGCACCGAGGACCGGGGCCAGCGCGGGCGCCGTGCGCAGTTGCAGCTCGCCGGCGTCGGCGGCAAAGCGCAGCACCAGCCAGCCGTCGAGCCGGCGGCCGGCGTGCAGCCACGACAGCGTGCGGCGGATCTCGGGACCGTCGACCTGCTCGACGTCGGGCAGTGCGCGGCGCGCCACGAAGCCCAGCATCGCGTCGACGTCGTACGGCGGCCGCCAGGGCAGCCGCAGCAGCGGCCCGTCGGCAGCGGGGGTCTGCGCCGCCTCGCGCCGCAGCCGCGACGGCGGCATCCGGTAACGTGTCGCGAAGGCCGCGTTGAAGCGGCGCAGGCTGCCGAAGCCGCTGGCCAGCGCCACCTGGGCCACGGGCTCGGCCGTGTCCGAGAGCAGCCGCTTGGCGAGCAGCAGGCGCTGCGTCGTCAGCCAATCCTGCGGCGCGACGCCGTGCGCGGCGTGGAAGATGCGCCTCAGGTGCCGGTCGGTAATGCCCAGGCGCGCGGCGATGCCGGCCACCGAAACCGGGTCGCCGCGCGCCACCCCGTCGTCGATCAGGCGCGCCGCGGCGGCCGCGAGCACCTGCGGCGAGTCCATGGCCGACAGGCCCGGTGCGATCTCGGGCCGGCACTTCAGGCAGGGCCGGAAGCGGGCCGCCTCGGCCTGTGCGGCGCTCGCGAAGAAGCGGCAGTTCTCGCGCCGTGGCGTGCGCACGCGGCACACCGGCCGGCAGTAGATCCCGGTGCTCGTGACGCCGACGAAGAGGCGCCCGTCGAAGCGGGGATCGCGCGCCCTGAGCGCGAGGTACGCGGCGTCGGCGTCGAGCGCCGCCGGCGCGCCCGGCGCGACGACTGCGGGGCAGCCGTGCGCCGACGTGTCGACGGAGGCGGCGGTGGGACGCATGCGGCGCATCATAGGCAGCGCCTGCGCCTGGACTCGCCGTTTTCGGACCCGTCGTCCGCGGCTGCCGCTGCACGCGCTGCCTACAATCCGCGCCCACCCCCACGCCGGCTGCTGCCATGCAAGTCCAACCCAGCGTCTTCAAGGCCTACGACATCCGCGGCGTCGTCGGCAGGACGATCGACGAGACCTTCGCCGAGCACCTCGGCCGCGCGTTCGGCTCCGAGGCGCGCGCCGCCGGCGAGCGGGCGGTCGCCGTTGGCCGCGACGGGCGGCTTTCCGGACCCGGGATGTCGGCCGCGCTGATCCGCGGGCTGGTCTCGACCGGCCTCGATGTCGTCGACCTCGGGCCGGTGACGACGCCGATGCTCTACTACGTGGCCGCCACGCGCGCGCGCCATGGCTGCACCAGCGGCATCCAGGTCACCGGCAGCCACAACCCGAAGGACTACAACGGGTTCAAGATGGTGCTCGGCGGCCGCGCGATCTACGGCGAGGACATCCAGCGTCTGCGCCGCCGCATCGAGGCCGAGGACTACATGCAGGGCCCGGGGCGCGCCGCGCGCATGGACATCGGCCCGGAGTACGCGCACCGCATCACGAGCGACTGCCGCCTGGCGCGGCCGATGAAGATCGTCGTCGATTCGGGCAACGGCATCCCGGGCGCGAGCGCGCCGGGCATCCTGCGCGCGCTCGGCTGCGAGGTCGTCGACCTGTTCAGCCGCGTCG
Source organism: Rubrivivax sp. (assembly GCA_025458805.1). Classification (GTDB taxonomy): domain Bacteria; phylum Pseudomonadota; class Gammaproteobacteria; order Burkholderiales; family Burkholderiaceae_C; genus Rubrivivax. Next base: position 1,849 of record JALORQ010000024.1, read on the forward strand.
ATGGCGACTTCCCGAACCACCACCCGGATCCGAGCAAGCCCGAGAACCTGGCCTTCCTGACGCAGGTCGTGCACGCCACGGACGCCGAGCTCGGGCTCGCGTTCGACGGCGACGGCGACCGCCTCGGCGTCGTGACGAGGCGCGGCGAGATCATCTGGCCGGATCGGCAGATCATGCTGTTCGCGCGCGACATCCTCGCGCGCCACCCGGGCGCGCAGATCATCTACGACGTCAAGTGCTCGCAGCGCCTGCCGACGGCGATCCGCGAGGCCGGCGGCGTGCCGCTGCTGTGGAAGACCGGGCACTCGCTGATCAAGGCCAAGCTCAAGGAGACCGGCGCCCCGTTCGCCGGCGAGATGAGCGGCCACATCTTCTTCGGCGAGCGCTGGTACGGGTTCGACGACGCGATGTACACGGCGGCACGGCTGCTCGAGATCCTGTCGCGACACGGCGATCCGAGCGCGGTGCTCGAAGCGCTGCCGACCAGCCACTCGACGCCCGAGCTCAACGTGCCCTGCGCCGAGGGCGAGCACCACGCCGTGGTCGCCGAACTGCTGGCGCGCGTCGCCGACGGGCGGCTCGCGTTTCCCGGCGGCGAGGTCGGCACCGTCGACGGGCTGCGGGTCGACTTCGACGACGGCTTCGGCCTCATCCGCGGCAGCAACACGACGCCGGTGCTGGTGCTGCGCTTCGAGGGCCACACGCCCCAGGCGCTGCACCGCATCGAGGCCGACTTCATGGCCGCGCTGCGCTCGGTCAAGCCGGATGCGCGGGTGGCCGCGGCCGCGCACTGAGCGCACGGGTCCGGCGTCGACGCGCCCGCGGTGAAGTCCGAACTGGTCCGCGGCGGCTACTCGTGGCTGCTGCGGCTGCTGGCGCCGGCTTATCTGGCGCGGCTGTGGTGGCGCGGGCGCAACGAGCCGCTGTACCGCGCGGCGTGGCGCGAGCGCTTCGGCGGCGTCGCCGCGCCGCCCGAGGCGGGGCGCCTTTGGATCCACGCCGTGTCGCTGGGTGAGACGCGGGCGGCCGCGGCGCTGATCGACGCGCTGCGCCGCGCGCGACCCGGCCTGCGCATCCTGCTCACGCACGGCACGGCCACCGGTCGCGCCGCGGGGCAGCGCCTGCTGCGCGAAGGCGACGCGCAGGCCTGGCTGCCGTACGACACGCCCGGCGCGGTCGCGCGCTTCCTCGACCATCACCGGCCGGCAGCCGGCGTGCTGATGGAGACCGAGATCTGGCCCAACCTGATGTGTGCGGCGCGCGAGCGCGGCATCCCGATGGTGCTGGCGAACGCCCGGCTGTCGGCGCGCAGCCTGGCCAAGGGCCGGCGGCTCGACGCGCTGCTGCGGCCGGCCGTGGCCTCGCTCGCGAGCGTGCTCGCGCAGACCGAGGACGACGCGCGGCGCCTGCGCGAGGCCGGCGCCGACGCGGTGGCGGTGTTCGGCAACCTCAAGTTCGACGTCACGCCGCCGCCGGGGATCGTGACGCGCGGACTGCGCTGGCGCGAAGGCCTCGGCCGCGGCGTCGTGATGGCGGCGAGCACACGCGAAGGCGAGGAAGGCCCGCTGCTCGACGCCTGGAAAGCGGTGCCGGCGCCGCGGCCGCTGCTGCTGCTCGTGCCGCGGCATCCGCAGCGTTTCGACGAGGTCGCCGCGATGGTGACGGCGGCCGGCTTCACGCTCGAGCGACGCAGCGCCTGGCCCGATGCCCCGTCTGGCGCGGCGATGGCGGCCGACGTGTGGCTCGGCGATTCGGTCGGCGAGATGCCGCTGTACTACGGCATGGCCGACGTCGCGCTGCTCGGCGGCAGCTTCGAGCGCCTGGGAGGGCAGAACCTGATCGAGGCCGCCGCCTGCGGTTGCCCCGTGGTCATGGGTCCGCACACCTTCAATTTCGCCGAGGCCGCACGGCTCGCCGCCGAGGCCGGCGCCGCGGTGCGCGTGCGCGACATCGCGCAGGGCGTCGAACGCGCGGTGGCGCTGGTCGGCGATCCGCAACGCCGTCGCGTCGTCGAGCAGGCCCTGGCGTTCACGGCGGCGCACCGCGGCGCCGCCGACCGCATGGCGGCAGGCATCGGCCCCTTCCTCGACCGGCGTCTGCCGCGTCGCGGGCGCTCCAGGCCGCGCCGGCCGCGCTGAGCCCCAGCCGCGTCGCGCCGGCGCAAAGAAAAGGCCACCCGAAGGTGGCCTCGAATCGACCGGCGGCATCCACGCGGGATGCCGCGCGGCTCGATCACTGGGATGCGGCGGACGCCGGGGCCGAAGCCGCCTCGGCCGGCGCGGCGGCCGGGGCCGGCGCGGGTTCCGGAGCGGGCGCCGGGGCGGCCGCCGGGGCAGGGGCCGGGGCCGGCGCCGGCTCTTCCTTCTTGCCGCAGGCGGCGAGCGCGACGGCCGCAACCAGCGAAGCCAAAACGAGCGACTTGTTCATTGCATGTTCCTCAGGAGTGTGATGATCGATCGGCTAGGTGATGGATCGCCGGAACTCGCGTCGACCGACCGAGACCAGGCGGGCATACAGCGGCCGCCGCCTTCTTTGCCCAACCGACGATTATAGGCGGACCCCCGGGTCTACCCTAGAGGCCGAGCGGCCGCACGGGCCAGGCGGCCTCGCAGCGTTGCAAGAGCGCATCAACCTCGTCGCGGCACGCTCGCGCTTCGCGCGCGTCGATCGCGGCCTGTCCACGCCAGGGCCGCGTGCCCTGCAGCCGCACGACCACCGGTCCGTCGTCGACGACGAGTGTCGGCAGCTCGACGCCGGAATCGGGCGCAGGCGCCCACCCCTCGACGACGTGCGCCCAGTCGCGCCGCCAGGCCTCGAAGCGGGGATGGCGTCGCGGCATCTCGCCGAACTGCATCGCGACGAGGACCAGCCGCCGGCCGGGCTGGCGCAGCCAGTCGACGAGCATTCCGTGCAGTGCGGCATCGTCGAGCGGCCACGCCGAGAAGTCGGGGTCGACGAAGAGCAGGCGGCGCGCACGGCGCGACACCGCCGCGTCGATCGCCCAGCGCAGCGCGGCGTCGAAGCCCGCGGCCGAATCGATGGCCGGCGCCGCCGGCGGGGTGTCCTGGCGGGTCATGCGTCGCTCCCGTGCAGCCATCCTTGCCCGATCCACTCGTCCAGCAACGCGGCGGCTTGCGCGCTCAGCCGGGCCACCTGTGCCGCGTCCAGCCGGCGCTCGTCGGCCAGGCGACGCATCAGCGTGCGGTCGCGCCCGCCGGCGACGAAGGCCTCGCCGTTGAGGTAGACATGCCGTGCGTCGTAGAGCATCCGCGAGCGCGCGTCGAGCACGACGCCCCGCGTGGCGGCGCGCGGCGTGCCGGCGTCGAACCAGACCTGCGGCTTCGGCTCGCTCAACACCTCGCCGAGCGCGCGCTCCAGCGCGTCGGGCGCCGCCAGCACGCGCGCGATGGCGTCGCGGGCGAAGGCCTGCAGCGCCGGCGGGATCGCGGCCGGATGGGCCGTCGCCGGCTGCCGCGGGTCGCGGTACAGCGCGCCGGCACCTTCGGCCGCGTCCGCGAGGCGCGGCAGCAGTTCGCGCGCCAGATCGTGGCGTTCGGCGGCGCGAAAGCCGATCGAGCACGTCGTGCACTCGCCTTCGGCCACGCCGTCGTGCCCCCAGCGCGGCGGCAGGTAGAGCAGGTCTCCCGGCTCGAGCAGCCACTCCTGCTCGGGCTCGAAGCGTTGCAGGATGCGCAGCGGCAATCCGGGCACGAAGTCTTCGTCGGCCGGTCGCGCGATGCGCCAGCGCCGGCGCCCCGAAGCCTGCACCAGGAAGACGTCGTACGAGTCGACGTGCGGCCCGACGCCGCCGCCGTCGCTGGCCCACGAGACCATCAGGTCGTCGAGCCGTGCGTCGGGCACGAAGCGGAAGCGCTCGAGCAGCGACCGCGCCGCCGGCACGTGCAGGTCGAGCCCCTGCACCAGCAGCGTCCATCCGCCGCGCGCCAGCGGTGGCAGCGCGCGGCGCGGCAGCGGGCCGTGGCGCACGGTCCAGCGAGCGCCGTCGCGGACGACGAGACGCGACTCGACGTCGTCGCGCGCGGCCAGCGCGAAGAGCGCGGCGCGCCCGAGCGGCGGGGCGAGTCCCGGCAGCGCGCCGCGCACGAGCAGCGGACGCCGCTGCCAGTGCCGGCGCATGAAGGCGGCGGGCGAGAGCCCGCCGAGCAGCGCGAGTGGCCGGTCGGTGTCCACGCCCCGATTGTCGCTGTGCCATCATCGCTGCATGCGCATTCAGGCCCCTTGCGTCGTGACCCTGACCTGGCGGCTGGCCGATGGGCAGAACCGCGTCATCGACGAGCTCACCGACGCGGCCGAGTTCCTGGTCGGCGGCGACGACCTCCTGGCCAAGGTCGAGGAGGCGCTCGCGGGCCACGAGGCGGGCGACCGGCTGGATCTGCACCTCGAGCCCGAGCATGCCTTCGGCGACTACCGCGCCGAGCTCGTCTGCTTCGAGTCTCGCGGCCTGTTCCCGGACGGCGTCGAGCCCGGCATGGCCTTCGAGGGCCTGCCGCCCGGCGCCGCGACCCCCGGCATGCCGCGCGACGCCATCTACGTGGTGACCGAGGTTTATCCGTCGCACGTCGTGCTCGACGGCAACCACCCGCTGGCCGGGATGGCGCTGCGCGTGTCGATCACGGTGCGCGACGTGCGTGCGGCCACGGACGACGAGGTCGCCGCGCGCAGTGCCGGCGACGGGTTGCTGACGCCCATCGCCCGCCATGGCGGGCGGCGGCCCGGCGACGCCGTTCACTGACCATGGCGTCGCCTCGCGCCTCGGTGTGCGCCGGCGCGGCCGGCTTCGCCCTGGCGCTCGTCGCCGCGACGGCATCGGCCCAGACGGCCGCCACCGAGCGCGGCGCGGCGCCGGCCACGGCTGCGCTGACCCTGTATGGCGGCGCGCGTGCCGGCGGCGAGTTCGACGACGCCGACGACCCCGGGCGCAGCTATCCGCTCGCCAGTGGCGCGTCGGTGGCGGCCAGCGTCGACTGGACGCTCGCCGACGGGCAGCAGCTCCAGGTGCTGGCGTCGTGGCAGCGCAGCTCGCTGCCGGCGACCGCGCCCGGATCGGCAGACGTCGACCTCGACGTCGACGTCGGCATCCTGCACCTCGGCGGCCGGCACTTCTTCGACGGCTCGCCGCGCGATGGCGGTGGCTATGTCGCCGGCGGGATCGGGGCGACTTTCTTCTCGCCCGGGCCGGCCGGGCTGTCGAGCGAAGTGCGGCCGTCGATGAACCTGGGCGTCGGCTGGCAGTGGGCACTGGGCCCTGCGCTGGCGCTGCGCGCCGAGCTGCGCGGCTACCTGACCCTGGTCGACAGCCAGGGACAGTTCCTGTGCTCGGGCGGGTGCACGGTGTCGATCCGCGGCAGCACGCTGGTGCAGGCCGAGGCGCTGCTGGGGCTGTCGCTCGGCTTCTGACGGCGCGGCGCGAGACCGCGTCGTGCGTGGCGCCGGGGCGCCGTGCGCTTCAGCGCCGACGGCTGCGGCCGATAACCCGTCGATGTCGCGTCGGTGCCTGCCGCCGCGTCATGCGAACGACGCCCCCGCATGTCCGGTCCGCTCCCACGCCCGACCTCGGCCCGCCGCCCGCCGCGCACCGGCGAGGCGGCTGTCGCGCTCTCGCGCCTGGCCGCGGCCTCGAGGGCCGGGCTCGCGGCGCTCGTCGTGAGCGCCGTCGCCGCCGGCGGATGGTGGCAGCTGCGCGACCCGGCGCCGGCGGCCCCCGCCGCGCTCGCCGCCGACGCCGTCGACCACGCCACGGCAGCGGGGACCGCAACGGTCGACGCGGCGCCGCAGACGAGCGGCGACGCGTCGCGCGACGCTGCGGCGGCCGGCGTCGCCGAGCGTCGGCGCGAGGCCGTCGCCGTGGTCGGCGCGGCGTGGCTGCTGCTGGGGCTCTTCTGGTACGGCATCGTCGCGCCGTCGCTGCGCACGCTGCGCTCGGCCGCCGAGCGCGCCGAGGGTCAGGCAGCCGAGAACGCGCGGCTCGCGCTCGTTGCCGAGCGCACGCGCAACCTGGTGCTGATCACCGATCGCGACGACCGGGTGCTGTGGGCCAACGAGGCCTTCGAGCGCATGAGCGGCTTCACCGCGGCCCAGATCGTCGGCCGGCGGCCGGGCGAAGTGCTGCACCATCCGGCCGCAGATCCGGCCACGCTGCAGCGTTTGCGCGCCGCGTTGCAGCGCGGGGAGCCGCTGCGCATCGAACTGCTCAACCACATGCGCGACGGGCGGGACCTGTGGCTCGACATCGACATCCAGCCGTGGCACGACGCCGACGGCACGGTCGCGGGCTTCGTCAGCGTGAGCAGCGACATCACGGCGCAGGTGCAGGACCGCCAGCGGCTGCGTGCGCTCCTCGCCGCGCTTCCGGCCGGCGTCGTCGTGCATGCGCCCGACGGCTCGATCGTCGATGCGAACCGCGGCGCCGAACAGATGCTCGGCCTCGAGCGCGAGCAGCTGCTCGCCCGCACCGCGACCGATCCGCGCTGGGCCGTGCTCGACGAGAACGGCGATCCGTGCGCCGACGCCGACCTGCCGGCGATGCGCACCGCGGCCAGCGGTCGCGGCGTGCGCGGGCAGACCGTCGGCGTTCAGCTGCCCGACGGCCGGCAGCGCTGGCTGCTCGTCAACACCGAGCCGGTGTTCGACGTGCAGGGCAGGCTCGAGACCGTGCTCACCTGCTTCGTCGATGTCACCGAGCAGCGCCGCCTGCAGGACGAACTGCGTGCGACGGCGCGCACCGACGCCCTCACCGGACTGCCCAATCGCGCCGTCGTCCTCGAGCGCGTCGGGCGAGCGCTGCAGCACGCCCGCGCACATGCGGGCTATGGGTTCGCTCTGCTGTTCATGGACTTCGACCGCTTCAAGGACGTCAACGACACGCTGGGCCATGCGGCCGGCGACGAACTGCTGCGCCAGATCGCCGGCCGCCTCGAGGCGGCGCTGCGGCCGGGCGACGCGCTGGCCCGGGTCGGCTCGGAGATGGGCTCGGAGATGCACACCGCCGCGCGCATGGGCGGCGACGAGTTCGTCGTGCTGCTCGAGCGCACGCGCGGCGGTACCGACGCGATGGCGGTGGCCGAGCGGCTGCTTGCACGGCTCGCGCAGCCCTATCTCATCGGCGGGCAGAGCGTGCAGTCGGGGGTGAGCATCGGCGTCGTCAGCTCCGACCAGGCCGGCGGCGACGCCGACTCGGTGCTGCGCGATGCCGACACGGCGATGTACGAGGCCAAGCGCGCCGGCCGGGGCCGCTGCGTGCTGTTCGACCGGTCGATGCGCGACCGGCTGGTGCACGCGATGGCCCTCGCCACCGACCTGCGCGCCGCGCTGCGCGACGGCCAGCTCTTCGTGGTCTACCAGCCGGTCGTCGAGCTCGGGCAGGGCCGTCTCGACGGCGTCGAGGCGCTCGCGCGCTGGCGTCATCCGGCGCGCGGCCTCGTGCCGCCGGCCGAGTTCATCGCCATCGCCGAGGAGACCGGGCTGATCGGCGAGCTGGGCGACTTCGTGCTGCGCACCGCGTGCAGCGACTTCGCGCACTGGCGCGCGACGCTCGGGGCGCGCGCGCCGCGCCGGATCGCGGTCAACCTGTCGCGACGGCAACTCGACGACGACGGGTTCGTCGACGGCGTGCGCGACCTGCTCGCGCAACTGGGCCTGCCGCCGCCGATGCTGCAGCTGGAGATCACCGAGAGCCTGGCCGCGCAGGGCGCAGAGGCCGTGCTGCGAGCGCTGAAGGCGCTGGGAGTGCAGCTCTCGCTCGACGACTTCGGCACCGGCTACTCGTCGCTCGCGTGCCTGCACCAGCTGCCGGTGGACCGGGTCAAGATCGACCGTTCGTTCGTCGCCCACGCCGAGACGGTCGAGTACCACCGCGTGCTGATCGAGGCCACGACGCGTGTCGCCCGCACGCTGGGCATGCACACCGTGGCCGAGGGCATCGAGACGCCGGGGCAGGCCCGGCTCATGGCGGCTCTGGGCTGCGACGGCGGGCAGGGCTGGCTGTTCGGCCGCCCGCTGCCCGCCGGCGAACTGCTTGCCGCGATGGCGTCGACCGACCGCGAGCCTTTGGCCTCGGCTGAAACGGGCCGGTGACGCCGCTCAGGCGACGGTGATGCGCCGCCCGCGCGCCTCGCGACGCTTCGGCAGTGTCAGCTCGAGCACGCCGTTGTCGAAGCGCGCCTGCGCCTCGGCCTCGTCGATCTCGTGCCCGAGCATGATCGTGCGCGCGATGCTGCCGGAACTCATCTCGCGCATCAGCACGCGCTCGCCCTCGGTCTTCTCGCTCTCGTGCTTGACCTCGGCCGCGATCGTCAGCCGGGCGCCGTCGACGCTGACGCGGATGTCCTCCTTGCGCGCGCCGGGCATCTCGGCCTTGACCGTGTAGGCCTGGTCGTTCTCGGTGACGTCGAGCCGGATGTCCTGCGGCAGCTCGGCCGGCAGGGTCGGCAGGTTCCACATGCGCCGCATCATCGCGGGCAGCAGGTCGTCGAAACGCTCGAGTCGGGTCAGTGCGCTCATGGCGATCCTCCTTGACTGATCCACGGGCCCGCCGCGGCGCCCCCTGCAGTCCAGTCGGAGGCCGCCGCGTGCCGGCCCTGACCGTCAGCCTACGCCGTACGCATCGACAGCGGTTGACCCGGCGCAAACGACGGTGCATTCGCGCGGGCGCCGGTGGAGGCCGGCGCAGGTGCCGCCGCCGCGGTGCGCCGGTAGACGCCGCAGCCGACGAAGTGCGCATCGTCCAGCCGCACGATGTACGAGGTCTTGGGCATCACGCGACCGCTCGTCGGGTCGACGATGTCGTAGTCGATCCACCCGCTGCCCGCAGCCGCGGCGGCCAGCGCATCGCGCAGGAAGCGATCGCCGTCGATGCCCGGCACCTCGTGCACGCGGCGTCCTTCCATCGCCGGCTTCGCGCCGTGCACGACGTAGCGACCGGCGCGGTCGATGACGAAGACGTACAGGTCGCGGTCGACGAAGCCCTGTTCGCGCGACTGCAGCGAGGTGCGGGCGCCCGCGACGCCCTGACGCTGCAGCAGCGGCAGCGCGCGCTCGACGAGCGCATGCGCCTCGTCGGCCGTGCCCTGCCGCAGCCGCACCGAGGCCACGGCCTCGGCCAGGCCGGCGGCCCGGTGCACCAGCTCCTGCGCCGCCGCGGCCGACTCGCTCACCATCTCCGCGTTGCGCTGCGTGATGCCGTCCAGGCCGGCCACGTTCGCGCTCAGCTGCTCGAGGTCGGCGCTCTGGCGTGCGCTGGCCGCGGCGATCGAGCGCAGCGCATCGGAGGCGTTGCGCACGCCGCCGACGAGCTCGCCGAGCAACGTCCCGACGGCCTGGATGCTCTGGGCCGTCGTGCCGACGCGCCGCGTCGAGTCGTCGATCAGTGCGCGAATCTCGCCGGCCGCGTCGGCGCTGCGGCGCGCGAGCAGGCGCACCTCGGCGGCGACGACCGCGAAGCCGCGCCCGGCCTCGCCGGCGCGCGCCGCCTCGACCGCGGCGTTGAGCGCGAGGATGTTGGTCTGGAACGCGATGGCGTCGATCACGCCCACGATCTCGCCGACGCGCCGCGATCCGCCCTCGAGCTGTGCCATCGCCTGCAGGCCGTCCTGCATCGCACGGCCTCCCGCTTCCGCGCGCTCGCGCAGCTCGCCGGTGAGGCGGTCGGCGTCGCCGGCGGCGCGCGCGCTGGCGGCGACGGCTTCGGCGAGCGCATGCACCGTGGCGACGGTCTGGCGCAGGCTGGCCGCCTGCTCCTCGGTGCGCTCGGCCAGCGCGCGGCTGCCGTCGGCCGTCTGGCGGCCCGCAAGCCCGACGCGCGCCGCGTGACTGCGGATCTCGGCCACCATCGCCGACAGGCGCTCGTTCATGCGCTCGACGAGCGCGGCGATGCCGGCCAGTTCGTCGCGGCCGGAGACCTCGGTGCGCGCGGCCAGGTCGCCGCGGGCGACCGCGTCCATGCCGCCGTGCAGCGCCACCACGGCGCCGCGGAAGCTGGCGTAGAAGGCCGCCGCGAGCCAGCCCAGCAGCAGTGCACCCGCGAGCACCAGGCCGCCCGCGACGGCGAGCGCGAGGCGCTGGGCGGCCTCGCGCGCGTGCAGCGTCGCCCGCAGCGTCGAGACGAGCTCCGACTCGAGCGCCGCGATGGCATCGATCGCGCGCGTGCCGGCGTCGAAGTAGGCGCCGGGATCGCCCTCGATCGCCTCCGCCGAGAAGCGCGCCGAGGCCGCGGCGGCGAAGTCGTCGCTCGCCTGCCGTGCCGTGGCCCAGCTGGCGGGCAGCGGCACCCCGGCTGCAGCCAGCGCTTCGACGCGGCGCGTGGCGTCGGCCGAAGCGAGGCGTGCCGCGGCGACACGCGCGGCGAGCTGCGCGCGCTCGCTGCCGCTGGCATCGCCGCGCGCCAGCACCCCGGCCCCCTGACCGCGCAGCAGCCCCAGCGTCTCGGCCCAGGGCAGGAGGCGCTCGAGGACGAGGTCGGCCGCGCGCCGCGCGGCCGGGTCGTCCGCGCGCGCCAGTCCGCTGCCGTCGCCCAGATCCTCAAGCAGCCAGCGCGCGGCCGCTATCGCGGCGGCGTGCTCGTCGAAGGCGCGCTCGCGGTCCGGAGCGTGCCGGCCCGCGGCCAGCGACCGGGCGATCTCCAGCCAGCCGGCCCAGGCCGCCGGCCGCACGGGCGCTGGCAGCGCGGCGACTGCCGTGTCGGCCGACTCCAGCGCAGCGTCGAGCCGGGTACGCATCTGGTCAAGCGGCGCCGTCGCTCCGCTGTCGCCCGACAGCAGGCGATTCGTGAGCCCGCGGTGCGTCTGCAACAGGCGTGCGGCCTCGAGCACGCGCGCCGCGGCGTCGGCGGCGCTCCGCTCGACCTGCCGCGCCTGCAGCTCGCGCCACTGCGCGATGCCGCCGGCGACGAGCAGCAGCACCAGCGGCGCCAGCAGCAAGAGCGCCATCAGCGCGAGCTTGGTCGGCATGCGCAGGCGCTGCATCAGCGCGATGCCGGTGGCGAGCAGGATGGGGGTCGAGGTCTTCATGGCGTCGGGTGGGGAATCGGTGCGGTTGCGGTCCGTGCGCGTCCGTGTCTGGGCCGGCGCGGCGTCAGCGCACGGCGTCGTCGTTGCGCGCCGCGATGTCGCCCGTGCCGGGCCGGCCGGCCGGCGCGTCCCCGGGTGGCGGCGCCGGCTCGCGCAGCCGGCGCAGCAGCAGCTCGGCCGCGGGGCGCGGCGGGATGTCCGCCGCCGCCGCCGGGGGCTGCGGCGGCGCGTCGGACCGGGAGGACGGAGCGGTCCGGCCCGCCGGCGCGCGCGCGTGCCGGGCCAGCGATGCCGCGACCAGCGCCGCCGCGAGCGCGAGCGCGGCGCAGGCCAGCGCCATCGACCGCCGGTCGCGCTCGACGCGCGCGCGTGCCTCGCGCAGCCCCGCGTCCGCCGCAGCCAGCCTGACCGACCACGACTGCAGCGCGGCCAGCGCGCGCGCGTCGTCGGCGTCGGCGACGGTGCGCGGCACCGGGGGCAGCACCGCCGTGAGCGGGAGCGCGCGGTCCGGGGTCGCCGCCGCCTGCAGTACCCAGTCCATCACCTGCAGGTTCTGCTCGAGCAGCAGCGCATGCGCCGCGTCGCTGCCCGTGGCGTCGATCCTGCGCTCCCGCACGCGGCCGTCGAGCTGGACCCAGCCGGCCGCGAGAGCCGCCGCCTCGGCGGCGGCCGGCGCATGCGCCAGCCGGGCCAGGTCCTGGTGCAGGCGCGCGATGTCGCCGTCGAGCACCGCGGCGCGCGCGCGCCGGGCCGCGTCGGACGCGTCCTCCGGCGGCACCGCGCGCCGCAGCACCTCGCGCGCGAGCCCGCGGTGCTCGACCAGGCCGCGCTGCACGTCGGTCGCGGTGCGAAGCGGGTCCACGGCCGTCTCGCCGCGGCGCAGCACGTCGAGCACGCTGCCCTGCAGGTCGAGCGCGCGGTACAGCGGCACCGCGCACAGCAGCGAGGCGATGACGGCGAGCGTGGCCACCTTGTGCCAGTGGCCGAGGCTTCTGAAGGGGCGGGACATCCGGATCGGCGGGCGCGGCTCTCTTGCCGCTCGATCGGTTATCGGCTGCGGCGCGGCGGCATGTAGCGTCGCGCGTGCCGCCGACGCCGCCGCGCGTGCCGGCCCGGACCGCGCTTAGCATCCGCGACCGTGCGGTCGCTTCGCCAACGCTTCGTGCTCGCTGCAGTCGGCGTGCTGCTGGCCTTGACGCTGGCCGTGCTCGCCGGCGTGCACCTGTTGTCGCGCGATGCGCTGCTCGACGAGAAGGCCCGCGCGGGCGCCCGACATGCGGCGCTGCTGTCGGCGGCGCTGTCGCCGATGCTTGCCGAACGCGACTGGCCGGCCGTCGAGGGCCTGGCCAGGGATCTCGTCGTCGGCGGGTCGTTCACGCACCTGCGCGTGTTCGATGCGGACGACCGCGAGATCGCGGCGGCCGGCGAGCCGCCCGCCCCGGGCGTCGCGATCAATCCGTTCGTCTTCGGTGGCGATCTGGTGCTGGCGGGTCAGCGCTTCGGGCGCTTCGAGGCGGCGGTGTCCGCTGCCCCGTCGGCCGCCGCCGAGCGGCGCATGCTCCTGGGCCTGATGGTGCTGGGCGCGGTGGCGCTGACCGTGGCGGCGCTGGTCCAGTGGGTGCTGGCCCAGCGCTTGACGAGACGCCTGGACGCGCTGGTCGAGGGCACCCGTCGAGTGGCGGGCGGTGATCTCGCGCTGCGGCTGGGCGGTGGTCCGGCGGACGAGGTCGGCCGCCTGGCCGATGCCTTCGACCGCATGTCCGAGGCCCTGTCGCGGCGCATCGAAGCGCTCGAGACCAGCGAAAGCACCCAGCGGCGCCTCGTCGAGGCGCTGGCCGAGGGCGTCGTCTTCCAGGACCGCGACGACCGCGTGCTCGAATGCAACGAAGCCGCGCCGCGCATCCTGGGCATGACTCGCGAGCAGTTGCTCGGCAAGAGCTCGATGGATCCGCGCTGGCGTGCGGTGCACGCCGACGGCTCTCCGTTCGACTTCACCCAGCATCCGTCGGTGCTTGCCCTGCGTTCCGGGCAGCCGGTGCACGACGTGCTGATGGGTGTCGACCGCCCGTCCGGCGGCCGCGCGTGGATCTCGATCAACTCGCAGCCGCTGTTTGCCGCCGGTGCCACGGAGCCGCACGCCACCGTGACGTCGTTCAACGACGTCACCGCACGCATCGAGGCCGAGCGCTCGCTGCAGCGGGCCAACGAGGACCTCGAGCGCCGCGTCGCCGAGCGAACCGCCGAGCTGGCGTCGGCCCGGGACAGCGCCGAGGCCGCGAGCCGTGCGAAGACCGAGTTCCTCTCGCGGATGAGCCACGAGCTGCGCACGCCGCTGAATGCGATCCTCGGCTTCGCGCAGGTGCTGCGGCTGCGGCTGGCGCCCGCGCCGCCCGGCGTCGATCAGCAGCTCGGCTACATCGAGGAGGGCGGCTGGCACCTGCTGGCTCTGATCGACGACGTGCTGGACCTGTCGCGCATCGAGGCCGGCGCGATGACGGTGTCGCGCGACCGCGTCCAGGTGGCGCCGCTGCTCGACGACTGCGCGCGGCTCGTCGGGGCGGTGGCGGCACGTCACGCCGTGGATCTCGCGGTGGAGCCGACCGCGGCTGAGCTGTACGTGGAGGCCGACCGCACCCGTCTGCGGCAGGTGCTGGTCAACCTGCTGTCCAATGCGTGCAAGTACAACCGTCCGTCGGGCCGTGTCCTGCTGGCGGTGGACGCCGGGCCGCGCGACGTGCGGCTGATCGTCGAAGACACCGGCATCGGCCTGACGCCGTCCCAGCTCGAGTCGCTGTACGAACCGTTCAACCGGCTCGGCGCCGAGCGCAGCGGGATCGAGGGCACCGGCATCGGCCTCGTCATCACGCGCCGCCTCGTCGATCTGATGGGCGGACGCCTCGAGGTGCAGTCGCGTCCCGGAGAGGGCACGCGCTTCGCGGTCGTGCTGCCGCGCGCCGCGGCCCCGGCCGCGCCGATCGGCGCCGTCGCCGGTGCCGGTCCCGGGGCCGCGGCGGCACCCGGCCCCGGGCGCACGCTGCTGTACGTCGAGGACAACGCGGCCAACGTCCGGCTGCTGCAGGGCGTGCTCGCGATGCGTCCGGGCTGGACGCTGTGCGTCGCCGGCGACGGCATCGAGGCGCTCGAGCGTGTGGCGGGGTCGGCACCGGACGCCGTCGTCGTGGACATCTCGCTGCCCGGGATGGACGGATTCGAGCTGTGTCGCCGCCTGCGGGCCGAGCCGGCGCTGCGCAAGCGGCCGATCGTCGCGCTCAGCGCCAACGCCATGGAGCGCGACCGTCGGCGCGGCTTCGACGCCGGCTTCGACGACTACTTCACCAAGCCGCTGGACCTCGCCCGATTCCTGTCGTGGCTCGACGGTCTCGGCCAGAATCCGGCATGACCACGACGCATCGCGCGCGGCGGCGGGTCCGTCGCCGGCTCGTGGCGACCGCACTGGTCACGGCGGCGATGCCGTCGCTGCTGCGTGCCGGCGCCGAACCGCCGGCGTTGAACGTCGGCCTCGTGCCGTTCGTCTCGACCCGGGCGATGCTCGCCAACTACGAGCCGCTGCGTCGACACCTCGAGTCGGCCCTCGGCCGCCGCGTCGCGTTCCACACGGCGACAGGCTTCGCGGCCCTGGTCGACAACGCGCGGGATCCGTCGCAGCCGTTGACGCTGATGCCGATGCACCTGGCGCGGCTGGCGATCGAGGACTGGGGCTTTCGTCTCGTCGTCCGCTCGTCGCGCGAGAGCGAGGTCGCGATCTGGCTGCCGGCGCGCACCGCCGTCGACGGGGCTCGCGGCCTGGGCGGTCTTCGCCTGGCATTGCTCGACGAGCTGTCGATCGCCAGCATGATGTGCCGGCGCTGGCTCGAGACCGAGGGCCTCGCCCCGGCCGTTCCGGTGACGCACCATCGGACGCAGAGCGCAGCCCTCGCGGCGCTGGTGCGTGGGGATGTCGATGCGGTCTGCGGGGCGCGCGGGCAGCTTCAGGACGCGCCCGAGTTCGCGAAGGCCGACCTGCGCCCGGCGTTCGCGATCGGCCGCGTGCTGACCCCGGCCTTCGTCGCGCATCCGGCCCTGCCGGAGCCCGAGCTTCAGGCACTGCGTGCCGCGCTGCTCGACTGGCGGCCGGCGACGGCCTCCGGGGCGTCCGGCGCCGAGTTCGTCGCCGGCGACGAGCGGGACTTCGCGCCCTACGCGCCCTTCGTGGCCGAGGCGCGCGCGCGTCTCGCGACGCGCCGCGGCGGGCCTGCGCAGGCCCCGCGCTGAGCGAGCGGACCGAGCCGCCCCGGCTGCCGCCGTTCAGGCGATGGCGGCCGTCCCTCGGCGCGCGGTGGGCGCGATGAACGCGTCCGCGCGCTGCACGGTCGCGGCCTCGCGGTACACGCCGCATCCGATCACGTGGTCGTCGTCGAGCGCGACGATCCACGACTCCTTCGCCGCGATCTGCCCGGTCGCCGGATTCAGCACCTCGTAGTGCACCCAGTTGCCGCCGGCGTCGGCGGCCGCCCACGCGTCGGCGAGGAAGCGCGGGGCGTCGAGGCCGGGCACGTCGTGCAGCGAGCGTCCGACGAAGTGCGGCATCGAGCCGAACGCGAGGTAGCGCCCGTCGCGGTCGAAGGCGAACAGGTAGAGGTCGCGGTCGACGAACGAACCGTGCGGATCGTGGATGTCGCGCAGCGCTGCGTCGAGCCCGGCGCTGCGCAGGTGCTCGAGCGCGCGCTCGACGAGGTCGCGCGCCTCGTCGGCCGAGCCGTGGCGCAGCCGCACCGACGCGACCGCGTCGCGCAGCGCCGCGGCGCGCTCGAGCAGCGCGTTCGACGCGGTCGCGGTCTGCTCGACGAGCGCCGCGTTCTGGCGCGTGATGTCGTCCAGGCTGCCGATGCTGGCGGTGACGTGGTCCAGCGCATGGCTCTGCTGCGTGCTCGCGTCGGCGATCGCGCGCAGCCGGCCGGCCACCTCGCGCACGCCCTGCGCGATGCCGTCCATGGCCTCGCTCGCGGCGCCGAGCTGGCTCGACGAGATCTGGACCTGGTCGGTCGCGCCGAGGATCAGCGTGCGGATCGCCTCCGCCGACTCGGCGCTGCGCTGGGCCAGCTGCCGCACCTCGCCGGCGACCACCGCGAAGCCCTTGCCCGACTCGCCTGCGCGCGCCGCCTCGATCGACGCGTTGAGCGCGAGCATCCCGGTCTGGAACGCGAGGTCGTCGATGGTGCCGACGATCTCGGCCACGCGGGCCGACGCGTCCTGCAGCGCGTGCATCGCGCGCACCGTCTCGGCCATCGTGCGGCCGGCGTGCTGCGAGCGCTCGGTCAGGTCGCCCGTCAGCGCGTCGAGCTCGCGCGCCGACTGCGCCGTGCCGGCCGCGGCGGCACTGAGCTCGCGCACCGCGTCGACCGACTCGCGCAGGCTCGCGGCCTGCGCCTCGGTGCGCTCGCTCAGCCGTGCGCTGCCGTCGGCGAGCAGCGTGCCCGACATCGAGACGCGGCTCGCGTTGCTGCGGATGTGGGCCACCATCGCCGACAGGCTGCGGCTCATCGCGTCGACCGTGCCGCCGATGCGCGCGACCTCGTCGCGCCCGTGGACGCTGACCGCGCGCGCCAGGTCGCCCTGCGCCACGGCCTCGGTGCCGCGCAGCAGCGCGCCGAGCGCGCCGTAGAAGGCGACGTAGAAGCTCGTCGCGACGTAGCCCAGCGCGAGCAGCCCGAGCAAGAAGCCGCCCACGGTCAGCGCCATGTCGACGCGGATGCCGGCGAGCCGGCCCTCGATCTCGTCGCGCAGCCGCACCACGGTGTCGCGATGCAGGGCCAGCGCCTGGGTGATCGCCGCGCTGCCCTGGTCGAAGTAGGTGCCGGGGTCTCCCGAGATGTCCGGGGCCGCGAAGGTGGTGCGCAGCAGACCGGCATAGCCCGACAGCACATCCCGCGTCGGGGCCCACGATCCAGGGATCGCGCCGCCCGCGCGCTCGAAGGCGGCGAAGCGCAGTCCGATGTCCACGGCGCCGCGCGTCAGCATCGAGGCGGTCCCGAGCACCTCGGCGCGCTCGGCAGGCGCCGCCTGGCGGCGCGCGAGCACGCCGGCGCCGAGCCCGCGGCCCAGGCCGACGGCCTCGATCAGCGGGATCATCTGGTTGACCGCGACGTCCATCAGGAAGTACGAGCGCGGCTCCGGGTCGAGCACGAGGCCGGAGCGCTCGCCGTTGAGCGCGGCGAGCTGCCGCAGCGCCTCGACCAGCCGCGAGTGCTCGTCGAAGGCCTCGGCTGGAACGGCCGGGTGCCGGCCCAGCGCGAGGCCCGACAGGTCCTCGCGCAGCAGCGGCCAGAAGTCGTCGAGCGCGTACGGCAGCGGTCCCGCGAGGCGGCGGTCGAGCGTGTCCACCGCGGCACGCAGCGCCGCACGCACGTCGTCGCGCGCCCGTGTGGCGCCGGCGTCCCCGGACAGGACGCGGTTCGTCAGCCCGCGGTGCTTCTGCACCTCGACGACCAGCGGGACGATGGCCTCGTGGACGTCGAGGCCGGCCAGCTCGCGGCTCGAGTACTGGTGCAGCGCCCACTGCGCGTGCAGCACGTGGGCCATCATGCCGATCAGCGGCAGCAGCAGGCTGAGCGCGACGATGCCCAGCTTCTGCGCCATCGTCAGGCGGCGCATCAGCCGCAGGCCGGGCCGCAGCAGGCGCGCGGCGGGGCCGGGCGACGTTCGGGTCGGGGCGGTCTCGGTGGCTGCGGTCATGGCCGGATCGTCCAGGGCGGCGTCGGGGGCGATGCTGCGCCGCGGCGGCGTGCCGCGGTCGGCGGAACAGGCGGGCCGGCCCGGCGCATCTCGGGCCCGGCCGTCATGCCGCGGCGCGCGCGCCGGCGGTCTTCAGCAGCCAGCCCGCGATGCCGTCGAGCGGCAGGATCTCGGCCGCGCCGCCCAGGCGCACCGCCTCGCGCGGCATGCCGTAGACGACGCAGCTCGCCTCGTCCTGCGCCGCCGTCGCCGCCCCGGCATGCCGCATCTCGAGCAGTCCGCGCGCGCCGTCGTCACCCATGCCGGTGAGGACGACGCCGGTCGCGTTCGCGCCGGCGCACTGGGCGACCGAGCGGAACAGCACGTCGACCGACGGCTTGTGCCGGTTGACCAGCGGCCCGTCGCGCACCGCGACGACGTAGCGCGCGCCGCTGCGCTGCAGCTGCATGTGGTGGCCGCCAGGCGCGATCAGCACGCGCCCGTCGATGACCCGGTCGCCGTCGCGCGCCTCGCGCACCTCCATCGCGCACAGCGAGTCGAGCCGCTGCGCGAAGGCGGCGGTGAAGGCGGGCGGCATGTGCTGCACGATGACGATGCCCGGCGCGGTGCGCGGCAGCGCGGTGAGCACGGTCTCGATGGCCTGCACGCCGCCGGTGGAGCTTCCGATGGCGATCACGTGGTCCGTCGTCTCGGCCATCGCGCCGGCCGCGCCCGGCGCAGCCGACGCCGGGCGCGGCCTCGGTGCCGGGGGCGATGCCGTCGGAGCCGCCGCGACGTGGCGGACGCGGGCGCCGGCCGCGGCACGGACGGCGGCCACGAGGCCGTTGCTGCCGTCGGCCAGGAAGTCCCGCAGACCGAGCTTGGGCTTGGTGACGAAGGCCACCGCGCCTTCGGCCAGCGCCTGCATCGTCGTCGCCGCGCCGGCGGCGGTGAGCGTCGAGCACATCACCACCGGAGTCGGCCGCTCGGCCATCAGCCGGCGCAGGAAGCTGATGCCGTCCATGCGCGGCATCTCGACGTCGAGCACGACGACGTCGGGCCAGCGGGCCTGCATCTTCGGCCACGCGAACAGCGGATCGCTCGCGGTGCCCAGCACCTCGATGCCACCGGCCGCCAGCAGCTCGGCCAGGTGCTTGCGCACCACGGCCGAGTCGTCGACGACGAACGCGGTGACGCGCGGGGCCGCGACGCGTGGCGTCATCGGCGCCCCTTCACGCGGGCCGCGCGGCGCCGGGTACCGCGTGCACCGGCGCGCGCCCCTGGCCGCGCTTCATCTCGACCTCGCCGCTGGCGAGGTGCAGCGTCACGGTGCGCGGGATGTCCTCGCCGACGTCGACGCCCTGCAGCTGGAAGCCGTAGCGGTCGATCAGGCTCCAGCCCTGCTCGATGTTGCGCTCGCCGACGTTGAAGCGCAGGTTGGTGCCCTCGGGCATCGTGTCCGCGCCGCCGTAGAGGTGGGCGTGATACTCAGACGGGTCGGTGCGCGCGCCCCGGATGCACTGCACCATCGCGTAGACTGCCTCGTCGCCGTAGCGGCCATCGAGCGGGTCGCCGGCCTTGCGCGGGCGCTGCGGCAGCAGGAAGTGGCACATGCCCCCGAGACGCCGCGCCGGGTGCCACAGCGTGATCGCGACGCAGGAGCCGAGCAGCGTGCGCAGGCTCGAGGCCTCGGCGCCGAAGTTCATCTGACCGGGCAGCAGCACCACCTGCTGACCCGGGCGCCCGGCGACGGCCCACGGCGTGTCGTAGTGGCGCGCCGCGGTCTGCGGCCGCGATCGCGTGACTTCAGCCATGGGTGTGGATCGCCGTGGCCAGCGTGCGCAGCGGCAGACCGAGCGACGAGATCGACTCGGCGTGGCCGGTGTAGAGCACGCCGTCGGGCTTGAGCCGGGCCAGCACGTGCCGCACGATGCGCGCCTTGGCGTCGTTGTCGAAGTAGATCAGCACGTTGCGCAGGAAGATCACGTCGAACTCGGGCAGCGCGTTGACCGGCTGCATCAGGTTGGCGGTCTCGAAGCGCACGCGCGCGCGCAGGTCGCGCGCCACGAGCAGCGAGCCCTCGTGCGGACCTTGTCCCTTCAGGCAGAAGCGCTTGAGGTAGTCCGGCGGCACCATGCGCGCACGCTCGACCGGGTACAGCCCGCGCCGCGCCGCGTCGACGACGGCGGTGGACAGGTCGGTGCCGATGACCTGCCACGACGCTGCGGGCGCCTGGTCGGCCAGCACCATCGCCGCGCTGTAGGCCTCCTCGCCCGACGAACTGGCCGCGCTCCAGACCAGGAACTCGCGGCCGCGCGGCAGCGCCGCGGCGCGCCGCGCCAGGTCCTGGAAGTGCTGCGGCTCGCGGAAGAAGTAGGTCTCGTTGGTCGTCAGCCGGTCGATCAGCCGCGTCATCTCCTCGGCCGGCGCGTGGCCGCCGACGACGCGCTCGACGTAGCGCTCGACATCGGGCTCGCCGGCCTCCTGCGCGAGCTTCTGCAGCCGCCCGGCGACCAGCGCCTGCTTCGCAGGTCCGAGTCGGATGCCCGAGACGCTGTGGAACAGCTGGGTCACCGACTCGAAGGCCCGGGCCGAGAGCGCCTTCATCGCGCGCCGTGCCCCTGGTGCGCAGCGATCAGCGCACCGAGCTCGGAGGCCGCCAGCACGGCCTGCAGCCTCAGCACGCCCAGCACCTGGCCGTGCGCGCGAGCCATCCCGGACAGGAAGCGAGGCTCGACGCGCGTGCCGAGCGCCGGCACGGCCTCGAGCGCCGGCTCGGCGACGTCGAAGACCTCGGACACGGCGTCGACGAGCAGGCCGACGACGGCGCGCGGCGCCGCCTGCGCGTCGTCCTCGGCACGCGCCTCGGCAACCACGATGCAGCTGCGGCGTCCGCGCGTCGCCGGGGGCCCGCCGAGGCGCGCCGACAGGTCGAGCACCGGCACGACCGCGCCGCGCAGGTTCATCACGCCGCAGACGAATCCCGGCGTGCGTGGCACCGGCGTGAGACGGGCGAGCTCGAGGATCTCGCGCACCTCGGCGATCGGCACCGCCAGCGGCTCGCCGCCGACCGACATGCGCAGCAGCGACGCCCGCCCGCCGCCGGCCGGCCCGTCGGCCTGGGACGGCGGCGTCCCGGTCGGCGCCGCGATGGCTGTGTCCATCATCAGAACCGCCCGAAGTGCGTCTCGTCGATGTCGGTGACGAGGGTGTGGGCGGTGGGGGCGGCGGCGGCGCGCGGGGGCGTGGCGCGCGGCGTGGCCCT
>JALORQ010000269.1 GCA_025458805.1 Rubrivivax sp.
GCCGCCCGGTGGTCACGCTGGGTCGAGCCCACCGGTGCGGGTTCAGGTGTTGCGGCGTCGGCCGGCCGACGCCGGCGCACCGAACCCGCTGCCGCGGAAGCGGCCGCGGCGTCGCGGCGGCCGCTCGGCGGGCCGGACGCCGCGCGCCAGCCTAGGCCTGCGGGCGCCGGGCCTTCGCAGCGCCCAACAGCAGCGCGCCGCCGGCCAGCCACATGAGCCAGGTGGCCGGCTCGGGCACCAGCGTGACGCTGCCGTCCTCGAAGTAGCGCACCGTCGACGACGTCAGCGGGTCGAGCGCGGTCACGACGCCGGTGCCGCTGCCGCTCAGGCCGGCGAAGAGGCCCGTCCGGTGCCGCTGCCGCTCAGGCCGGCGAAGAGGCCCGTGCCCGACAGCACCGTGTAGCCGACGAGGAAGCCGGTCGGGGTGGCCGATGTCGCGATCGTTCCGGAGAACGAGTCCGCGCCGCGGGTGAAGACGAAGGTCCCGGAGCCGGTACCGGTCCCCAGGTTGAAGGCGAAGCTCGACGACAGGTCGTAGTAGCCGCCGAAGACGCCCTCGCCGAAGTCGTAGGCCGAGGACTGGGGCAGCACGGCCAGGGGGAGGTTGCCGAATGCGTCGGGGGCCCCCGTCGGCTGCACGAAGCCGACCCCGGCGAAGTCGAGCACCTGGGCGTGGGCCGCGCCACCGGTCAAGGCGGCGGCCGCGAGTGCCGCACCGGCCAGGCGGCGAAGGCCGGCGGACGTGAGAAGGCGGGTCGTGGGCATGTCGGCTCCCTGGTGGATGGTGGCGGATCCCGATCGGCTGGCAGTGTGTCGTTGCGCACGGCGACGTCAATACCTGGTCGGCTATCTCCGGCCCCCCGATCCGCGGGGTGACGGCGGACCGTCGAGGGCCCGTATCCCGGCCGCGGCGCCCCGCGCGCGCCCGGGCTAGCATCGGATGCACGTCCGCCGGGGAGTCGTCCGTCATGCCGATTGCAGGATCTGGTCCTTCGTCCCAATGCGCGCTCGCGCGCCGGTCGCTGCTGATCGGCCTCGGCGCGGCCGCGCTCTGGCGTCCCGCGTCGGCGCAGGCTCCGCTGCCGATCTTCGACGCCCACCTGCACTACAGCCACGATGCGTGGGAGCGACTGCCGCCCAAGGACGCGGTGGCGCTGCTGCGCCAGGCGGGGCTGCGCGGCGCCCTCGTCTCGAGCAGCAGCGACGACGGCACGCAGAAGCTCTTCGCCGAGGCCCCCGACCTCGTGCTGCCGTCGCTGCGTCCGTACCGCACGCGCGCCGAGATCGGCACCTGGCTGCACGACCCGACGGTGGTCGCGCACCTCGAGTCGCGCCTGGCCGCGCACCGCTACGTCGCGATCGGCGAGTACCACGTCTTCGGGGCCGACGCCGAACTGCCGGTGATGCGTCGCGTCGTCGAACTGGCGCGCCAGCACGGGCTGTTCCTGCATTCGCACTCCGACGCCGACGCGGTCGAACGCCAGTTCGGTCAGGACCCGCGGGCTCGCATCGTCTGGGCGCACGCCGGCTTCGATACCCCAGAGCGGGTGCGCGAGATGCTGCGGCGCCATCCGAACCTCTGGGCCGACCTGGCGTATCGCAGCGACCACGGCGCCGGCGGCCGCGTGGCGCCCGGCTGGCGCGAGGCCTTCCTCGAGTTTCCCGACCGGTTCCTCGTCGGCACCGACACCTTCACGCCCGAGCGCTGGCACTACGTCGTCGAGCACGCGCGCTGGTCGCGCGAGTGGCTGGCCGACCTGCCCCCGGCGGTCGCCGAACGCATCGCATGGAAGAACGGCGAGGCGCTCTTCGGCGCGATGCACCGCGCCCTGCTGACGTCGGCGACGCGATGAGCATGGCCGCGCGCGCATTCGCCGCAATGGTCGCGTCGGTGGCCGCGCTCGCGGTGCAGGCCGCCTGCCCGCCGTCGGACGCCGACGGAGCGCGGCTCGCGGGCCGGGCCGGCGAGGTGGCGTGGCGCGTCGACGGGGCGACGCAGCCGCCGGTCAACCGCCCCTTCGCGCTCCTGCTGCAGTTGTGCCCGGCGTCGCTGCGGCTCGACGCGGTCGACGCCGTGATGCCGGAGCACCGGCACGGCATGAACTACCGCCCGAGCCTGCAGGCGCTGGGCGACGGCCGCTGGCGCGCCGAGGGCCTGCTGCTGCACATGCCGGGCCGCTGGGAACTGCGTTTCGACGTCGCCGACGGCGACAGCCGCGAAAGGCTGGCGACGGCGCTGCAGGTGCGATGAGCGGCGCGCAGCCTCCCCGTCGCCGGGCCGGGCGCGCGGGCAGCCTGACGGCGCTTGCCCTCGTCGCCTGCCTGGCCCAGGCGTCGCCGCCGAGCGGGGGCGCGGGGCCGTCGCTGCTGGACTTCACGGCCGACGAGCGCGCGGCGATCGCCACCCACGGCCCCTGGCCGCCGCCGCCGGTGCGCGATGCGTCGAATCGCGCCGACGGGCAGGCGCCGGCGATCGACTACGGTCGCGCGCTGTTCTTCGATCCACGCCTGTCGGCCAGCGGCCGCATCTCGTGCACCACCTGCCATCGGCCGGAGAGCGGCTTCCAGGACGGCCTCGCGGCGGCGCGCGGCGAGGCGGCCGGCGTGCGCAACACGCTGGGGCTGGACGACGTGGCGTGGCAGCGCTGGTTCGGCTGGGACGGTGCGCACGACTCGCTGTGGTCGGCCAGCCTGGCCCCG
>JALORQ010000155.1 GCA_025458805.1 Rubrivivax sp.
CCGGGCTCGATGCGCGTCGCGCCGTCGAGCGTGGTGATGGCCTGGCCCATGCGATAGATCGCGACGATGCGCATGTCGATGCCGGGCACCAGGCTCGGGATCTCGGCCAGCGCGTGCTGGACGAGCGGCCCGCCGGCGATCGCGCGCACCGCGACCAGGCTGACCAGCCCCTGCGCGAACTCGAGCACCTGCAGCGCCTCGGGATGCTCGATCAGCTTGCGGATGTAGGCGGTGACGCTCTGCTCGGGGCAGATCACCTGGTCGACCGCGAAGCCGGTCTTGTCGAGGAGCGGGGTGCCGTTCTCGAATTCGGGGCTGCGGATGCGCGCGATGGTCGTCGGCACGTTGAAGACGTCGTGCGCCACCTTGCAGACGACGAGGTTGGTCTCGTCGAGCGGAGCGCACGAGATGATCATGTCGGCGTCCTCGATGCCGGCCTCGCGCAGCACGCTCGGCTGGATGCCGTTGCCGGCGACGCCGCGCAGGTCGAGCCGGTCCTGCAGGTCGCGCAGGCGCGCCGGATCGGTGTCGACCATCGTGATGTCGTTGCGCTCGGAGACCAGGCTCTCGGCGACGCTCTCGCCGACGCGCCCGGCGCCGAGGATGACGATCTTCATGGCGCCGGATTATCGGCAGCGCGGGCTTGCAGCGCACTGGCGCGGGCGGCGCGCAGCAGCGCCTCGAGCGACGGACCCAGCAGCGCTGCAAGCCGATCCGTCTCGCCGTCGCTCGCCAGGCGCCGGCTGCGCGACGCCCAGGCGGCGTCGAGAGCCGCGGCCGCCTGCGGCTCCGCGGCCCAGGCGGCCTCGATCGCACGGTCGAGCGCGCGCGTGCGGGCCGTCCCGGCATCGCCGGCGCCGCCCTCGCCGATGCCGCCGGACGGCGCGTCCGCCGCGCCCGAATCGGCGGCTCGTCGGACCGGCGCGGAGGTGACTTCCCCGGCCGGCGGCGCCATCCACGTCAGCACCTGCCGCAGGCCGGTGCGCGCCAGCGCCGGCAGCACGACGTCGTCGCAGGCGACGAAGCTGCGATCGGTGCCGCGCACCACGTTGACGCCGCGCGCGACACCGGCGGCCGCCAACGCCCCGAGCACCCCACCGCCGACCAGCCCGGCGCCCATCGTCAGCCCCCCGGTCGCCACGTCGGCCTTCAGCCCCGCCAGGGCCCCGGAGACGGCCCCGCCGAGCACCGCGGCAGGGCCTTCGTGGACGCGGCGGCGCAACGCGGTCGCAAGTGCCTGCGGCGCTGTCGCGGCCGCGCTGTCCGCGACCGACGCTTCGGGGGCGTGGCCGAGTGCCGCGGCGACCGACCGCAGCCCGTCGCGCCAGACGGCATCGAGCCGCTGCGCCAGCTCCAGCTGCGCGCGCTCGGCCTCGGGGCGGCGCGCCAGCAGGCCGTCGTCGCCGAGCGGAACACGCGTCGCCGCGACCGCGGCCAGCGCGCCGGCGAGCGAGTCGGCCGCGCCGCGCAGCCGCTGCTGCTCGCGGCGCTCCCAGGCGGCCGCCAGCCGGGCCACGCGCTCGTCGCCCTGCAGCGCGGCGTCGAGTGCCCGCCACAGCCGGCCGTCGGGCAGCCAGCCGTCGGCGAGCCCATGCAGCGGCAGCGCCGGCGGGGCGGGGCTCGCGTCGTCCTCGAGCACGACGACCGGCCGCGCCAGCGTCGCGAGCCAGCCCGGTCTCGGCAGCCCTGGCCGCGAGACGTGCAGCACGGCGTCGGTCGACGCGCGCAGCGTGCGCCAGTGGGCCTCCGCCGGATCCTCGAAAGGCGTCGCATCCAGCCAGCGCCGCCACCAGGGCGAAGCCGCTGCCGCGGGCGCGAGCGCGGACCCCGAAGCGAGCGGGTGCAGTTCGAGCCGGTCGCCCTCGTCGCTCGTCCACAGCACGAGCGGTGCGTCGGGCACCGCCGGCAGCGCGGTGCCGAGCAGCGTCACCGGCGTGGCAGCGGCCGGCGCCGACCACAGCAGACGCACCACCGGCGAGCGGTCGCCGCGCATCAGCGCGTGCAGCGACAGGAAATAGGGCGTGTCCAGCGGAAGCGGAAATGCGTGCGCGAGACGCGACGCCCGCGCGCCGGCGAGCGCCGCCAGCGCGACGCGCGGCAGCACCACGAAGAGCGCGAGCGTGGCGGCGAAGAGGTGGATCCACGGCGCTGCCGACGCGGTGGCGGCGGCACCGGGCGCCAGCTGCAGCGGCGCCACCTCGGGGACCGCGATGCCGGTCAGCGCCGACGCCGGCGCCAGCCCCCAGCCGAGCGCCTGCTGCACCGAAGCAGCATCCAGAAAGGTGCTCTGCCAGCCCGCGCGGTAGTCGAGCACCAGCCCGCGCAGGTACAACCCGCCGACCAGACCGAGCGCGAGCGCGGCCGCGGCCGCGTGCACGACGAGCGCGATGCGTGCGGCGGCCAGCGGCGCCGCGTGCTCGGCCCACAGTTCGGCCGCGGCGGCGTCGCCGCGCCGCCCCAGGCCGGCGACGCCGGCGAGCGCGCCGCGCAGCAGCCCGAGCCCGCCGCGCGACGGCAGCAGCGCCAGCAGGTAGACGCCGAGGTTCCACGCGACGACGCCCCAGACCGCCGGGGCGAGCAGGTTGACGCGCTCGGGCGTGCCGAGCTGGTCGATGCCCAGCCCCACGAGGGCGCCGGCGAGCAGCGCGACGACGACCCACGCCGGGTGCCACCCGCGATGCTCGAGCCAGCGGCGCGCGCCGACGTCGCGCGGCAGCAGGCGCTGCAGCGCGATCGCGGCGCGCGCGGCGACGAAGCGAGCCGGCGGCGCCTGCTCGCCGACCGCGGCCAGCGCCTGGCGCGTCGCCCAGGCCCGGTCGTCGGGGCTCCAGGCGACCGCGTCGCCCGGCGCGGCAGCGCACGTCTCGCGCGCCTGCAGCAGCAGCACCTGCCGCGCTTCGGATTCGCTGAGTTCGGTGTTGGACACGGGGCGGGCGCGCCGGCGCCGGCGGACGGATCAGCCGAGCGCGCGGCCGATCAGGATCTTCTGCACCTCGCTCGTGCCCTCGTAGATCTGGCACACGCGCTGGCACACGCGGACGTCGCGGTAGATGCGCTCGACGGGGAAGTCGCTGACGTAGCCGTAGCCGCCGTGCACCTGGATGGCGTCGCTGCACACGCGCTCGGCCATCTCGCTGGCGAACAGCTTGGCCATCGCGGCTTCCTTCAGGCAGGGGCGGCCGGCGTCCTTCAGCGCCGCGGCGTGGTGGATCATCTGGCGCGCCGCCTCGATCTGCGTGGCCATCTCGGCCAGCTTGAACTGCACCGCCTGGTGCTGGAAGATCGGCTGCCCGAAGCTCGCGCGCTCCTTGCTGTAGGAGAGCGCGGCCTCGAACGCGGCACGCGCCATGCCGACCGCCTGGCTCGCGATGCCGATGCGGCCGCCCTCGAGCCCGGACAGCGCGATCTTCAGTCCCTGCCCCTCGTCGCCGAGACGGTTCGCGGCCGGCACGCGGCAGCCGTCGAAGCGGATCTGCGCGGTGTCGCTGGCATGCTGGCCCATCTTCTCCTCGAGCCGCGCGACGACGTAGCCGGGCGTGTCGGTCGGCACGACGAAGGCGCTGATGCCCTTCTTGCCGGCCGCCTTGTCGGTCACCGCCATCACGATCGCGACGTCGCCGTGCTTGCCGCTGGTGATGAACTGCTTGACCCCGTCGAGCACGTAGTGGTCGCCGTCGCGCCGGGCGGTCGTGCGCAACCCGCCGGCCTCGCTGCCGACGTGCGGCTCGGTCAGGCAGAAGGCGCCGAGCATCTCGCCGCGCGCCAGCGGCACGAGGAAGCGACGCTTCTGCTCGTCGTCGCCGAAGGCCAGCAGGATCGAGCATACCGGGCAGTTGTTGACGCTGACGATCGTGCTGGTGGCGCCGTCGCCGGCGGCGATCTCCTCGAGGATCACGGCCAGCGCGAGGTAGTCCATGCCGGCCCCGCCCCAGGCCTCGGGCACCGCGACGCCGTAGCAGCCGAGCGCGGCCAGGCCCGCCAGTTCCTCGGCCGGGAAGTGGTGCGTGCGGTCCCACGCCGCCGCCTGCGGCGCGATGCGGTCGCGGACGAAGGCGCGTACCGCGTCCTGAACCGCTCGGTGGTCGTCGCTCAGCAGCATTGCGGGCCTGCGGGGTCGATCGGCGGCCGGGTCACGCGATGCCGTTTCCCGCGCGGCGCACGAGGATGGTGGCGCGCGCGACCACGCACGCGCGCCCGCCGACGCTCGCGTGACCATCGAGATGGCCGATGAAGCCGCCACGGCGCGTGCTGCGCTCGATCTCCGCGACGCGCCACGCGAGCGCGAGGTCCTGCTCGGCGAACACCGGCGCCTTGAAGGCGAAGTTGACGTTGAGGCTCAGCATCTCGCGCGGCACGCCGTCGTGCCGGCGCGAGAAGTGCGACGCGAGCAGGCCCATCAGGAGCGCCGCGGTCTGCTGGCCGCTCGCGATGATCTCGCCGAAGCGCGCGCGCTCGGCGGCCTGGCGGTCGTGATGGAGCGGATTGGTGTCGCCGGTCAGGCGTGCAAACTGGATGATCTGCTCGCGCGTGTAGCGCACGACGTGGCGGATCTCCTCGCCCTCGCGGATCAGCGGCGTGTCGATCGGGATGGTCATCGGTACTGCGGCGGACGGGTCGTTGTTGTGGGCCGGGCGCGCCTGGCAGGCACCGCGGCCGGACGCTGCGTCCGCGCCTCCGGCAGGCCCCCCCTGGCCCGCTCGGCTCGCGCGCGGCATCCGCTGCCAAGTGTGCCAGCGCCGGCCGGCTGCCGCACGCGAAGCTTCCCCGGGTCGGGCCGGAGCAGCGGGCGGCGCGCGCGCCGGCGTGCGGGCATGCGCGCGCGAGATCATGCGGCGAACCCGGGCCGCTCGCGCAACAGCTTCAGCGCCAGCGCGATGAACAGCACCCCGCCCGCGGCCTCGAGCAGCCGCAGCAATGCCGGGCTCGCGCCGACGCGAGCCAGCCGCGCCGCGAGCAGCACCAGCAGCAGCAGGAAGAGACCGCCCTGGACGACGAACCACGCGCCGAGCAGAAGGAAGGACAGCGTCTTGTCGGGCGACCCGGCGGGCACGAAGGGCGGCAGGAAGGCGAGGAAGAACAGCGCCACCTTCGGATTGAGCACGTTGGTCAGCAGCCCGGTCCGGAACTCGGCGCGCAGACTGGGGCCCGGTCCGGCACCGGCACCCTGCGCCTGGGTCGCCGGCGATCGCCGGCTCGCGCTGCGCAGCATCTGCACGCCCAGCCAAGCCAGATAGCCCGCGCCTGCCCACTGCAGCGCGGCGAAGGCTGCCGGGTGCAGCGCCAGCAGCGCCGCGAGTCCGAACGCTGCGGCCAGCGCATGCACGACGCAGCCGGCCACGATGCCGCCCGCCGCGGCCAGTCCCGCGCGTGCCCCGCCGGCCAGCGTGCGGCCGACCGTCAGCGCGAAGTCGACGCCCGGCGTCGCGTTGAGCACGAGCACCGCGGTGGCGAAGGCGGCCGCCTGCGCGGGCCCGGGCAACCACTCCGTCATCCCGCGGCTCCTCAGGCATCCGTCGGCGTCACGCGATCTCGACGGCGAGCGCGGTCGCCTCGCCGCCGCCGATGCACAGCGCCGCCACGCCCCGCCGCAGGCCGCGCCGTCGCAGCGCGCCGAGGAGCGTGACGACGATGCGCGCGCCGCTTGCGCCGATCGGGTGGCCGAGGGCACAGGCGCCGCCATGCACGTTGACGACGTCGTGCGGCAGGTCGAACTCGGCCATCGCGGCCATCGTCACCGCGGCGAACGCCTCGTTGACCTCCCAGAGGTCGACCTGCCCCGGCTGCCAGCCTGCCTTCGCGAGCGCCTTGCGGATCGCGCCGGCCGGCGCGGTGGTGAACCACTCGGGCGCCTGCGCGTGCACCGCGTGACTCACGATGCGCGCGATCGGCGTGCAGCCGCGTGCACGCGCCGTGCTCTCGCGCATCAGCACCAGCGCCGCGGCGCCGTCACTGATGCTGCTGGCGTTGGCGGCGGTGATCGTGCCGTCCTTCCTGAACGCGGGCTTGAGGCCCGGGATCTTGTCGAGCTTGGCCTTGAAGGGCTGCTCGTCGAACTTCACCACCGTCTCGCCGGCCTTGCCCGCCAGCTTGACGGGCGCCATCTCCCAGTCGAAGTGGCCGTCCTCGTTGGCGGTCCTGGCGCGCGTGGTGGACGCGATCGCGAAGGCATCCTGCGCCTCGCGCGTGAAGCCGTACTTCGCGACGCAGGTCTCGGCGAACACGCCCATCGCCTTGCCGCGCTCGTAGGCGTCCTCCAGCCCGTCCATCGCCATGTGGTCGAAGAGCTGCGCGGCGCCGTACTTGACGCCCTTGCGCGCGAACATCAGGTGCGGCGCGTTGGTCATGCTCTCCATGCCGCCGGCCACCATCACCTGCGCCGTGCCGGCGGCCAGCATGTCGTGCGCGAACATCAGCGCGCGCATGCCGCTGCCGCACATCTTGTTGAGCGTCACCGCGCCGACGCCGTCGGGCAGGCCGGCCTTGCGCAAGGCCTGGCGCGCCGGCGCCTGGCCCTGGCCGGCCATCAGCACCTGGCCGAACAGCACCTCGTCGACGGCGTCGCCGGGCACCCCGGCGCGCTCGACGGCGGCCCGGATCGCGACGGCGCCGAGCTCGGGTGCCGCCAGCGCGGCGAAGTCGCCGAGCAGCCCGCCGATCGGCGTGCGCGCGGCGGAGACGATGACCACGGGATCGGACATGGCGGGCTCCTTCAGGCGGCCGCGGCGGCGGCCGGCCGTTCGTCGATCGGGTGCGGTGCGCCGGCGCGGGCCGGTGCGCCGGTGGCGGCGAGGCGGCGCGCGCCGAAGCGCCGCGCCGGCTCGTAGGGGAAGACGTCGTGCACGTGGCCCGCGAGAATGCGGTCCTTGCATCCCTGCCAGAACGCGGCGTCGAGCAGGTCGGCATGGTGCGCCATGAAGACCTCGCGCACGCCCGGGTGCCCGAGCAGGAAGGGGCCGAAGGTCTCGGGGAAGACGTCCTTCGGGCCGACCGCGTACCAGATCTCGCCCGAGAGCTCGTCCTCCTCGTTGCGCGGCGGCGGCACGCGGCGGAAGTTGCAGTCGGTGACGTACTCGATCTCGTCGTAGTCGTAGAAGACGACCTTGCCGTTGCGCGTCACGCCGAAGTTCTTCCACAGCATGTCGCCGGGAAAGATGTTGGCCGCCACCAGGTCCTTGATCGCGTTGCCGTACTCGATCACCGCGCGCGCCACCTGGTCGGGCGCGGCCTCCTGCAGGTAGATGTTGAGCGGGATCATGCGCCGCTCGATGTAGACGTGGTTCAGGATCACCTCGACCTCGCCGTCGCCGTCCCGGTCCGAGATCTCCAGCAGGCTGGGGCAGAACCGGCGAAGCTCGTCGATCAGCTCGTCCTCGAAGCGCGAGCGCGGCAGCGCCACGTTGCTGTACTCGAGGGTGTCGGCCATGCGGCCGACGCGGTCGTGCGTCTTGACGAGCAGGTACTTGCCCTTGATCTGCTCGCGCGTGGTGTCCTTCTGCGGCGGGTAGTAGTCCTTGATCAGCTTGAAGACGAACGGGAAGCTCGGCAGGTCGAACACCAGCATCACCATGCCCTTGATGCCGGGCGCGATGCGGAACCGGTCGGTGCTGTGGCGCAGGTGGTAGAGCAGGTCGCGGTAGAAGCTGTTCTTGCCCTGCTTCTGCAGGCCGAGCGCGCTGTAGATCTCGGCGCGCGGCTTGCGGGGCATCAGGCTGCGCAGGAACTGCACGTAGGCGCTCGGCACCTCCATGTGCACCATGAAGTACGCGCGCGCGTAGCTGAACAGCATCAGCAGGTCGTCCTCGCAGTGCAGCAGCGCGTCGATCACGAGCCCGCCGCGCTCGCCGTGCAGGACGGGCAGCGCGAACGGCGTCTCCTGGAAGCCGTTGATCACCTTGCCGACCACGTAGGCGCCCTTGTTGCGGAAGAACAGGCTGGACAGCACCTGGATCTGGAAGTTGGCGCGCGGCTGGAAGTCCCCGAGCTGGCGCTCGAACTCGCACGCCACGTCGTCGATGTCGCGGTCGAGGTCCTCGAACGGCACGTCCAGGCCGAAGTCGAGCACCAGCCGGCGCCAGGTCTCGCGCCAGCAGGCGAGCTGCGGGTAGTACGCGCGGTAGGTCGGCAGCGCGCCCTCGGGGCTGTCGATGTACTCGGTCGACACCGCCGGCCGCACGAAGATGAAGTCGTTGTGGAAGTAGCTGCGGTGCAGGATCTTCGTCGTCACCGAGTTGAAGAAGGTCTCGGCCAGCTCGGGCTGCTTGTGGTCGACGAGCAGGCCGATGTAGTGCAGCTTGACCTGCTGCCAGACGTCCATCGCCAGCGTGGCGGCCGAGAACTCGCGCTGCAGGCGCTCGGCCGCCTCGTCGACACGCGTGTCGTAGAACTGGATGCGCTCGCGCTGCGCCCGCTGCTGGCCGTGCCAGTCGGCGCGCTCGAAGCGCCCCTTGGCCTCGAGGTTGGTCTGGCTGAAGAGCCGGTAGTGGCGGTCGAAGCCCTCGATCAGCGCACGCGCGATGTCGAAGGCACGGGAGTCGGTCAGTCGGTGCGGAAACATCAGCGGCGCGGGTGCGGGGCGGTCGGCGGCGGCACGAGGGCCGCAGCGGCGGAGGACGCATCGTAGCGTCGCCGCACCGCCGCGAGCGCGCGCGCATAGGCCTCGTCGACCTGCCCGGTGTGCTGCACGGTCATCTCCAGGTCCTGCAGCAGCCCGTCGTGCAGGCCGTAGACCCAGCCGTGCACCACCACGTCCTGCCCGCGCGCCCAGGCGTCCTGCACGACCGTGGTGCCGCAGACGTTGAGCGCCTGCTCCAGCACGTTGAGCTCGCACAGCGCGGCCAGCCGCGTCTCGTCGCCGCGCAGCGCGTCGAGCCACGCACGGTGCTTGCTGCGCACGTCCTGCACGTGGCGCAGCCAGTTGTCGACGAGCCCGACGCGGCGGCCGAGCAGCGCCGCGGTGACGCCGCCACACCCGTAGTGGCCGACGACGATGACGTGCCGCACGTGCAGCTCGTCGATCGCGTACTGCATCACCGACAGCGCGTTGAGGTCGCTGTGCACGACGACGTTGGCGACGTTGCGGTGCACGAACACGTCGCCCGGCAGCAGGCCGAGGATCTCGTTGGCGGGCACGCGGCTGTCGGCGCAGCCGATCCACAGGTACTGCGGCGCCTGCTGCGCCAGCAGGCCGGTGAAGAAGCCCGGCCGACGCGCCTCGACCGAGCGCGCCCAGTCGCGATTGCGGGCCAGCAGGTCGCGCAGGCGGTGCGGCATCGGTCGGAGGGCGACCCTCAGCCGCCGGACTCGACGCCGGCCTGGAACGCGAAGTCGTCGCGCGGAAGCCCGAAGGCCAGCGCCAGCACCTGAGCGAGCGCGTCGCCGAGACCAGGCGCGTCGTGGTCGTTCACCGACCCCAGCGCGGCGCCGAGCATGCCGGCCGGCCCGCCAGGCGCCGCCGCAAACCCGAAGTGCTCGCGCAGCTGCCTCACCGACTCGCGCGCCGGGCGCAGCGCCGGCGGCAGGTCCGCCGCCGCCGGCAGCAGCGCGGTCAGCTCGCGCCGGTCGTCGCGCTGCACGATGAGCAGGGGCCAGAAGCCCTCACCGCCATCGCCGGCGGCCACGACCAGCATGTGCTCGCCGCGCGGCAGGCGGCCGAGCAGCTGCGCCACCGCTTCATCGAAGCCGGCCACCGACTCCGCGACCGACGGCCCGGCCGCATCGTCCCCTTCACCGGCCCCGTCGCCCTCGTCCTCGGCCGCCGACGCGTCGCCGTCCTCCATCTCGTCGGCCGACAGGCGCTGCGCGCGCACCGAGTGCTCGTCGTCGGGCAGCCCGAAGACGCCGCCGACCACGCTGGCCACGGCCGCCTGAACCGCGTCGACGCCGACCTGGCCGACGCGGCCGAGCCGGCGCGCTGCCGGCGCCGCCGCCACCTGCGCCAGGGCCGCCGGCGAGAGCGACAGGCCCGCCAGGTCGTCGCCGAGCTGGAGCACGAGGTCGGCCCCGGTGCGCACGACCGACAGCAGCACGGTCTCCTCGCCGGTCGCCCCGGCCGCGATCGCCAGCAGCACGCCATCGCCGGCCTGCGGGGCCAGCAGGGCCTCGGTGGCCGTCCGCAGGCCGGGGATCTTGACCGCCGGCACCGCGCCGCCGGCAACGGCGCCGACCGGCCCGGACGCCGCAGGCCGGCCCGCCGCCGGGGCCGCGGCGGGGGCCGGTGCTGCCACGGCGGGGGCCGGTGCTGCCACGGCGGGCGCCCGCCGCATCCAGTCCTCGATGGCCGCGATCAGGTGCTTGTAGCCGGAGCTCGCGTGCATCGACGGGGTCAGCGCGTTCATGTTGCCGAACAGGTCGGCGAGCTCCATCA
>JALORQ010000025.1 GCA_025458805.1 Rubrivivax sp.
GCACGAGGTGCGCGTCGTCTCGGCCCACCGCATGCCCGACGACCTGTTCGAGTTCGCCGAGCGCGCGCGCGAGCGCGGCATCGCCGCGATCATCGCCGGCGCGGGCGGCGCCGCGCACCTGCCCGGCATGCTGGCGGCGAAGACCACGGTGCCGGTGCTCGGCGTCCCGGTCGCCAGCCGCCACCTGTCGGGGCTCGACTCGCTGTACTCGATCGTGCAGATGCCGCGCGGCGTGCCGGTCGCCACCTTCGCGATCGGGCCGGCGGGCGCGGCCAACGCCGCGTTGTTCGCGGTGGCGCTGCTGGCGGCGCACGACCCGGTGCTGCTCGATCGGCTGACGGCATTCCGTGCCCGCCAGACGGCCGAGGCGCGCGCGATGACGCAGGAGATCCCGTGGCCGCCGAGCGCGACGTCACCGGCGGCGGCCAGCTCGGCCGCATGTTCGTGCACGCCGCGCAGCGCATGGGCTACCGCACCGTGGTGCTCGACCCCGATGCCGCCTCGCCGGCGGCGATGGCGGCCGACCACGCCATCGCCGGCGCCTACGGCGACGCCGAGGCGCTCGCAGCGCTCGCGCGCGAGTGCGACGCCATCACCACCGAGTTCGAGAACGTGCCGGCAGCGTCGCTGCGCACGCTGGCGGCGTCGCGCCCGGTGGCGCCGGCGGCCGACGCGGTGGCGGTCTGCCAGCACCGCGCGCTCGAGAAGCGGGCCTTCGCCGACGCCGGCGTGGCCTGCGTGCCGCATGCGCGCATCGAGTCGGCGGCCGACCTCGACGCGGTGGACCCGGCGCTGCTGCCGGGCATCCTGAAGACGTCCAGGCTCGGCTACGACGGCAAGGGGCAGGTCGCGGTCGCGACGCTGCATGCGCTGCCCGCGGCGTGGCAGCGCCTGGGCGGGGTGCCATGCGTGCTCGAGCGCCGGCTCGCGCTGCGCGCCGAGCTGAGCGTGATCGTCGCGCGCGGCGCCGACGGCCGCTGCGTGCACCTGCCGGTGCAGCAGAACCTTCACCGCGACGGCATCCTCGCGGTCACCCAGGTGCCCGCACCCGGCGTCGCGCCGGAGGTGGCCGAGCGCGCGGTCGCCGATGCGATGCGCGTCGCTGCGCGGCTCGGCTATGTCGGCGTGCTGTGCGTCGAGTTCTTCGTGCTCGACGACGGATCGCTGGTCGCCAACGAGATGGCACCGCGCCCGCACAACTCGGGGCACTACAGCATCGACGCCTGCGACGTCTCGCAGTTCGAACTGCAGGTGCGCACGCTCGCCGGGCTGCCGCTGGTCGCGCCGCGGCTGCACTCGCCGGCGGTGATGCTCAACCTGCTCGGCGACCTGTGGTTCGACCCCGCGGGTGCCGGGCCGCGCATCCCCGACTGGGATGGCGTGCTCGCGCTGCCCGGGGCGCGCCTGCACCTGTACGGCAAGGCCGAGCCGCGCCCGGGGCGCAAGATGGGGCACCTGACGGTCACCGCCGCGGATGCCGCCACCGCCCGCCGCATCGCGCTGCAGGCGGGCGAACGGCTCGGCCTCGCGCCGTTCTGAGCGCGATGCCGGTCCTCGACGGCCACGATGCCGCCGCGGTCGCCGAGGCGGCGCGACGCGTCGCCACGGGCGAACTGGTGGCCTTCCCGACCGAGACGGTGTACGGCCTCGGCGCGCGCGCCGACGACGATGCCGCGGTGGCCCGTGTCTATGCGACGAAGGGGCGCCCTGCGGGACATCCGCTCATCGTCCATCTGGCCGATGCCGACGGCATGGCCGCCTTCAGCGATGCGCCGGGCGATGCGGCGCATGCGCTCGCCGCGGCGTTCTGGCCCGGCCCGCTGACGGTCATCGTGCCGCGGCGTCCTGGAGTCGCCGGCGCGGCCGCGGGCGGCCAGGACAGCATCGGCCTGCGCGTGCCGCGCCACCCGGTGGCGCTGCGATGGCTGCGCGAGGCGGCGCGGCTCGGCGCGCCCGGAGTCGCCGGGCCGAGCGCGAACCGCTTCGGCCGCGTCAGCCCGACGTGCGCGGCCCATGTCGCTGCCGAGCTCGGCGACGCGCTGTGCGTGCTCGACGGCGGCACCTGCGACGTCGGCATCGAGTCGGCGATCGTCGACTGCCGCGGCCGGCGGCCGGCGCTGCTGAGGCCAGGGGCGATCGGACGCGCGGCGATCGAGGCGGCGCTCGGCGCCCCGCTGGCCGAAGCCGCCGAAGATGCGCCGCGCGCGCCCGGCACGCTGGCCGCGCACTACCGGCCCGACGCCCGCCTGCGCCTGATGCAGGCGCCGGCGCTGAAGACCGCGCTGCGCGAACTCGCGGCCGCGGCGGCGGGAGCCCGGGCCGCCCCGGCGATCGGTTTATATTCCCGCAGCGTCGCCCCGGGCGACGCGCCGGTGCGGCACGTCGCGATGGCCGACGACCCGGCCGCGGCGGCGCACGACCTGTACGCCACGCTGCGCGGCTTCGACGACGCGGCGATCCGGGTGGTCTGGGTCGAGGAGCCGCCCGCGGCGCCGGCCTGGGACGGCGTGCGCGACCGGCTGCACCGCGCGGCGGCGTCCTGAGCCGGCGCGCGGCGTGCCCGATGGGAGTCTCATGTCGATCCAGTCCGTTCCATTCCGCCGCCTGCGCCGTGGCCTGAGCGTGCTCGCCGTCGGGGTCGTGCTCGCGGCCTGCGGGGGCGGCAGCGAGCAGCAGGAGCCCTTCGTCCCGGTGCGGCTGCTTGCCTTCGGCGACGAGGCCAGCCACCTGTCGCCGGCCGTCGACGACCCGCCCTGCGCGGCGCGCGACGCCGACGGCACCTGCACCGACCCGGGCGAACCGGGAAACACCGACGACTGGCGTTTCCAGGCGGGCCGCAAGCACGGAGTCAACGTGGTCTTCGCCGCCGACAACACGGCGGGTCCGAATGCGCTGTCGTGCGGCGCCGAGCCGCTGTGGGTGCAGCTGGTCGCCGGGATCTACGGCTTCTCGTTCCCCGCCTGCGGCCTCGCCGGTGTTCCGCAGGAGGAGCAGCGCGGCTACATGTTCGCGCAGCCCGGCGCGCGCGTCGACGACGTCGCGCAGCAGGTGCAGGCGGCGATCGCCGACGGCCTCGTCGTCGACCGCGCGCTGGTCACGATGCTGGCCGGCACCAACGACCTGCTCGACCTGCACGCGCTGCGCGGCACGAGCACGTCCGACCAGCTGGTGGCCGAGGCGCGCGCGCGCGGTGCGCGCCTGGCCTCGATCGTCAACGACCTCGCCGACCGCGGCGCGCGCGTCCTGGTGTCGACGATTCCCAACCTCGGGCTCGCGCCGCTGGCCCGGGCACCGGGCTCGGACGGCGCGCTGCTCGGCGGGCTCAGCCAGGCGTTCAACGAGTCGCTGCAGCTCGGCATCCGGCCCGACGGCCGCGTGATCGGGCTCGTGCTCACCGACCAGATCGTGCAGGCGATCTTCGACGGCAACCTGGGCCTGACCGGCAACGAGGTCCTGCAGCCGGCGTGCGACCCGGCCAAGGCGCCGGTGGCGATCGAGACCTGCACCAGCGGGTCGGCCGACGTGCCCCAGCGCGACGCCGCCGGCAACGTCGTGATCGGCCCCGACGGGCAGCCGGTCATCGCCGCGCGGGGCGTGCCGTCGACGCTGTTCCCGGACCGCAGCGCGGCGCGCTCGCTGTGGGCCGACGACGTCTGGCCCGCGTGGGCTGCGCAGCAGCAGATCGGCATCGCGGCCCAGAGCCGCGCGCTCAACAACCCGTTCTGATCAGCGTGCCGGGGCGTCGCGCGCCACCCAGTCGATGAGCGCGTCGAGCGCCGGGCGCGCGGCCTGCGCGCGCTCGTGCTGCACCAGCGCGACCAGCACGTAGCGGCGTCCGCTGTCCGATCGCACGAAGCCGGCGACGGCCACGACGTCGTCGAGCGACCCGGTCTTCAGGTGCGCGCGCCCCTCGGCCACGCGCGCGCGGCGCATCGTGCCGTCCTGGCCGGCCACTGGCAGCGACGCCAGCAGCTCGGGCATCGTCGGGGCGTCGAAGGCGCGCATCAGCACGGTGGCGAGCTGCCGTGCGCTCAGTCGCTGGGTGCGCGACAGCCCGGAGCCGTTGTCGAGGACGGCGCCGCCCGGCAGCTCGCTGCCGGCCGCGTCGGAGGCGAGCGCGCCGGCGACCCAGCGCGCGAGCACCTGCCGCGCCGCGTCGGGCGTGGCGGCGCGGCCGGGATCGCGCTGCAGCGCGAGCGTCAGGAACAGCTGCTGCGCCATGACGTTGTTGCTGAACTTGTTGATGTCGCGCACCACGGCGGCGAGCGGCGGCGAACGCCATTCGAAGGTCGGCGGCACGGACGGGGCGCTGCCCTCGCGGGCGCGTCCGCCGAGCCGCCCGCCCATCGACGCCCACAGGGCCTCGATCAGGCGGGCGTTGTAGGTCGCCGGTTCCGGGTCGGCGACCGGCCAGGCGAGCGTGCCGCAGGCCGCCGGGTAGCGCCCCAGGAAGCGCGTCGTGCCCGGCTCGAAGCGGGCCTCGAGCCGCGCCGCCCAGTCGTCGCAGGGGCCGGGCGCCAGCGGTACCGTGCGCTGCACCGCGGTGCGCGCGAGCTCGGGCTCGACCGTCACCCGGGCCACGCCGGCAGCCGGGTCGGGCACGAAGCCGTAGGTCACGGCGTGGTGGCTGAAGAGCAGCGCCGACGCACGCACGTTGTAGGGCCGCAGCGGCTGGCCGTCGAAGTCGGCGGGGCTTCCCGGAGGCAGCTCGAAGGCGGATGCATCGAGGACGATGTCGCCGCGGATCTCGCGCACCCCGCGCTGCTGCACCTGGCGCAGCAGCAGCCAGAGGCGCTCGACCACCAGCGACGGGTCGCCGCTGCCGCGGATGACGAGCGACCCGTCGAGGACGCCGTCGCGCAGCGTGCCCTGCAGCCAGACCGGCGTCGTCCACTGCCAGGCCGGACCGAGCATCTCGAGGGCCGACGCGGTGGTGAGCAGCTTGACGAGCGAGGCCGGGTTCATCGGCTGCGTGCCGTTGACCTCGAGCAGCTCGCGGCCGCGGCCGACCTCGTGCACCACGACCGCGAACGCATCGCGCGGCACCCGGGCGCGTTCCAGTGCCTCCGCGGCCGCCGGAGGCAGCGTCGGTTCGGCGACCGCCGCGCCGGCCGCGAGGACTGCCGCCAGCGCGCACGCGACGAGCACGTCGCGCGGCCCCCGTGTCCGGCCACCCCGGCGCCGAATGCGTGTCCGGCCGGGCGAGGGGCGGGTCGGGAGCATGCGGGGATGATCGCACGGCTACACTGCGCCGATGCCCGTGCTCGCGTTCGACACCTCGGGCGACCGCCTGCTCGTCGGCATCGACGCCGATGGCGTGCTGCACACGGCCGACGAACCGGGCGGGGCGCTGGCATCGGCACGGTTGCTGCCGCTGGTGCACGAGACCCTGGCGCGCGCCGGCAGGGCGCTGGCGTCGGTCGAGGCGGTGGCCTTCGGCTACGGCCCCGGCGCATTCACCGGCCTGCGCACCAGCGCGGCGGCGGCTCAGGGGCTCGCCTTCGGGCTCGGCGTCCCGGTGCTGCCGATCGACAGCCTGCTGCTGCACGCCGAAGCGGCGCGCGGCGCGCGGGCGTCGCTCGAGGCCGAGGCGTTCGAGATCGCGGTCGCGGTGGACGCGCGGATGGACGAGATCTACGCGGCGCGATACCGATGGCAGGGCGGGTGCTGGCAGGCCCTCGAGGCGCCGGCGCTGTGGGCACCCGAGGCGCTGGCGCGGGCCTGGCGGGAACAGCCGCCGCCGCGCGTCGCGGGCAACGCCCCGTCGCGCTTCGCGGGCCGCCTGCCCGAGGTGCCGGTCGCGCCGTCCGGCGATGCGGCCGCGGCACTGCTGCGGCTGGCTCGCGCGGCGTTCGCGGCCGGTGCCGGCGTCGACCCGGCGGCGGCGCATCCGCACTACGTGCGCGATCGCGTCGCGCTGACCACCCGCGAGCGCGAGGCGCTGTCGTGAACCGGCCGAGACCCGGCCGGCGCGGTGCCGGTCGCGCCGCAGGACACGCCGACGGCCGTCGCCCGCGATGAGCGCGCGCCCCGAAGCCGCCGCGCGGCTGCGACCGATGCGGGCGGCCGACGTCGCCGATGTCGCCGCGATCGAGGCCCGTGCCTACGCCTTCCCGTGGAGCCGCGGCAACTTCGTCGACTCGCTCGCGGCGGGCTACCTGGCCGAGGTGCTCGTCGACTGCGACGGCGGGTTCATCGGTTATCTCGTCGCGATGCCGGGCGTCGACGAGATGCACCTGCTCAACATCACGGTGGCACCCGAGTGCCAGCGCCGCGGCTGGGGCTCGCGCCTCCTCGATCGCCTGGAGGACGCCTGCCGCGCGCGCGGGCTGGCGAACCTGTGGCTCGAGGTGCGCGAGAGCAACGTGACCGCGCAGGCGCTGTACCGGCGGCGCGGCTTTGCCGAGGTCGGTCGCCGGCGCCGCTACTACCCGGCGCCGCGCGGCACGCGCGAGGATGCGATCGTGATGAGCCTGACCGTGCCGGGAGGGACTGCGCTTGCGCTGGTCTGAACGCCAGCTCGCGATGCTGGCCGAGTTCGGCGTGCGCTGCTGGGCGTCGCCGGCCGCGCCGGGCGTCGCGCCGGCCGCGGAGGCGCTGGCCGGCGTCGCGCCGGCGTCCCGCGCGCCCGGGGCGCCGGGCGCCGTCGCGCGGCAGACGCACGGCGCTCCCGCCAGCGAGGTCGTGGCGCCACCGGCCGCGGCGCGCCGCACGCCGCTCCCCCGCGTGACGCCGGCGCCGCGGGGCGCGGGGATCGGTGCGGACGCGACGACCGTGCCCGTGGCGGCGTCGCGAGCCGATGACCCGGTGTCGGGCGAGCGCGCGCGCCGCATCGCGTCGCTCGACTGGACCGCGCTGCGCGCCGAGGTCGAGGCCTGCACCGCCTGCGGGCTGTGCCGCACGCGGCGGCAGACGGTGTTCGGCGTCGGCCATCCCGAGGCGCGCTGGATGGTCGTCGGCGAGGCGCCGGGCGAGCAGGAGGACCGCCAGGGAGAGCCCTTCGTGGG
Organism: Rubrivivax sp.; assembly: GCA_025458805.1. Classification (GTDB taxonomy): domain Bacteria; phylum Pseudomonadota; class Gammaproteobacteria; order Burkholderiales; family Burkholderiaceae_C; genus Rubrivivax. The sequence continues at coordinate 7,008 of JALORQ010000025.1, forward strand.
CGCCGCCGGGCAGCTGCTCGACGCCATGCTGCGTGCGTTGCGCCTGACCCGCGCGACCGATGGCGATGCGCCGCCGGCGCAGCGCGTCTACATCGCCAACACGCTGAAGTGCCGGCCGCCCGGCAACCGCAACCCTGCGCCCGACGAGCTGCTGCGCTGCGAGCCCTTCCTGCAGCGTCAGATCGACCTGGTGCGGCCGGACATCATCCTGGCGATGGGGCGCTTCGCGGTGCAGGCTCTGCTGCGCAGCAGCGAGCCGATCGGCCGCCTGCGCGGCCGCGTCCACGCCTACCAGGGCGTGCCGCTCGTCGTGACCTACCACCCGGCCTACCTGCTGCGCAACCTGCCGGACAAGGCCAAGGCCTGGGACGACCTTTGCCTGGCCGCCGAGGTGGCCGAGGCGGCGGCCGCCGGGCGCGCGCCGGGCGCCGGCTGAGGGCCGGTCGCCCGCCTGCGGACTCGCTGTCAGGCGCCTCGCTTCACCTTCACCGGCCGCGTCCAGCCTTCGATCGTCACCTGGCGCCCGCGGCCGAGCGTCAGCTTGCCGGCCGGTGCATCCGCTGTGACGGTCGACCCGCCGCCGATCGTCGCCCCCGCGCCGATCGACACCGGCGCGACCAGCACGCAGTTGCTGCCGATGTGCGCGTCGGCGCCGATCACCGTGCGGTGCTTGTTCGCGCCGTCGTAGTTGGCGGTGATGCTGCCGGCGCCGTAGTTGACCCGCTCGCCGACCGTCGCGTCGCCCAGGTAGGCCAGGTGGTTGGCCTTGGCGCCGGCGGCCAGCGTCGAGTTCTTCACCTCGACGAAGTTGCCGATGTGCACCTCGGCGCCGAGGTCGGCGCCCGGTCGCAGCCGCGCATACGGACCGATCCGCGCGTCGGCGCCGACCTTTGCGCCCTCGAGGTGGCAGAAGGGGTGGATCACCGCTCCCTCGGCGACCTCGCAGTCGCGCAGCACGCAGTGCGCGCCGACGCGCACGCCGTCGCCGAGCACGACGCGGCCCTCGAAGACGACGCCGACGTCGATCTCGACGTCGCTGCCGCAGGCGAGTTCGCCACGCAGGTCGAAGCGCGCCGGGTCGGCCATGCGCACGCCGGCCTCCATCAGCGCCTCGGCGCGGCGGCGCTGCAGGCGGCGCTCGAGGTCGGCGAGCTGCCGCGGGCTGTTGACGCCGAGAACCTCGGTCTCGTCGGAGGCGTGCGCGGCGACCACCGGCAGGCCCTCGGAGACCGCCATCGCGACGATGTCGGTCAGGTAGTACTCGCGCTGCGCGTTGTCGTTGCCGAGCGCCATCACCGCACGCCGGAGCCACGCCGTCGGTGCCGCCATCATCCCGGTGTAGACCTCGCGGATCGCGAGCTGGCGCGGGCTGCAGTCCTTGTGCTCGACGATGCCGACGACGTGGCCGCCGCGCTCGTCGCCGCTGCGCACGATGCGGCCGTAGCCGCTCGGGTCGTCGAGGTCGATGGTCAGCAGCGCGAGCCGCCGGCCGCCGCAGGCGTCGGCGACCGCCGCCGCCGTCGCGCTGCGGATCAGCGGCACGTCGCCGTTCAGGATCAGCGTCGTCGGGTTCGCCTCGTCGAGCGCCGGCACGGTCTGCTGAACCGCGTGCCCGGTGCCGAGCTGCGGCGACTGGCGCACGAAGACGAGGCCGTCGTCCGCGAAGGCCGCCTCGACCGCCTCGGCGCCGTGGCCGGTGACGACCACCGTGCGCGCTGCCCCCAGGTCGGCGGCCGCGAGCAGGACATGCTGCAATAGGGGCTCTCCGGCAAGGCGGTGCAGCACCTTCGGCAGCGCCGACTTCATCCGCGTGCCCTTGCCCGCAGCCATCACCACGACGTTGATCGACATGCCTTCGTTCCCGGTCCCGACGCTGCGGAGGTGGTGGACGGCGCTGATTATCGGCGTCGCCGCCGTGCTGCTCGCCGGCTGCAGCTCGCTGCGGCTGGCCTACGGCGGCGGCCCCCAGCTCGCCTGGTGGTGGCTCGACGGGTACTTCGACTTCACGGTCGAGCAGTCCGACGCGGCGCGCGGCGCGATCGACGGCTGGTTCGACTGGCACCGGCGCACGCAGCTCGTGCCGACGGCGGTCTTCCTCGAGTCGGTGGCCTCGGAGATGTCGGAGCCGACCACGCCGCAGGCGGTCTGCCGCGTCCAGGAGCGCGCCGCCGCGCTGGTCGACGTCGCGGTGCAGCAGGCGATCCTGGAGGCGGCGCCGGTCAGCGCGCGCCTCGGGCCGCCGCAGCTGCGGCACCTGGAGCTGCGCCACGAGAAGGTCAACGCCGAGCTGCGCGACGAGTACCTGAAGCCCTCGCCCGAGCAGCGCCGGCGGGCGACCGTCGAACGGCTGGTCGACCGCACCGAGAACCTCTACGGCCGTCTCGACGAGGCGCAGCGCCGCCTCATCGCCGAAGGGATCGAGACCTCGCCGTTCGAGCCCGAGCGCTGGCTGGCGGAGCGCGAGCGCCGGCAGCGCGAGACCCTCGGCACGCTGCGCCGGCTGCAGGCCGAACGGGCCGATGCGGACCAGCGCATTGCCGCGCTGCGCGCGCTCGCGTCGCACTTCGGCCAGTCCCCGGACCCGGCGTACCGCAGCTACCGCGATCGGCTCGCCACCTACAACTGCGCCTTCGGTGCCCGCATCCACAACGCGACGACGCCGGCGCAGCGGCAGGCCGCGCGCGAGCGGCTGCGCGGCTGGGCGTCCGACCTGCGGGCGATCGCGGCCAGCGCGACGGCGCCCTGAGCCCACGGCGCCGCGCCGGGGCGGCGATCAGCGGCTGAAAGGCACCGTCACCGTGCGCGGGTTGACGCCGGTCTTCGGGAAGTCGACCAGCGCGGCATCGAACATCGCGGCGAACATCGCCAGGTCGGAGGACGACGTGCCCTCGGTCGCGCCCCGCGCCTCGAACAGCGGCTTGCCGCTCGCGCGGTCGCGGATCAGCACCGCGACCTCGCGCTCGTAGAACGGCGGCGGCGGCGGCCAGCCGTATCCCCAACCCCAACCCGGACCCACCCAGCCGCTGCCCGGCCATGGGCCCCAGCGCGAGGTGCCGGGACGCCACGGACCCCAGGGCCCCCAGGCCCCGCCGTACCAGAACGGGTCGTCCCACACCGTCGGCCCCACCCGCGACACGCGGGCGCCGACCTGCACCAGGACGTCCGCTTCGCCGCCCTCGGCCGCGGGGCGGAATCCGGCGCGCTCGAGCGCCGGCCGGGCGGCCGCCTCGAGGCGCTCGGTCTCGGCGGCGCGCGCCTGCTGCGAAGGCAGCCGCTCGAAGGCGTAGGTGCCCGGCGCGCGGCCCTGCGGCCACTCGCCGAAGCTCGAGACCTCGACGCTGAGCGCGTTCAGCCCCGCGCAGCCGGCGAGGCCGGCCAGTGCCGCGGCCGCCAGGGCGATCGCGGCGGCTCGGCGCGGGATGTCAGTCGTCGTCATCGTTCGGCTGCCTGGCCGTCCAACGGACGGGGGCGGCGACCGGTGCACAGCCCTCGTCGTCGTCCTCGTCGAAGGCCTTGTCGCCACCCGCGTCGGCGACACCGGTCGGCACGAGCGTCTCGAACGGGTAGAGCTTGCGGTCCATCATGTGCGAAGGCACGATGCGGCCCATCGCGGTGAGCATGTTGGCGATGCGCCCCGGTTGCTGGCGTTCCCACTCGCGGATCATCTTCTTCACCTGCACGCGCTGCAGGTTGTCCTGGCTGCCGCACAGCGTGCACGGGATGATCGGGAAGCGACGGTGCGCCGCCCAGCGCTCGAGGTCGGTCTCGGCCACGTAGGCGAGCGGCCGGATCACGACGTGTCGCCCGTCGTCGCTCACCAGCTTGGGCGGCATGCCCTTGAGCCGGCTGCCGAAGAACATGTTCATCAGCAGCGTGACCACCATGTCGTCGCGGTGGTGGCCGAGCGCGATCTTGGTCGCGCCGAGCTCGCCGGCGACGCGGTAGAGGATGCCGCGGCGCAGCCGGCTGCACAGGCTGCACATCGTCTTGCCCTCGGGGATCAGCCTCTTCACCACCGAGTAGGTGTCCTGCTCCTCGATGTGGAAGGGCACGCCGCGGCCGGCCAGGTACTCGGGCAGCACGTGCTCGGGGAATCCGGGCTGCTTCTGGTCGAGGTTGACCGCGACGATGTCGAAGGGCACCGGCGCGCGCTCGCGCAGCGACAGCAGGATGTCGAGCAGCGAGTACGAGTCCTTGCCGCCCGACAGGCACACCATCACCTTGTCGCCGGCCTCGATCATGTTGAAGTCGGCGATCGCCTGGCCGACCTGCCGGTGCAGCCGCTTCGACAGCTTGTTGGCCTCGTGCGCGGCCTTGCGCGACACTGTGGCCGGTGCTTCGCGCAGCGCCGCTTCAGCGTCGGTCATGTCGTTCATCGCGGCTCCGTTCAGACGTCGTCCCGCAGCCCGAAGACCTCGCAGCCGACCGCCGCGCAGTCCGGGTAGACGTCGGGCTTCTCGGTGGCCACGCGCGCGGCGCGCACCTGCGGGTGCGCGAGCATCGCGGCCAGCACGTCGTCGGCCAGCGTCTCCTGCAGGTGGATGTGCCCGCGCGCGACGCGCTCGCCGACCGCGCGGCGGATGAAGTCGTAGTCGACCACCTCGGCGAGCCGGTCGTCCTTCGGGGTCGACAGCGCGAGCGGGATGTACAGGTCGACGTTGATCACGACGCGCTGCTCGCCCTTCTTCTCGAAGTCATGCACGCCGATGTTGATCCAGACCTCGTGGTCGCGCAGGAACAGGCGCCGGCAGTCGGCGAGTCGGGGGTGCAGCAGCAGCGGGGTCATCGGCGGGGCTCGTCGGTGTCGCGCACCAGGAACATCACGTCGCGCGGCTGGGCCTGCAGGTGCTGGCCGCCGTCGACGAGGATCGTGGTGCCGGTGATGGCGGGTGACTCGGCGGCGAAGCGCACCGCGCGCGCCACGTCGTCGGGGGTCGACGAGCGGCCGAGCGGCGTGAGCCGGTGCGAGGCGGCGAACTCGGCATCGTCCATGTCGCCCGAGTGCAGCGTGACGCCGGGCGCGACGCCGACCACGCGCACCGCGGGCGCGAGCGCCATCGCGAGCAGCGTCGTCGCCGCCTCGAGCGCGGCCTTCGACAGCGTGTACGACAGATGGTCCGGGTTCGGATTCCAGAGCTTCTGGTCGAGCAGATTGACGACCACGCCGGTGCCGCCGCGCTGCTGCGCATGCCGGTGCAGCGCACGCGCCAGCACGACCGGCGCCGCGGTGTTGGCGCGCCAGTGCCGCTCCATCGCGCCGTACGTGAAGCCGTCGAGGTCGTCGAGCTCGAAGCGCGACGCGTTGTTGACCAGCAGGTCGACCGCGCCGAGCGCCTCGACCGCGGCCGGCAGCAGCCGCTCGGCGGCCGCCTCGTCGTCGAGGTCGGCGGCCAGCGCCTCGGCGCGTGCACCGGCGCCGCGCAGCGCGAGCACCGTCTCGTGCGCGTCGGCGGCCGATGCGCGGTGGTGCAGCGCGACGTCCCAGCCGTGGGCTGCCAGATCCAGCGCGATCGCGCGCCCGATGCGGCGGGCGGCACCGGTGACGAGGGCGACGGGACGGCGCGGCATGCGGCGGGGGCGGCAGGCCGCACGGCGCGGCCGGTTCCTACAATGCGCCGCGTGAGCGACGGCGGGCCCGACAGTGTATCGACGCGCCTCGCGGCGCGGATCGCCGAGGCCATCCGCGAGGCGGGGGGCTGGCTGCCGTTCGACCGCTACATGGCGATGGCGCTGTACGAGCCGGGCCTGGGCTACTACGCGCGCGGCAGCGGGCAGATCGGCCGTATGCCATCGTCGGGCAGCGACTTCGTCACCGCGCCCGAGCTGTCGCCTTGGTTCGGTGCCGCGCTCGCGCGACAGGTCGCGCAGGTGCTCGACGCCGCCGCGTCGCGCGAGGTCTGGGAATTCGGTGCCGGATCGGGCGCGCTGGCGGCACAGCTGCTCGACGCGCTCGATGCGCTCGGTGGCGCGCCGACCTCGTACACCATCGTCGACCTGTCCGGCGCGCTGCGCGAGCGGCAGGCGCGCACGCTGGCACGCTTCGGCGACCGCGTGCGCTGGGTCGATGCGCTGCCCGGGGCGATGCACGGCGCGGTCGTCGGCAACGAGGTGCTCGACGCGATGCCGGTGCAGCTGCTGCACTGGGATGGCGACCGCTGGCACGAGCGCGGGGTCGCGCTCGACCCCGCCGGCCGCAGGGTCTGGGCCGACCGCTCGACCTCGCTGCGCCCGCCGGTCGACGCGCCGTTCGTCCCCGGCACGGTGACCGAGATCCACCTGCAGGCCCAAGCGTTCGTTCGCACGCTGGCCGACCGCCTGCAGCGCGGCGCGGCGATCCTCGTCGACTACGGCTTTCCGGACCGCGAGTACTACCATCCGCAGCGCGTCGGCGGCACGCTGATGTGCCACCGCGGCCACCGCGCCGACGCCGACCCGCTGGCCGACGCCGGTGCCAAGGACATCACCGCGCACGTCGACTTCAGCGCCATCGCGCTGGCGGCGCAGGACGCCGGTTTCGAGGTCGCCGGCTACACGTCGCAGGCGCACTTCCTCGTCAACTGCGGCCTGCCGGCGCTGCTGGCAGGTGCCGACGCGCGCGCGATCGCCGACGCGCAGAAGCTGATGACCGAGCACGAGATGGGCGAGCTGTTCAAGGTTCTGCTGCTCGCGCGCGGCCTGCCCGGCTTCGAGCCGCTGGGCTTCGTGCGCGGCGACCGCAGTCACGTGCTGTAGCCCCGGGCCGCGATGCGCTGGCTGATCGTCTTCCTGCTCGCCTTCCTGGTCTTCAACGGGCTGCGGGCGTGGCTCGAGCGGATCGGCCTCGGCCGCCTGCCCGGCGATTTCAGCGTCAAGGTCTTCGGCCGCGTCTGGTACGTGCCGCTGGCCAGCTCGCTGCTGCTGACGCTGATCGCGATGGGGATCGGGCTGCTGGTCTGAGCGCGACGCCGCGTCAGATCTCGATCTGCCACTCGTGGCCGCAGCGTCCGCAGCGCACTTCGGTGCAATCGCCGCTGGCGTCGGGATGCACGAGACGCAGCCGCGCGTAGGCCCCGCAGGCCGGGCAGTCGGCCTGGTGCGCCGCATGCTCGGCGTGCTGCAGCAGCGACAGGTAGCGTCGCAGTGCCCACAGACCGGTGCCGCCGCACAGCAGCACCGCGAACATGTCGTCGACCCGTTCGGCCGCGCTCGCACCGCGCCCGTGCTCGAAGCCCATGAAGACGCCGACGAGGCACACGAAGGTCAGCGCCAGATGCGCGTGGCTGCGCAACAGCTGGCGCTCGTACCACTTGCGGAAGCCGTGCTTGCGGATGCCTTCGGCCAGCTTCATCGCCCCACCCCCGTCGCCGCGGTCCTGGCAGCGTCACGCCGCAGACCGCCGATGGCCGCATCCTGTCACGCGACCGCGGGCGACACTTGACATCGCTCAAGCGATCGACCTTGCGGCTGGGTCGTCAGGGGGATGCCTCCGGACCCGTCGCAGCCTCGTCCGCGGCGAGCGCTCCCTCGATCGCGCGCGCGCGCGCCGCATGCACCGCGGCACCGAGTGCCGGACCCGCGACGCCGGTGGCCGCGGCCTCGGCGGCCACCGCTCCGGCGTCGACGGCCAGCGCCGCCGCCAGCGCCTGCTCCAGCCGCCGCCGCTGGGGGTAGTCGCGTCCGTCGAGTCCAGCGCGGCCCCGCGCGTCGCACTCGCAGGCCAGCAGCACCGACGCGAAGCGCTCGGGGCGGCGCAGCGCATCGCAGCGCTCGAGCAGCCGCAGCAGCGCGGCCGGCCCGAAGCCTGCGCTCGCGTGCACGTGTCCGTGCTCGCGGGCGACCACGTCGGCCAGTTCGCGGCAGTCCGCGGGCAGCTTCAGCCGTGTGGCGATGTCGCGCGCCAGCCGGGCGCTCTGCGCCTCGTGGCCGATGTGGCGCGGCCACTGGGCAGGCGGCGTCAGGCCCTTGCCCAGGTCGTGCGCGACGCACGCCCAGCGCACCGCCAGCGGCGCCTGCAGCCGGGCGCACTGGTCGAGCACGAGCATCAGGTGCTCGCCGGTGTCGACCTCGGGGTGGTGCTCGGGACGCTGCGGCACGCCCCAGAGGCGGTCGACCTCGGGCAGCAGCCGTGCCAGTGCGCCGCACTCGCGCAGCACCTCGAACATGCGCCGCGGCCGCGCCTCCATCAGCCCGCGCGCCAGCTCCTGCCACACGCGCTCGGGCACCAGCGCGTCGACCTCGCCGTCGTCGACCAGACGGCGCAGCAGCGACATCGTCTCGGGGGCCACCGCGAAGTCGTGGAAACGCGCCGCGAAGCGCGCGAGGCGCAGCAGCCGCACGGGGTCCTCCGCAAAGGCCGGCGAGACGTGACGCAGCACGCGTGCCGCGAGGTCGCGGCGGCCGCCGAACGGGTCGATCACCGCGCCGCGCTGGTCTTCGGCCATCGCGTTGATCGTCAGGTCGCGGCGTCGCAGGTCGTCCTCGAGGGTGACGTCGGGCGCCGCATGGAAGACGAAGCCGTGGTAGCCGCGTCCCGACTTGCGCTCGGTGCGGGCGAGCGCCACCTCCTCGCGCGTCACCGGGTGCAGGAAGACCGGGAAGTCGCGGCCGACCGGCCGGTAACCGGCCGCGAGCATCTGCTCGGGGGTGGCGCCGACGGCCACCCAGTCCCGGTCGCTGGGCGGCAGCCCGAGCAGGCGGTCGCGCACCGCACCGCCGACGACGTAGAGCCGCATCGCGGGCCCCGCGGCGCGGCGACTCAGGGGCCGTCGGCCGGCAGCTGCCGGTACGGCTCCTCGAAGTCGAGGAAGTCGTGTTCGGCCCGCGCTTCGGCGATCCAGCGCGCGACGCCGGGCAGCGCCGAGATGCGATCGACGTAGTCGCGCGACGTCGCGGAGACCGGCAGACCGTAGGTGGCGATCCGCATGCAGACCGGCGCGTAGAACGCGTCGGCCGCGCTGAACGTGCCGAACAGCATCGGACCGCCGCTCGCGGCCAGCGCGTCGGACCACATCGCCTCGATGCGCGCGACGTCCCGCCGCACCTGCGGCTGCTCGTCCCAGATCCGCGCGCCCACCTCGGGCAGTTCGGCCTCGACGTTCATCGGGCAGTGCGTGCGCAGCGCCGTGAAGCCGGCGTGCATCTCGGCCGCGATCGACCTCGCGCGGGCCCGGGCACGGGCCTCCGCCGGCCACACGCCGCGGTCCGGAAAGCGCTCGTGCACGGTCTCGACGATGGCCAGCGAGTCCCAGACCGCGAAGTCGCCGTCCAGGAGCACCGGCACCCGGCCCGCCGGGGTGAACCGCGCGAGCTCGGTGTAGAACGCCGACCCCGGGCTGAAGTCGAAGCGCAGCCTGATCTCCTCGAACGGGATGCCGAGCTGGGACATCAGCACCCACGGCCGCATCGACCACGACGAGTAGTTCTTGTTGCCGATGACCAGCCTCAGCATGGCGGTGCTCCCGGAGTGCGACCGGACCGGATGCTACGCGCCGCGGCGCGCGGCGCGGCTGCTCAGGCGCGCCGCGCCCGCGCGCGCCAGCGCTCGTAGCGCGCGCGGCCGGTGCAAGGCCCGAGGTAGCCGGGCGCGATGGCCTCCAGCGCCGCAGCCCGGATGCCGAGGCTGTCGAGGCCGGGCAGCCGGCCGCTCGCGACGTTGGGCACCCGCATCGAGTCGATGTTGTCGCGCGACATCAGCGGCTCGCCCGGCGCGGCTTCCATCAGCAGGGCCTGCAGCCGGCCCAGCGACTCGGGGATCGGGACCACCGCCCGCTCGTGGCCGGCGAAGCGGCCGGCGACCCGCACGAGGTCGGCGAGCGTGTAGACCGTCGGCCCGGCGCACTCGATGACCTGCCCGATCGTCTCGGGCCGGTCGAGGCAGGTCACGATGGCGCGCGTCACGTCCTCGACCCACACCGGCTGGAAGGTGGACCCGGCCCCGGCGAGCGGCACGAACGGCGCCAGCGACTGCAGTTGCGCGAAGACGTTGAGGAAGCGGTCCTCGGCGCCGAAGATGACCGACGGACGCAGGATCGTCAGGTCGAGCCCGGCGGCCTGCAGCGCCGCCTCGCCGGCGGCCTTGCTGCGCAGGTAGTTCGACGGCGCGGCCGCGTCGACGCCGAGCGCGCTGACGTGCACGAGGCGGCGCACGCCGGTTGCGGTGCAGGCGCGGGCCAGCTTGCGCGGCAGCTCGACGTGGACGCGCTCGAAGTCGGCCGCGCTGCCGTGCAGGATCGCGACGAGGTGGACCACCGCGTCGATGCCGGCGAGCAGCCGCGCGAGGTGCGCCTCGTCGTGCACGTCGGCCTCGACGAGCTCGACGGTGGGGAGCGAGCGGATCGCGGTGCCGTGCCGCAGCCGGCGCGTCGGGACGACGATGCGGCCGCCGGCGCCGCCGCTGCGCTCGACCAGCCGCTCGCAGGTCGAGCGCCCGACGAATCCGGTGCCGCCGAGGACGAGGATGTTCCGGATGGCCATCGTGGTCGGGGCGGTGCGGTTCAGGGCAGGTCGCGGCTGGGCGCGGGCGCCGACGCGTCGCGCGGCCCGATCGGGCCGCCCAGACGCGTCTTGAGCGACACGGGCTCGCTGCCCAGCACGGCCGCATAGTAGACCGCGTTCGAAAGCACCTTCTTGACGTAGTCCCGCGTCTCGGTGAACGGGATCGCCTCGGCCCAGGCGGCGGGCTCCAGCGTCGCGCCCTCGCGCCAGCGGCGCGGGCGGCTCGGCCCCGCGTTGTAGGCCGCCGCCGCCAGCGCCTGCGAGCCCTCGAAGTCGTCGAGCACCAGCCTCAGGTAGCCGGCGCCGATCTGCAGGTTGATGTCCCGGTCGTTGATCATCTCGGGCCTGAATCCTTCCAGCCCGATGCGGCGTGCGGTCCAGCGCGCGGTGGCCGGCATCACCTGCATCAGCCCCGAGGCGCCGACGCTCGAGCGCGCATCGAGGATGAAGCGCGACTCCTGGCGGATCAGCCCGTACATGTAGGCCGGGTCGAGCCCGATGCGGCGCGCCTGGGCGACGACTTCGGCGCGGAACGGGGTCGGGAAGCGCTGCGCGATGTCGACCTCGCCGCGCGTGCGGTCGCTCGTGTTGATGCAGCGGTCCCAGACCTCGCGCTCGCAGGCCAGCTGGGCGGCGGCGAGCAGCTCGCGGTCGCCCATGCCGCGCAGCGTGAAGTTCCACTCGCGCACGCCCTCGCTGCGCAGCCCGATCGCGATCAGGTGCAGCGCGCGCGCAAGCCCGGGCTGCTGGCGGGCCGCTGTGCGCTCGGCGTCGGTGAGCGTCGCCGGCGGCGGCGGCAGCTGCACTCGACCGCCCAGGTCCTCGAGCGCGAGCTTGCCGTAGAAGCTCATCTGGCCGGCGATCGACTGCAGCAGCTGCCGGGCCTCGGCCCGCTGCGCGTCGCCTTCGGCACCCGCGGGTGCGAGGTGATGCAGCGCACGCGCGCGCCAGTAGACCCAGGTCGCGTCGGCGCGCGTGCCCTCGCTCATCGCGTCGACGGCGCGGAGCACGAGCCGCCAGCGTTCCGCCTCCGACGGCGCGGCGCGCAGCGCCGCGCGCACCTGCCAGGCCAGCGTGTCGTCGGACCACGCCGGCGCGGCCGGCCCCGGACGATCGAACTGCTGCCACGCGCGCGCGTAGTGCGCCGACGCCTCGGGCGCCAGGCGCAGAGCGGCCTGCTTGCCGGTGATCGCCCAGGCCAGCGCCGCCTGCGCCGGCTCGAGCCGGCGCTGCCAGTGGCGATCGAGCGCGGCGGCCGCGGCGCCCGGATCGGCCGCCGCGAGCCGGATCAGCGCGACCGTCGCCAGCTCGGTGTCGCCCGAGGGCAGGCGCGCGAGCACGCGCGCCGGATCGGCGAAGACCTGCGCCACGGTCGCCGCGGCCTCGCGGTCGACCAGCGCCGCAGCGGCGCGCGCGGCGCCGGGGCGGTTGAACTCTGCCGACAGCCGCACCTCCTGCCAGGCGTCCTCGTCGAGCAGACGTCGCGCCTCGTGCAGCGTGCGCGCCATCAGCGCGCAGCCCTCGCCGAGCTCACGCTGCGCGAACCAGTGCGCACGCGCCGCGGCCGCCACGTCCTCGCCGGCCTGGTGGCGAACGACGAGCGCGTAGCAGGTCACCTCGGCGTCGTCGTTCATCCGGAAGCGCGGAAACTCGCGCGCGAAGTTGGCCCAGTCGCGCCGCTTGCCCAGCTCGAGCAGCCAGTCGTTGCGCAGCCGGTCCTCGACGTACGTGCCGGGCCAGCGCGCGTAGAACGCGTCGAGCTCGTCCTGGCGTGCATCGGCCAGGCGGTTGGTGAGCTCGAAGTAGTCGACCCACTGGGCCAGCGGATGCGCAGCGAGGCGCGTCGCCGCCTTGAGGGCATCGAGCCGCACCCGGTCCTCGCGTCGCAGCGCCTCGCGCGCCTCGACCACGAGCGCATCGTCGCCTGTCGGGCGCGCGGCGGCGGCAGCCTGGGACGGCGCCGGCTGCGCGGCCGGCTGCCAGGCGCACAGCAGCAGCGCGGCGGCCAGCAGCCAGGGCTTGGCATCGCGCCGGGGCGGCGACGCGGACGGGCGGAACGGCATGCGGTGATCAGGCATCGGTAACCGGGAATCTAGCCGACGCGCGCATCTGCCGTGGCGCCACGTGGTTTGCCGCCGCGTCCGCCGGGCCGCGCGCCGGCGCGTGGGGCGACAATGCCGGCGCGCCCTTCGCCTTGCCGGTACGCCCATGACCCTGCCCTTCGACTTCACCCTCGAACCGTCGCGCGACAAGAAGCTGCTGCGCCGGCAGCTGCAGGCCGAGCGGCAGTCTCTGATCGATCGCCACCAGCGCTCGGTGCACCTGCAGGAGGTGCTGCGCGTGTGGCTCGTCGCGCGCGGCGAGCGGACGATAGGCGCCTACTGGCCGATCAAGGGCGAGTTCGACGCGCTGCCCGCGCTCTATCGCTGGAGCGAGGCCGACGACCGGCGCCGCATCGGGCTGCCGGTGCTCGACCGCGGGACGAAGCAGCTGGCCTTCCACGTCTGGTACCCGGGCTGCCCGATGGAGGAGGATGCCTACGGCATCCCCAAGCCCAAGGACACCGACCGCTTCGATCCGCAGCTGCTGATCGTGCCCTGCGTCGGCTTCGGGCCGCGCGGCCTGCGCCTCGGATACGGCGGCGGCTTCTACGACCGCACGCTGGCTTCGCTCGTCCCGCGGCCTGTGACCGTGGGGATCGGGTATGCGCACGGCTTCGTGCCCTGGCTCGAGCCGGAGCCGCACGACGTGCCGCTCGACGCGATGCTGACCGAGGAGGGCCTGCACTGGCAGCGCCCCGGGATCTGAACCGGGGCGCGCCGGGCGCGCCGTGTCGTGCCGGCGCCCTCGCGGGTCGTCAGAAGCGGTAGCCGACGCCCACGCTCCAGAGCCACGGGTCGATCTTGAAGTCGCCCAGCTTGGCGCCGTTGAGGAATACGTCGGTGGCGATCTTCACCTTCTTGACGTCGAAGTTGAGCAGCCAGCCGCCGCCCAGCGGCACGTCGACGCCCGCGCCGACCGCCCAGCCCCAGCTGTCGTTCTCGATCGACGCGCCCGGGACCGTGATGTTGACGTCGGTGAAGCGCGTGTAGTTGATGCCGGCGCCGACGTACGGGCGGAAGCTCATCCCGGTGAAGTGGTACTGCAGGCTGAGCGTCGGCGGCAGGTGCTCGACGGTGCCGATGTTGGTGCCCGCCGAGCGCAGGTCGTGCTCCTGCGGCACGGTCAGCACCAGCTCGAGCGCCAGATTCGGCGACAGGAAGTAGCTGACGTCGACCTCGGGGAAGGCCTTGTCGTTGACGCTCAGCTGCAGGTCGGGTGTCGTGCTTCCGCCGTTGTCGGACTGCAGGTAGAGCACGCGCCCGCGCACGATCCAGTTGCCGGTGTCCTGGGCCTGGACGGTCGGGGCCAGCGTGGCGGCTGCGGCCAGCGCCAGGGCGATGCGGGTCATCTTCATTGTCGGGTCCTCACTCCGTTTCGAGCGGGCACCGATGCCCGCGCGGGGCATTGCATGCCGGGCGGCCGGCTCGCATGTTGCGCCGCCGCAAGGCCGCCTGTGTCGGCGCGGTGACGGCACCCCGCGCTTGAGGTGCGTCAGCACGCGTGCGCGCCACCGTGGCGCGCGCGTGACAGCGTCAGGCCTGGGTCAGCCCAGGCCGAGCCGGCGGCAGATCTCGAGCGTCGGCGCCGCCTGGTTCATCGTGTAGAAGTGCAGGCCCGGCACCCCGGCGGTGCGCAGCTGGTCGCACAGGTCGGTGATCACGTCGAGCCCGAAGGCGCGGATCGACGCCGTGTCGTCGCCGAAGCCCAGGAGCCGAAGCCGGATCCAGCGCGGCAGGTCGGCGCCGCAGCCGTCGGCGAAGCGGATGATGCCGCTCGAATTGGTGATCGGCATGATGCCCGGCACGACCGGCACGTCGACGCCCTTCGCATACGCCTCGTCGACGAAGCGGAAGTAGGCGTCGGTGTTGAAGAACATCTGCGTGATCGCACCGTCGGCGCCGGCCTTCACCTTGGCGGCGAAGGCGTCGAGGTCGGCCTCGGGCGAGCGCGCCTGCGGATGGAACTCGGGGTACGCGGCGACCTCGATGTGGAAGCGCCGCCCCGTCTCGGCGCGGATGAAGGCCACCAGGTCGCTGGCGTAGCGGAACTCGCCGAAGCTGCCGTGGCCGCTGGGCAGGTCGCCGCGCAGCGCGACGATGCGGCGCACGCCGACGGCGTCGAACTGCGCCAGCTTGTCGCGGATCGACGCCGCGCTGGCGCCGATGCAGCTGAAGTGCGGCGCGCCCTCGACGCCCTCGGCGATGATCGCCTGAACGGTCTGCAGCGTGCCCTCCTGCGTCGACCCGCCCGCGCCGTAGGTGACCGAGCAGAACTGCGGCCTCAGCGCGTAGAGCTCGCGACGCGCGGCGGCGAGCTTGTCGGCGCCTTCGGGCGTCTTGGGCGGGAAGAACTCGAAGCTCAGGGGCAGTTCGGCACTCACGCGGCAGCCTCCGCGAGGGGGTGAGGGGCTTCGTTCCACGCGGCGCGGGGTGACGCGGCCGCGCTCGGGACGACGCCGGGGGACCGGCGCGCGCCGCCGGCGCGGGGCCGGGGCGCGTGCGCCGCGACCGCGGCGACTCGACTCAGTAGCGGTAGGTGTCCGGCTTGTACGGGCCCTGCCTGGGGACGCCGATGTAGGCGGCCTGCTCGTCGGTGAGCTCGGTGAGCCGGGCGCCGATCTTCTTGAGGTGCAGCCGCGCCACCTTCTCGTCGAGGTGCTTGGGCAGCACGTAGACCTTGCCGACCTCGTAGTAGTCGCTGTGCGTGAACAGCTCGATCTGCGCCATCGTCTGGTTGGTGAACGAGTTGCTCATCACGAAGCTCGGGTGGCCGGTGGCGCAGCCCAGGTTCACCAGGCGGCCCTTGGCCAGCAGCGTGATCTTCTTGCCGTCGGGGAAGACGACGTGGTCGACCTGCGGCTTGATCTCGTCCCACTGCAGGTTCGCGAGGCTGGCGACGTCGATCTCGTTGTCGAAGTGGCCGATGTTGCAGACGATGGCCTCGTCCTTCATCGCCGCCATGTGCTCGTAGCGGATGACGTTCTTGTTGCCGGTGGCGGTGACGAAGATGTCGGCCTTGTCGGCGGCCTCCTCCATCGTCACGACGCGGTAGCCCTCCATCGCGGCCTGCAGCGCGTTGATCGGGTCGATCTCGGTCACCCAGACCTGGGCGCTGAGGGCGCGCAGCGCCTGCGCGCTGCCCTTGCCGACGTCGCCGTAGCCGGCCACGACGGCCACCTTGCCGGCGATCATCACGTCGGTGGCGCGCTTGATCGCGTCGACCAGGCTCTCGCGGCAGCCGTAGAGGTTGTCGAACTTGCTCTTCGTGACGCTGTCGTTGACGTTGATGGCGCGGAACATCAGGCTGCCCTTCGCGCTCATCTCCTTGAGGCGGTGCACGCCGGTGGTCGTCTCTTCCGTCACGCCGATGATCTGCGCGCTCTTGCGGCTGTACCAGGTGGCGTCCTGCGCC
>JALORQ010000026.1 GCA_025458805.1 Rubrivivax sp.
GCACACGCTGGGCAGCACCTTCACGCCGCCGGGCTTCCACGCCGGCGGGCTGCGCTACCACGGCATGGCGCCGCTGGTCAGCCACCTGAAGGAGCTCGGCCTGATCGAGGCCACCGCCTACCACCAGAATGCCTGCTTCGAGGCCGGCGTGCTGTTCGCGCGCGCCGAGGGCATCGTGCCGGCGCCCGAGGCCAACCACGCCGTGAAGGGGGCGATCGTCGAGGCGCTGCGCTGCAAGGCCGAGGGGCGGTCCGAGACAATCCTCTTCAACCTCTGCGGTCACGGCCACTTCGACATGAGCGCCTACAGCAGCTACTTTGCCGGCGGCCTGGTCGACCAGAGCTACGACGAGTCCGAGCTGGCGATGGCGCTGGCCGGGCTGCCCTCGGTGCCGGCCTGACGCCGGTCACCGACGCGCCGGGAAGGCCGGACGCTGCGGGGCGTCCGGCGCGCTACTTGACGAGCCGGTTGAGGCGCTCGGCGTCGAAGGTCTCGACGGTGTGTGCGTCCTGCGGCACGCAATCGGCCGCCGGCAGTTCGCGCGAACGCGCCGACAGCTTCTCGATGGCCTGCCAGAGCAGCGCGATCTGGTGCTCGTGCCCCGCCGCGTTGTCGATCAGGCCCTTCATCGCGAGCGCGACCGGGTCGTCGCCCTGCGTCACGCCGTAGGCCGAGAAGCCCATGCGCGCCGCCGCCTCCTCGCGCGCCGCGTCGCCGCTCTTCTGCACGATGCGGGCCGGGATGCCCACCGCAGTGGCGCCAGCCGGCACCGCCTGCAGCAGCACGGCGTTGGAGCCGACGCGTGCGCCGTCGCCGACCGTGAAGCCGCCCAGCACCTTGGCCCCCGCGCTGACGATGACGCCGCGCCCGAGCGTCGGGTGCCGCTTCGCGCCCTTGGCGAGCGACGTGCCGCCGAGCGTCACGCCCTGGTAGATGGTGCAGTCGTCGCCGATCTCGGCCGTCTCCCCGATCACGACGCCCATGCCGTGGTCGATGAAGACGCGGCGGCCGATCGTCGCTCCGGGATGGATCTCGATCCCGGTGAGCCAGCGCGCGAGGTGCGAGACGAAGCGCCCGCCCCAGAGCCAGCCGCGTCGCCACAGGGCGTGGGCCAGGCGATGCATCACCAGGGCGTGCAGCCCCGGGTAGCAGGTCAGGACCTCCCAGTCGGAGCGCGCTGCCGGATCGCGCTCGCGGATGCAGGCGATGTCTTCACGCAAGCGACTGAACATGACGCCACCTCGTCACCATGGCAGGGCAGTGTAGCGGCGGCCTGCCCGGCGCGCTCGTGCGCGCCGGGCGCCCACGACGCCATCACGGCGCCTCGGGCGACGCGCGGTCGCCGCGACGCATGTCCTCGACGGCCCGCGCGATGCCGCGCAGGATGTGAGCCTCGGTGGCCGTCAGTCGCGCACCGAGCAGACGCTGGCGCAGCCGCGGCAGCAGCTTCTTCGGCGCCGCGGGATCGAGAAAGCCGACGTCGACCAGCACGCGCTCCCAGTGCCCGATCACGCCCTCGACCGCGGCCCCGTCGGCGAGCGCCTCGTCGACCGTGCGCGGCAGGACCGGGAAGCCGCCGAGCGCCTGCCGCCACTCGTACGCGACGATCTGCACCGCCTGCGCCAGGTTGAGCGAGCCGTAGTCCGGATGCGTCGGGATGCTGAGGCACGCATGGCAGCGCCAGACATCGTCGTTGGCGAGCCCGGTGCGCTCCGGGCCGAAGACGAAGGCGACGCGCGCCGTCCCGGCGGCGAGCGCGGGCAGGTGGGCTCGCGGCGCATGGGTCGGCGGCCCGAAGTCGCGCGGCGTCATCGCGGTCGCGCAGGCGTGGTGGATGCCGACGAGCGCATCGGCCAGCGTCTCGACGACACGCGCGCGCGCCAGGATGTCCGTGGCGCCGCTGGCCATCGCGACCGCCTCGTCGGCGTCCGCGAGGCCCGGCCGGCGCGGCGCGACCAGCACCAGATCGGTGAAGCCCATGACCTTCATCGCGCGCGCCGCGGCCCCGACGTTGCCGGCGTGGCTGGTGCCGACGAGCACGAAGCGCGTCGGATCCGGGGCGGCAGCGGACATGGCAGGCAAGGCCGGTAGAATCAGGGTTTACTCGCGGTGCCGGCGAACCGATCCACTCGGCTGGATTGTGCAGGCCCGCCGCTCCTTCTCCGCACCGCCTCCCTCCCCCATCCTGCAGGCCCAGCCATGTCGCCCACGCTGCATCCGATGCTCAACATCGCCGTCAAGGCGGCCCGTGCGGCGGGAGCGATCATCAACCGCGCCTCGCTCGATCTTGAGGTGCTTAGGGTCGGCAGCAAGGGCCCGAACGACTTCGTCTCCGAGGTCGACCAGGCGGCCGAGCGCGCCATCATCGACATCCTGCTCGACGCCTACCCGACGCACGGCATCCTGGCCGAGGAGTCGGGCCGCGAGCGCGGGCGCAAGGACAGCGACTTCACCTGGATCATCGACCCGCTCGACGGCACCACCAACTTCCTGCACGGCTTTCCCGTCTATGCGGTGTCGATTGCGCTCGCGCATCGCGGCATCGTGCAGCAGGCGGTGGTCTACGACCCGACGCGCAACGACCTGTTCGTCGCCAGCCGCGGCCGCGGCGCCTTCCTGAACGACCGCCGGCTGCGCGTCTCGCGGCGCACCCGGCTGTCCGATGCGCTGATCGGCACCGGCTTCCCGTTCCGCCGCGGCGACAACTTCAAGCGCTACGTCAAGATGTTCGAGGAGGTCATGCAGTCGTGCGCCGGGCTGCGCCGCCCCGGGGCCGCGGCGCTGGACCTCTGCCACGTCGCCGCCGGTCACTACGACGGGTTCTTCGAGATGGGGCTCAATCCCTGGGACATGGCGGCGGGGTCGCTCATGATCACCGAGGCCGGCGGCCTGATCGGCAACTTCACCGGCGAGCCCGACTATCTGTACCAGCGCGAGGTGGTGGCCGGCAACCCGCGCATCTACGGCCAGCTCGTGCAGATCCTGTCGCCGTACACGCGCGTGATCCGCGATGTCGAGCCGGGGGCCGCGGCCGCGCCGGCGACCGCCGATGCCGCGCCCGACCCGACGGCCGCCTTCGTCGCGGCGGCGGCGCCGTTGAAGAAGGCGCCCGTGCGGATCCGCAGGGCAGCGGCGCCGGCCACGCCGCCGGCCGACGACGCGCCGTTCTGACCGCGCCGGGTCAACCCCGGGCGTCTCCGCCGATCATCCGCAGCACCGCCGCGATGACCGCCTCGGGCCGGTCTCGGTGCGGCGAGTGGCCGCAGTTCGGCAGCTCCAGCAGCTGCGTCTGCGGCACGCGGCGCGCGATGCCGCGGATCTGCTCGAGCGTGCCGTACTCGTCATCGAGACCCTGGATCGCGAGCAGCGGGCAGGCGATGGCCGTGATTTCGTCCTCGATCGACCAGTTCGCGAACTCGGGGTTCAGCCAGGCGTCGTTCCAGCCGTAGAACGCGCTGTCGGGGTCGGCGTGGTGGCGCGCGAGGCGCGCCTTCAGGTCGCCCTGCTCGTAGGCCGTGCGTGCGCGGCGGATGCTGATCAGCCCGAACGCCTCCGCGAGGATGTGCGGCGCGAGCACGACCGCGCCGGAAAGGCGATCGACGAAGCGCGCCGCGTACAGCAGGGCGATCGTGCCGCCGTCGCTGTGGCCGAGCAGCCAGGGCCGATCGCTCCCGGTGTCGATGCCGAGCGCGGCGAACAGGGCCGGCAGCACCTCGTGCGCCTGCCGGTGCATGAAGTCGGGCTGCCAGGTCTCGCCTGCCGCACGCGGCGTGCTGCGCCCGTAGCCGGGGCGTGAATAGACGAGGCCGCGCACGCCCGCGGCGTCGCAGAGGCGGTCGGGGAAGTCCCGCCACATCGACACCGAGCCGAGGCCCTCGTGCAGGAACACGAGCAACGGCGCGCCGACGCGCTCGGGCGCGATCCAGCGCAGTTCGAGCTCGACGGCACGGCCACGCCAGTCGATCGTCGCAATGGCCGGCACCGTCAAGGCGTCGGCCCGCCCTCGAGTTGCGACGCCGCCGCCTCGCGCTCGCGCAGCTTGTAGCGCTGGATCTTGCCGGTGGCCGTCTTCGGCAGCTCGGCGACGAACTCGACGAGGCGGGGGTACTTGTAGGGCGCGAGCTTGTCCTTCACGAAGGCCTTCAGCTCGTCCTCGGTGGCCGTGGCGCCGCCCTTGAGCACCACGAAGGCCTTGGTCTTGGTCAGTCCCTCGGAGTCGACGACGCCGATCACCGCCGCCTCGAGCACCGCCGGGTGCTGCACCAGCGTGGCCTCGACCTCGAACGGGCTGACGTAGACACCGCTGACCTTGAGCATGTCGTCGCTGCGGCCGCCGTAGGTGTAGCTGCCGTCGTCGTTGCGGACGTACTTGTCGCCGCTCTTGGTCCAGCCGCCTTGGAAGGTCTCGCGGCTCTTCGCACGGTTGCCCCAGTACATCAGCGCCGCGCTCGGGCCGTGGATGTAGAGGTCGCCCGGCTCGCCGTCGGGCACCGGCTTCCCGTCGTCGCCGCGCAGCTCGATCTCGTAGCCGGGCACCGGCCAGCCGGTGCTGCCGTAGCGCACGCGATCGGGCCGGTTGGAGATGAAGATGTGCAGCATCTCGGTGGAGCCGATGCCGTCGACGACAGGCACGCCGAAGTGGCGTTCGAAGCGCTCGCCGAGTTCGGCCGGCAGCGCCTCGCCGGCCGACGAGGCCAGGCGCAGCGCGACCTCGCCGCGCGCCGGCAGCGCCGGGTGCGCCAGCATGCCGGCGTAGCCGGTGGGCGCGCCGTAGAAGACCGTGGGCTTGACGCCGCCGACCTCGCCGCGCCAGCGCCTGAACACCGCCTCGGGCGTCGGCCGCTCGGCCATCAGGATCGTCGTCGCGCCGACGCTCAATGGGAAGGTGAGCGCATTGCCCAGGCCGTAGGCGAAGAAGAGCTTGGCGGCCGAGAAGCAGACGTCGCTGGCGCGCAGGCCGAGCGTGCGCGTGCCGTACAGCTCGGCGGTCCAGTACGGGTTGGCGTGCGAATGCACGGTGCCCTTCGGGCGGCCGGTGCTGCCCGACGAGTAGAGCCAGAACGCGGGGTCGTCGGCGCCCGTGGCGGCCGCGCGCGCCATCGGCTCGTGCGCGGCGACGAAGGCGTCGAAGTCGACCTCGGCCGGCTGCAGGGGCGCCATTTGCCGGGCGACGATCACCTTGCCGACCTCGTGATCGCTCTTCACGAGCGCCGCATTGAGCACCGGGAGCAGCGCGCCCGACACCAGCACGGCCTGCGCGCGGCTGTGCTCGAGCATGTAGGCGTAGTCGTCGGCGGTGAGCAGCGTGTTCACCGCCACCGGCACCACGCCGGCGTAGATCGCCCCGAGGAAGGCAACCGGCCAGGCGTGGGCGTCGTGCATCAGCAGCAGCACGCGCTCCTCGCGCTTGAGGCCCAGTCCGCGCAGCCCGGCGGCCAAGCGGCGTGAGCGCTCGGCCAGATCGGCGTAGGAGAGCACGCCCTGGTCGTCGACGAAGGCGGCCTTCGCGAGCTGCGCGGCCCCATGCGCCGCATGGCGATCGAACAGGTGCTGCGCGAAGTTGAAGCGCTCGCCGGGCGGGCGCAGGTCAGCGGGCAGGGTCATCGCCGGGTCTCCTCGCACGCACCGTCTCGCGATTCGCTTGTCCGCGCCGACGGGATGCAGTATTGTGCTTTTCGGCATCTTGTGGCCGGGCGGACATCATGTCAAGCACGATAATGCATCATGAAGCGGCCGAGCGCGGGACCGCGGCGCCCGCCGACGTACACGACGGGGGCCGGCATCCCTTTCTGGCCGCGCTCGGCGAGCGCGTACGGGGGCTGCGCGCACGTCGCGGCATGACGCGCAAGGCGCTGGCGGTGGCGGCCGATGTCTCCGAGCGGCACCTCGCCAACCTCGAGTACGGCGTCGGCAACGCGTCGATCCTGATCCTGCTGCAGGTGGCCCAGGCGCTGCAGTGCCCGCTTGCCGAACTTCTGGGCGACGTCACGACCTCGTCCCCCGAGTGGCTGCTGCTGCGCGAATTGCTCGAGGGCCGCGACGACGCCACGCTGCGCCGCGCGCGCGTCGCCGTCGGCGAACTGCTCGGCACCGGCGGGCGCCCGGCGGCGCGCAGCTCACGCATCGCGTTGATCGGCCTGCGCGGCGCCGGCAAGAGCACGCTCGGCCCGCAGCTCGCCGACGACCTCGGCTTCCCCTTCGTCGAGCTCAGCCGCCAGATCGAGCAGTTCGCGGGCTGCACGATCAGCGAGATCCAGGCCCTCTACGGCCAGAACGCGTACCGCCGCTACGAGCGCCGCGCACTCGAGGAAGCGATCCAGATCTACCCCGAGGCGGTGATCGCCACGCCGGGCGGCCTGGTCTCCGACGCGGCCACCTTCAACCTGCTGCTGTCGCACTGCACGACGGTGTGGCTGCACGCCGATCCCGAGGACCACATGAGGCGCGTGCTGGCCCAGGGCGACACGCGGCCGATGGGCGGCGCCGCGGCCAGCAAGGAGGCGATGGACGACCTGAAGAGCATCCTCGCCGGCCGCGCGCCCTTCTATTCGAAGGCCGACTTCCGGCTCGACACCAGCGCCCAGCCGCTGCCGGAGACCTTCGCTCTGCTGCGCCACATCGTGCGCGAGGCACTCGCACTCTCGCCGGCACCGTAATGCATTTCAGTGCAGGAGACACCGCGATGAAATGTACTATGATGCAGCACATCGCACCCGCCGCATCAGCATTCGGATGCATCCCGAGGAGCCGCCGATGAGCACCCCCCCCGCCGCCGCCGCCCGTGTCGACTACCAGACCGATCCCTCGCGCTACCGGCACTGGAAGCTGAAGTTCGAAGGCCCGGTGGCCACGCTGCTGGCCGACTTCGACGAGAACGGCGGCCTGCGCCCGGGCTACAAGCTCAAGCTCAACAGCTACGACCTCGGCGTCGACATCGAGCTCAACGACGCCCTCAACCGCATCCGATTCGAGCACCCCGAGGTGCGCACCGTGGTGGTCACGAGCGCGAAGGACAAGGTGTTCTGCTCCGGCGCCAACATCTTCATGCTCGGCGTCTCCAGCCACGCCTGGAAGGTGAACTTCTGCAAGTTCACCAACGAGACGCGCAACGGCCTCGAGGACAGCTCGCGCCACAGCGGCCTGAAGTTCCTGGCCGCGGTCAACGGCGCCTGCGCGGGCGGCGGCTACGAGCTGGCGCTGGCCTGCGACGAGATCATCCTCGTCGACGACCGGTCGAGCGCCGTCAGCCTGCCCGAGGTGCCGCTGCTCGGCGTGCTGCCGGGCACCGGCGGCCTGACGCGGGTGACCGACAAGCGCAAGGTGCGGCACGACCTCGCCGACGTCTTCTGCACCACCACCGAAGGCGTGCGCGGCCAGCGCGCGAAGGACTGGCGGCTGGTGGACGAGATCGCCAGGCCCGCGCAGTTCGCGGCCAAGGTGCAGGAGCGCGCGCTCCAGCTCGCCGCGACGAGCTACCGGCCGGCCGACGCGCAGGGCGTGGCGCTGACGCCGATCAGCCGCGCGATCGAGGCCGACGCGCTGCGCTACCCGAACGTGACGGTGGCGATCGACCGCGCCCGGCGCACGGCGACCTTCACCGTGAAGGCGCCGGCGCGCGCGGTCGAGAGCGAGCCGGCAGCGATCGCCGCCGCCGGCGCGGCGTGGTACCCGCTCGCGCTGGCGCGCGAGCTGGAAGACGCGATCCTCGAGATGCGCACCAACGAGGCCGAGATCGGCACCTGGCTGCTGAAGACCGAAGGTGACGCGGCCGCGGTGCAGGCCATGGACGCCGCGCTGCTCGCACACCGGGACCACTGGTTCGTGCGCGAGACCATCGGCTACCTGCGCCGCACCTTCAGTCGGCTCGACCTGTCGAGCCGCAGCTTGTTCGCGCTGATCGAGCCCGGCTCGTGCTTCTACGGCACGCTGCTCGAGCTGGCGCTCGCCTGCGACCGCAGCTACATGCTGGCGCAGCCCGACGAGCCGGCACGGGCGCCGAAGATCGCGGTCGGCGAGGTCAATGTCGCGCTCTACCCGATGATCACCGGCCAAAGCCGTCTCGAGCGCCGCTTCTGCGGCGAGCGCCCGGCACTCGACGCCATCGGTGCGCGCCTGGGCGAGGCACTCGACGCCGACGCCGCGCTCGCGCTTGGCCTCGTCACCAGCGCCCCCGACGACATCGACTGGGCCGACGAGACCCGCATCGCGATCGAGGAGCGCGTGGCGATGAGCCCCGACGCGCTGACCGGCATGGAAGCCAACCTGCGCTTCAACGGCCCGGAGAACATGTTCACGCGCGTCTTCGGGCGCCTGAGCGCGTGGCAGAACTGGATCTTCCAGCGTCCCAACGCGGTCGGCGAGAAGGGTGCCCTCAAGGTCTACGGCACCGGGCAGAAGGCGATGTTCGACAGGACCCGGGTCTAGACGCAGTCCACTGGAGCAGCGATGAGCACGATCGATTACGGCGACAAGATCCCCAACAACGTCCACCTCAGCGAAGACCGCACGCTGCAGCGCGCGCTCGAGCAGTGGCAGCCCAGCTACCTGTCGTGGTGGCAGGACATGGGCCCCGAGGGCAGCCAGGACTTCGACGTCTACCTGCGCACCGCGGTCAGCGTCGACCCCCAGGGCTGGGCGCAGTTCGGCTACGTGAAGATGCCCGAGTACCGCTGGGGCATCTTCCTGAACCCGGCCGAGAAGGACCGCAAGATCCACTTCGGTGACCACAAGGGCGAGGACGCCTGGCAGGAGGTGCCCGGCGAGCACCGCGCCAACCTGCGCCGCATCATCGTGACGCAGGGCGACACCGAGCCGGCCTCCGTCGAGCAGCAGCGCCACCTCGGCCTCACCGCGCCGAGCCAGTACGACCTGCGCAACCTGTTCCAGGTCAACGTCGAGGAAGGCCGGCATCTCTGGGCGATGGTCTACCTGCTGCACAAGTACTTCGGCCGCGACGGCCGCGAGGAAGGCGAGGCGCTGCTCGAGCGCCGCAGCGGCGACCAGGACAACCCGCGCATCCTCGGCGCCTTCAACGAGAAGACGCCCGACTGGCTGAGCTTCTTCATGTTCACCTACTTCACCGACCGCGACGGCAAGTTCCAGCTCTGCGCGCTGGCCGAGAGCGCGTTCGACCCGCTGGCGCGCACGACGAAGTTCATGCTCACCGAAGAAGCGCACCACATGTTCGTCGGCGAGTCGGGCGTGAGCCGCGTCATCCAGCGCACCTGCCAGGTGATGAACGAGTTGAAGACCGACGACCCCGCCAGGCTGCGCGCCGCCGGCGTGATCGACCTGCCGACGCTCCAGCGCTACCTGAACTTCCACTTCAGCGTCACGATCGACCTCTTCGGCGCCGACCAGAGCAGCAACGCGGCGATCTTCTATTCGAGCGGGCTCAAGGGCCGATTCGAGGAAGGCAAGCGCCAGGACGACCATGTGCTGAAGGGCGCAAGCTACAAGGTGCTCGACGTGCAGGGCGGCCAGCTCGTCGAGCGCGAGGTGCCGATGCTCAATGCGCTGAACGAGGTGCTGCGCGACGACTACATCAAGGATTCGGTCGGCGGCGTCGAGCGCTGGAACAAGGTCATCGAGAAGGCCGGCATCCCGTTCCGCCTGAAGGTGCCGCACAAGGCCTTCCACCGCAACATCGGCACGCTGAAGGACGTGAAGGTGTCGCCCGACGGCCGCGTCGTCAGCGACCACGAGTGGAACGCCCGCGTCGAGGAATGGCTGCCCACCGACACCGACCGCGCCTTCGTCGCCAGCCTGATGGGCCGCGTGGTCGAGCCGGGCAAGTTCGCCCACTGGATCGCGCCGCCGGTGATGGGCATCAACCGGCAGCCGGTGGACTTCGAGTACGTCCGCTTCAACTGAAGACAGCCGCGGGATGAACGCCGTGCTCGAAGGGGTGGTCAAGCAGCACCTGATCGACCCCGAGATCTGCATCCGCTGCAACACCTGCGAGGCGACCTGCCCCGTGGGCGCGGTGACGCACGACTCGCGCAACTACGTGGTCGACGTCGACAAGTGCAACTTCTGCATGGCGTGCATCCCGCCGTGCCCGACGGGCAGCATCGACAACTGGCGGCTCGTGCCGCGGGCCCGCGCCTACTCGGTCGACGAGCAGCTGGGCTGGGACGTGCTGCCGGCCGAACTGCCCGCGGAGCAGCTGGCCGAGGCCGGGCTCGCGCCCGAGGCCGTGGCGGTGGTCGCACCCGCGCAGCCCGCGCCCGCCGCGATGGCCGACAAGTTCAACAGCGCGCAGTACAACGCCACGCTGCCGCCGTGGTCGGCGGCGCACGCCTACACCAGCCTCTACGGCCCGAAGCAGGCGCAGAAGTCGGTGACGGCCACCGTGGTCGGCAACCACCGCGTCACCGCCATCGGCGCGCAGGGTCGACCGGACTACGACACGCACCACATCGTGCTCGACTTCGGCACGATGCCGTTTCCAGTGCTCGAGGGTCAGAGCATCGGCATCGTGCCGCCGGGCGTCGATGCCGAGGGCCGGCCGCACCACGCGCGCCAGTACAGCATCGCGAGCCCGCGCAACGGCGAGAGGCCCGGCTACAACAACGTGTCGCTGACGATCAAGCGCGTGCTGGAGGACCACTCGGGCCGCCCGGTGCGCGGCGTCGCCAGCAACTACATGTGCGACCTGAAGCTCGGCGACAAGGTCGAGGTGATCGGGCCGTTCGGCACCAGCTTCCTGATGCCCAACCACCCGAAGAGCCACCTCGTGATGATCTGCACCGGCACCGGCAGCGCGCCGATGCGGGCCATGACCGAGTGGCGGCGGCGACTCAGGCAGTCCGGCAAGTTCGAGGGCGGCAAGCTGCTGCTGTTCTTCGGCGCACGCGCGAAGGAGGAGCTGCCCTACTTCGGCCCGCTGCAGAGCCTGCCCAAGGACTTCATCGACATCAACCTCGCGTTCAGCCGCACGCCCGGCGAGCGCAAGACCTACGTGCAGGACCTGATGCGCGAGCGCGCGGCCGACCTCGCGCCGCTGCTGGCCGACCCCAACGCGTGCTTCTATGTCTGCGGCCTGAAGGCGATGGAGGAAGGCGTGGTGCTGGCGCTGCGCGACATCGCCACCGACGCCGGCCTCGACTGGGACCATGTCGGCGCCGCGATGAAGCGTGAGGGCCGGCTGCACCTGGAGACCTACTGATGACCGAGCGCGCGAGCTACGGCGCCCTGCGCGTCTCGACGCGCGCGCCCGGCGTCGCGCAGGTGACGATGGCGCGGCCCGAGGTTTTCAACGCGTTCGACGAGGCGATGATCGGCGAGCTCGGCACCGCCTTCGTCGCGCTGGAGTCCGATGCGGCCGTGCGCGTGATCGTGCTCGCCGGCGAGGGCAGGCACTTCAGCGCCGGCGCCGACCTGCAGTGGATGCAGCGCGCGAGCACCGCGACGCGGCAGTGGAACCTCGAGGACGCGCGGCGCTTCGCCGCCATGCTCGCCCGCATCGAGGCCTGCCCGAAGCCGGTGGTGGCGCGCGTGCAGGGCGCGGCGCTGGGCGGCGGGGTCGGTCTCGCCTGCGCCTGCGACATCGCCGTCGCGGCCGAAGGCGCGAGCTTCGCGGTCAGCGAGGCGAGGTTCGGCATCCTCCCTGCGGTGATCGGCCCCTACCTCACCAACGCGGTCGGCAAGCGCCAGGCGCGGCGGCTTGCACTCACCACCGAGCGCGTCGGCGCGGCCGAGGCGCTCGCGATGGGCCTCGTGCACCGCGTGGTGCCGGACGAGGAACTCGACGCCGCGGTCGACCGCGTGGTCGCCGACCTGCTGATCGGCGGGCCAGGGGCGCAGCGCGAGATCAAGGAGCTGTTCGCGCAGCTCGAAGTGGGCCCGATCACGCCCGAGGTGCGCGAACTGACGGCGCACACCATCGCGCGCGTGCGCGGCAGCGACGAGGCGAAGGAAGGCTTTGCCGCCTTTCTCGCCAAGCGGCCGGCGGCCTGGGTGCCGAAGTCGTGAGCGCGCCGACGACGATGACGGCGAGCATCGCGCCGGGCGCCGACCTGGTCGGCGTGCCGATCGCCGTGATCGGCGCCGGCATCATGGGAGCCGGCATCGCGCAGGTCGCGGCGCAGGCCGGCCACCCCGTGCTGCTGCACGACGCGCGCCCCGGCGCGGCAGCGGCCGCCCGCGACAAGCTCGGCGCCACGTTCGACGGCCTCGTCGCCAAGGGCAAGCTCGCGGCCGAGGCGGCGCAGGCGGCGCTGGCGCGCATCGAGCCGATCGATGCGCTCGATGCGGCGCGCGACGCACGGCTCGTCGTCGAGGCCATCGTCGAGAATCTCGACGCCAAGCGCGCGCTCTTCCGCAAGCTCGAGGGCCTGCTCGGCGACGACGCGGTGCTCGCCACCAACACCTCGTCGATCAGCGTCACGGCCATCGCCAACGGGCTGGCGCGGCCGCAGCGGCTCGTCGGCATGCACTTCTTCAACCCGGTGCCGTTGATGAAGCTGGTGGAGGTGGTGAGCGGCCTGCAGACCGATCCCGCCGTGGCGTCGTCGATCTTCGAGCTGGCGCGCGCCTGGGGCAAGGTGCCGGTGCATGCGAAGAGCACGCCCGGCTTCATCGTCAACCGCATCGCGCGGCCCTACTACGCCGAGACGCTGGCGCTGCTGCTCGAGCAGGCGGCCACTCCGCAGGTGCTGGACGCCTGCCTCAAGGCGGCGGGCTTCCGCATGGGCCCGTGCGAGCTGATGGACCTGATCGGCCACGACACCAACTTCGCGGTCACGCAGTCGGTCTACGAGGCCAACTTCTACGACAAGCGCTACCAGCCGAGCCTGGTGCAGCGCGAGATGGTCGACGGCGGCCTGCTCGGTCGCAAGAGCGGGAGCGGCTTCTACGCGTACCCCGAGGGCGTGCCCGCGCTGCCGGTGACCGTGCACGAGGCGCCTGCGACGGCACGCGAGGTGGTCGTGCACGGCGACGGCGCCATCGCCGATGCGCTCGAAGCCGCGGCCGCTAGGGCGCTCGCACCGGAGGGCTGGGGCCCGGCGCGCGAGCGGGCGAGCGGCTGGACCGGCCTCGCGATCGACGGTGCCCGCCTCGTGATGACCGACGGTCGCCCGGCGCACCGGATCGCGCGCGAGTCGGGTGTCGAGGACGCGGTCGTGTTCGACCGCCTGCTGCAGCCCGCGGCGCTGGCCGGGAGCGCGCTCGCTTTCGCCGCCGCGCCGCAGGCCTCGGCGGCGTGGCGCACGCAGGCCAGGGCCTGGCTGGCGGCGCTGGGCTGCGCGCCGCTCGCGGTGGCCGACACACCGGGGCTCGTGGTCGCGCGCACCGTGGCGATGCTGGTCAACGAGGCGGCCGACGCCGTGCAGCAGGGCGTCTGCACGCCAGAGGCGGCCGACGCAGCGATGAAGCTCGGCGTCAACTACCCGGCCGGCCCGTTCGAATGGCTGGCCGGCTGGAGCATCGAAGGCGTCGCCGGCGTGATCGACGCGCTCGATGCCTGCTACCGCGGCGAGCGCTACCGCGTCAGTCCCTGGCTGCAGCGCGGCGGCCACGCGCGCTGAGCGCGCGTGGGCGGGGCGCCACCCGCCCCACCTCCCCGACGGGCGGGACGATCGGGCAAGGCGGCGCCTACCGGGCGCCGCCGCGCCGAGGCAGCGGAAACTTCTCGAAGATGCGCGCCACCGCATCGGCGATGGCGGCACGCGCGTCGTCGTCGCGCCGGACCAGCGGCCCGGTCATCTGGCCCTGCCACACGGTCTGTCGCCGTGCGGCGTCGACCATCTCGACGACGAGCGTGCCCTCCTGGTACGCCGAACTCGCCGGGCTGCCGACGAGCAACGGCCAGGTCGAGTGGATGCTGCCCCCGACCGACCAGCCGCCGCTGCCGACCCCCCATCCCCCCGAGCCGATGCCGATGCCGATGCTGACTGCCGGCGGCGGGCTCGCGATGCGATCGCCTACGGTGGCCCTGAAGTCGACGAGCAGCTGCGGCGCCGCCGCGTCGTAGGCGAGGCCGCGAGCCTGCAGCTGGCCGGAGGCGGCATCGCGCAGATGGGCGGACGCGAGCGTGCCCACGCCATCGCGGTCGGTGCCCAGCGGGCTGGCGAAGCCGAAGCTGCGATAGCTCGAGAAGTCGGCGGCCCGGTCGGCGTCGGCACGCACGTACGCATCGCCGGCGCAACCCGACAGCAGCGCGGTCGCCGCCGCGGCGATGACGCGACGCGTCGCTGGGGTGGCCGTCGGTCCCATCGGTCTGCAGGATGGCGCGCACCGCGCGCGGTGCCGGGATGATAGGCCGGCCCGTGACGCCGATCACGCGGCCGGCCGCGCCGGTCGATCGGCGGTGTCCCGCCCCCGGGTCGCGGGATGGCGCCGCACGTCGGGCGGCGCCACAGTGGCGCCATGCCGAAGGAAGAGAAGACCCCTCCCGCGCCGCCCCAACCGGCGGCAGACGACGCCCGGATGCAGGCCTGGATCGAACTCCGCGAGCAGTTGCGCGCCCTGGACGCGCAGCTCGAGACCGTCAAGCTGCTGCTGCGCCTGCAGGCCGGCTCGGGCCGGTAGACTGCTCGGGCGCCGCACCGCGCCCGGGCGTGGCGCAGCGGCGCCTTGAACACCGGAACCCTGCCCGCCGAACCCTCCGCCGGCCCGCTCGCCGGCGTGCGCGTGGTCGAGTTCACCCACATGGTGATGGGCCCGAGTTGCGGCATGGTGCTCGCCGACCTCGGCGCCGAGGTGATGAAGGTCGAGCCGCCGACCGGGGATGCCACGCGCCGGCTGGCCGGATCGGGCGCCGGCTTCTTCGCGCTGTTCAACCGCAACAAGCGCAGTCTCGCGCTCGACGCGCGGTCGCCTCGGGGTCGCGAGGTCCTGCTG
Organism: Rubrivivax sp.; assembly: GCA_025458805.1. Taxonomy (GTDB): domain Bacteria; phylum Pseudomonadota; class Gammaproteobacteria; order Burkholderiales; family Burkholderiaceae_C; genus Rubrivivax. Next base: position 14,848 of record JALORQ010000026.1, read on the forward strand.
CGGCTCGTGGCCACGTGCGACGTGTTCGTCGAGAACTTCAAGCCCGGCGCGATGGACGCAATGGGTCTCGGGGTGGAGGCATTGCAGCGGCTGAACCCGGGGCTCGTCCACGTCGCGCTCAAGGGATTCCTGCCCGGGCCGTACGAGCGCCGCACGGCGCTCGACGAGGTGGTGCAGATGATGGGCGGGCTGGCCTACATGACCGGGCCCGAGGGCCGTCCGCTGCGCGCCGGTGCGTCGGTCAACGACATCATGGGCGGCATGTTCGGCGCGATCGGCGCGCTGGCCGCCCTGCTTCGCCGCCAGTCCACCGGTCGCGGCGGCACGGTGCAGGCCGGGCTGTTCGAGAACAACGTCCTGCTCGTCGCACAGCACATGATGCAGTTCGCGGTCACCGGGCGGCCGGCAGCGCCGATGCCGGGGCGCATCAGTGCCTGGGGCCTGTACGACGTCTTCACGGTCGCCGACGGCGACCAGGTGTTCCTCGCCGCGGTCAGCGACACGCAGTGGCAGGCGCTGTGCCGCGAGTTCGGGTGGGACGACCTGCTGTCCGACCCGCGGCTCAGGTCGAACAACGACCGGGTGCGCGAGCGGTCGTGGCTGCTGCCGCTGCTCGGAGAGCGCTTCGCGGCCTTCGGCGGCGGCGAGCTGGCGCGCCGCTTCGAGGCGCGGGGCCTGCCGTACGCGCCCATCGCACGTCCGCAGGAGCTCTTCGACGACCCCCACCTCGAGGCCAGCGGCGGCCTGGCGCCGATCCACGTGCCGGCCGACGCCAGCGTCGCCGGGCGCGAGTTCGCCACCCGCGTGCCGCTGCTGCCGCTGACGATCGACGGCGCGCGCCCCGGCATCCGATGCGGGCCGCCACCGATCGGCGCCGACGGCGACGCGGTGCTGCGCTCGATCGGCTACGGCGATGCCGAGATCGAGGCGCTCGCCGCCGCCGGCGTCGTGCGCCTCGGCTGAACCGCGACGCGCGGCTCATCCACCGGGTGCTCGTGCCGTCGCGCATCCGCGCGCGCTGAGCGTGCCGGCCGCCGCAGGGCACCGGGCGCGGCGGCCTGCGGACGCGCGAGTCGATGCGGCGGCTCCAGGAGACGATGCCCCGCCGCGCAGGGGCCTGGCAGACACACGCCGCTCGCGACAGGTGCGGAATTCACCTAATCGCCCCGCGCACTGGCGGCCTTATCTTCCGCGTCGTCAACCTTCCACTCTCCGGGCCGCAAGGTCGACGCGGGGGCCGCAAAGAGCATGACCGGTCAACCGTTTTCGCTGTCCCCGCCCCTCACGCTGTCGTGGTGGCATCGATGGATGGGTCGTCTGCTGTCGTCGGCCTTCGGCCGGGCCCCGGACGCTCCCGGTCTTGCCGGCCCGGACGGGGGCGTCCGTCCCGACGTCGAGTGCCGCGCCGCGATGCGCGCGGTGCTCGAGGCCCAGATCATCCCGCGGCTCCTGCAGGTCCAGCGGCCGGGCGCCACGGGCGCGACGCCGAACGGTGGCGCTGCGCCCTCGGCGGCCGACGTCGAGGCGTTCGCTCGCGTCTGCGCGACGGGGGATCGCGCCGCGACCAGTGCGCTCGTCGAGCGGCTGAGGGCCGGCGGCCTGCAGCCCGAAAGCGTGCTCGTCGACCTGGTCACTCCCGCCGCGCGGCACCTCGGTCGGCAGTGGGAGGACGACTCCCTCGACTTCGCGTCGGTCACGGTCGGTCTCGTCGTCATGCACGAGCTGATCCACGAGCTCGGCTACGAGATCCACGACGGGCCGCAGCAGTCCGGGGCCCTGCGTCGCGTGATGCTGGCGTCTGCACCCGGGTCGCAGCACGTCCTGGGGCTCGCGATCGTGTCGGAGTTCTTCCGCAAGGCGGGCTGGCAGGTCGTGCTCGAGGTGTCGCCAAGCCGCTCCGAACTCTGCCATGCGGTGCGCAACGAGTGGTTCGACCTGGTCGGACTGTCCGTGGCACTCGACTCGCAGTTGGCGGACCTGCCCACGTTGGTGGGCGACCTGCGCGCGGCGTCGCTGAATCCGGTCCAGCCGGTGCTGCTGGGCGGCCCCGTCTTCCTGTCGCGCGATCTGCAGCCGGCGCATTTCGGCGCGCAGGCCATCTGCGTCAGTGCCCGCGACTCGGTGCAGGCGGCCCTGACGCTGGTCGGCCGTTGACCCGGCGACGCGCGCCACGCCACCCTGCCCGTCCGGCTGCCGCGGCTCCAGGGGCCGGACTCGCGCCCGCGGCGTCGATCGAGGGGCGAGGGATGACGCGACGTACCTCGGGAGGGCACGCATGAGCGACATCTCCGGCGCCGGGACCTCGCGAGCCGTCCGCCGCCTGCGCGATCTGCCCGCGCCTCCGGGCGAATGGCCGCTGCTCGGCCACATGACCCGCGTCAGGCCGCTCGCGGTGCACCGGCAGTTTGAGGACTGGGCCCGCACGCTCGGCACGCCATACCGGCTGCGGCTCGGCCCGACCGCGGTCGTCGTGCTCGACGACGTCGAGCTGTACCACCGCGTCGTCCGCGAGCGGCCGCAGCGCTGGACGCGCAACGGCCGCATCCTGCCGGTGACGCGCGAGATGGGGCTGGACGGCCTGTTCTCTGTCGAGGGCGACGAGTGGGCAGCGCAGCGCCGGCTGATCATGCAGTCGCTCAATGCGAGCCACTTCCGCGGCTTCTTCCCGACGCTGCATGCGGTGACGCAGCGGCTGCACCGGCGCTGGCACCGCGCTGCGCTGCGCGGCGAGACGCTCGAGATGGACGACGAGCTGATGCGCTACACGGTCGACGTGACGAGCGCGCTTGCATTCGGCGAAGACCCGAACACGATCGAGCGCGACGGCGACCGCATCCAGCAGCACCTGGCGGCGATCTTCCCGATGCTGATGAAGCGCGTGCTGCTGCCGTGGCCGGTGTGGCACTGGCTCAGGCTGCCCGCTGACCGCCGCCTCGAGCGCGATCTCGCCGCAGTCCACGCCTACGTCGGCGACGTCATCGAACGCGCGCGCGCACGCCGCCGCGACGAGCCGCGGGCGCCGGGCGAGCCCCCGCGTCACGTACTGGAGGCGATGCTCGACGCCTGCGATGCGCCGGGCTCGGAGTTCACCCAGACGATGGTGCACGCCAACGTGCTGACGCTCCTGCTCGCCGGCGAGGACACGACCGCGCATTCTCTGGCGTGGACGCTGCCGTTCCTGGCCGCCGACCCGGAACGCCAGGCGCGGCTGCACCGTGAGGCAACAGGCGTGCTCGCCGACTCCGCGGTCGCGCCGAGCCTGGACGTGGTGCGCGAGCTCGACTCCTTCGAGGCGCTGGCCACCGAGGCGACTCGAATGCGCCCGGTCGTCGCGTTCCTGATCCTGGACGCGATCGGCGACGAGCAGCTCGGCGACCTCGAGGTGCCGGCCGGCACGCGGGTGATCTTCCTGATGCGACCTCAAGCGACCGACCCGGCGCACTTCAGCGACCCTCAGGAGTTCCGCCCCGAACGCTGGATCGATGCTGCCGCTCGCGGCAGCGGCGTGCACGAGCCACGCGCGCACAACCAGTTTGGCGCAGGCCCGCGGGTGTGCCCCGGGCGCCACCTCGCGGCCGTCGAGATGCGGCTCGTGCTGTCGATGCTGCTGCGCAACTTCGAGATCGAGCTCGCCTGCGACCCGTCGGGCATCGACGAGGTCTGCGCCTTCACCGTCATGCCCAGCCGCATGCCCGTTCGCCTTCGGGTGCGCGACGGCGCGAGGGCTCCGGACTGACTCGGGGGCGTCGAGACCGCTGGCGCGCACGGGCCGAACGGCCCGGACCGCAGCCCTCCAGCCGGCCCGGCGAGCGCCGAGAGGGCCGCGGTGCACAGGCCCCGCCGGACAAGCGGATGCGAGCGAGGACAGGCAGGGCCGAAGCACTGGCGGAGTCGGAGGGATTCGAACCCTCGATGCAGGTTTTGCCCGCATACTCCCTTAGCAGGGGAGCACCTTCGGCCTCTCGGTCACGACTCCGGAAAACTGGGCTCGATTCTAGCCGCGAAGCCGCGGCCGGCGACGACCCTCCCTGGCCCTCAGGCGGCGACCGGCGCGTCGAGTTCGAACGCCTTGTGCAGCGAGCGGACAGCCAGTTCCATGTACTTCTCGTCGATGACCACGCTGGTCTTGATCTCGCTCGTGGTGATCATCTGGATGTTGATCCCCTCCTCGCTCAGCGTGCGGAACATGCGGCTCGCCACCCCGACGTGGCTGCGCATGCCGATGCCGACGATCGAGACCTTGCAGATGCGGGTGTCGCCCACGACCTGTGTCGCGCCGGTCGCAGGGGCGACCTTGCTCTTCAGCAACTCGAGCGTGCGCACGTAATCGTTGCGGTGGACGGTGAACGAGAAGTCGGTGCGCCCGTCGTGCGACACGTTCTGGATGATGACGTCGACGTCGATGTTGGCGTCGGCCACCGGCCCGAGGATCTGGAACGCGACCCCCGGCTTGTCGGGCACGCCCATCACGGTGATCTTGGCCTCGTCGCGGTTGAACGCGATGCCGGACACGACAGCTTGTTCCATCTTCTCGTCTTCCTCGAAGGTGATCAGGGTGCCGGAGCGCGCTTCCTCGTCGATCGGAATGTCCCATGGCGTGAAGCTGGACAGCACGCGCAGCGGCACGCGGTACTTGCCGGCGAACTCGACCGAGCGGATCTGCAGCACCTTGCTGCCGAGGCTGGCCATCTCGAGCATCTCCTCGAAGCTGATGGTGGCCAGCCGCCGTGCCTCGGGCACGATGCGCGGGTCGGTGGTGTAGACGCCGTCGACGTCGGTGTAGATCAGGCACTCGTCGGCCTTCAGCGCCGCGGCCACCGCAACCGCCGACGTGTCGCTGCCTCCGCGGCCGAGCGTCGTGACGCGGCCGTCCGGGTCGATGCCCTGGAAGCCGGTGATGATGACGACGCGTCCGGCCTCGAGGTCGGCGCGCACGCGGGCATCGTCGATGCGGGTGATGCGGGCCTTCGTGAATGCGCTGTCGGTCTCGATCGGCACCTGCCAGCCGGCATGGCTGACCGCAGGCACGCCCTGGGCCTGAAGCGCCAGCGCGAGCAGGCCCACAGAGACCTGCTCGCCGGTGGCGGCGATGGCGTCGAGTTCGCGCAGCGCCGCAGCGTCCATGCGCGCGGGCTGCAGTTCCTTGGCGAGCGCGAGCAGGCGGTTGGTCTCGCCGCTCATCGCCGACGGCACGACGACCATCCGGTGCCCTGCGCGCACCCACTTGGCCACGCGCTGCGCCACGCTGCGGATGCGCTCGGTCGAGCCCATCGACGTGCCGCCGTACTTGTGAACGATCAACGCCATCGCGCCTGCTGCCTGGAGTTCCTGTGGAGCCTGCGTCGACGTGGTCATGCCGACCGTCCCGCGGGCCGGCCGAAATTCTAGTCGCCGCCCTGACGCGAGCCTGCCACGTCACCGGCCGCGAGCCACCGCAGCTCGAGCGCATCGGCGCGCTCGACGATGCATCGAGCATCGAGCCCCAGCCCCGGGGCGAAGACCAGCCGCGCGCCGGACGACAGCAGCGGGCCGTCGCGGTCCCATTCGGGAACGCCACGCGCCTGGTACTGTTTCTTCAGCCCGCGCGGCATCGATCCCGCCGCCAGCTGGAATCGCTCTCCGCCACGACGAGCGTGCAAGGTCAGCACGCTCAGCAGTTCGGGCGGGGCACCGCGCCCGCTGCGCTGTACGAGCCAGGCGCCGCCCCAATCGGGCTCGGCGAACCGTCCGGGCCGCGACAGGTCACGCGGCTCCGCCTCGGCAGGCGCGGGACGCGGTCCGCCCTGCGGCGGGCGCGGGTGCAGGCGCCCCTCGTGCAGAACGAGCCAGCCGCCGCCGGGCATTGGCCAGCGCGCGCCGTTGCGTGCGCCGGGCAGTTCGTCGAGCAGTCGATCGACGAGCGTCGACCTCACGCCGTCGCCCGTCCGCGCGGCCAGCCAGTGGCGCAGCAGATTGGCCCGTCGCGCGGGGGCGAGCGAGGTCCACGCCGCGCGGTCGAGCACGCCATCCGACGTCACCGCCGCGGCGGCATCGACCACCGCCAGTGCCGCGCAGCACTCCGCGGCCTCGGCCATGCGACGGGCCGACTGCGCGAGCGCCGTCTCGCTGTCCGGAAACGTCCGCGCCAGAGCCGGCCAGGCTCCGTGCCGCAAGCGGTTTCGAGCGAAGCGGGCGTCGGCATTGCTGGGGTCGTCGATCCAGCGCAGCCGGTGACGGTGCAGGTAGGCCTCGATCGCCTCGCGCGGCTGGTCGATCCAGGGCCGCGCCCAGACGATCCCGTCCCGCTGCGCAGCGCGCGGCATCGCGGCCGTCGCCCTGGCGCCGCCCCCGCGCAGCATCTGCAGCAGCACGGTCTCCGCCTGGTCGCGTCGGTGATGGGCAAGCAGCACGAGCCCGCACCCCGCCTCGCGGGCGAGCCCGGCGAGCGCGCGGTAGCGCTCGCGCCGGGCCCAGGCCTCGACGCTCTCGCCGGCGGCGGGGGCGCCCTGGAGGCGGGCGTGATGCAGGGTCACCGGCAGGCCGGCGCGCGTCCAGCGGCGGCATTGCGCGCCCAGGGCGGCCAGCCAGGCATCCGCGGCGGGCTGCAGGCCATGGTGGACGTGCAGCGCGTGCACGCGCAGGCCGGCGGCTCGCGCCACGCGCGCTGCGCAGTGGAGCAGCGCCGTCGAATCCCGGCCGCCGCTGGCGGCGACTGCGAACGACGCAGCCCCGGGCACCGCAGCGCCGCGGGGCGGACGATCAGTGCGCGGTGCTGTCGGCAAACTTGCCGTAGGACTGGAGCCGCTCGTAGCGGCGCTGCAGCAGGTCCTTGGTCTTCAGGTCCTGGACCTGGCGCAGCGAGTCGACGAGGGCGCGCTTGAGCTGCGCCGCCATCCACTTCGGGTCGCGGTGCGCCCCGCCGACAGGCTCGTTGACGATCTTGTCGATCACGCCCAGGGCCTTGAGCCGGTGCGCAGTGATGCCGAGCGCCTCGGCGGCATCGGCGGCGCGCTCGGCGGTCTTCCAGAGGATCGAGGCGCACCCCTCGGGCGAGATCACCGAGTAGACCGAGAACTGCAGCATCAGCACTTGGTCGGCGACGCTGATCGCGAGCGCGCCGCCGGAGCCGCCCTCGCCGATGATCGTGCTGACGATCGGCACCTCGAGGCGCGCCATCTCGAAGATGTTGCGGCCGATCGCCTCGGACTGGTTGCGCTCCTCGGCGCCTATGCCGGGATAGGCGCCGGGCGTGTCGACGAACGTGAAGACCGGCAATCCGAACTTCTCGGCCAGCTGCATCAGCCGCAGCGCCTTGCGATAGCCCTCGGGCCGGCTCATGCCGAAGTTGCGCGCGGTGCGCTCGCGGGTGTCTCGTCCCTTCTGGTGGCCGATCACCATGCAGGGCTGGCCGTTCAGCCGCGCGAGCCCGCCGACGATCGACTGATCGTCGCCATAGTGCCGGTCGCCGTGCAGCTCCTGGAAGTCGGTGAAGATCTCGGCCACGTAGTCCAGCGTGTACGGGCGCTGCGGGTGGCGCGCGATCTGCGTGACCTGCCAGGGGTTGAGGCTGGCGTAGATCTCCTTCGTGAGCTGCTGGCTCTTCTTGGCCAGCCGGTCGATCTCGTCCGAGATGTCGACCGCCGACTCGTTCTGCACGTAGCGCAGCTCGTCGATCTTCGTCTCGAGCTCGGCGATCGGCTGCTCGAACTCCAGGAAGTGGCGTTTGCTCATGGCGGCTCCAGACGCGCGGCGCTTCGGGTCGACCTGCCGCAGGCATCGGACGCGAGCCCGATGC